>NZ_VFWQ01000006.1:0-367666 GCF_006442705.1 Mesorhizobium sp. B1-1-7 | reverse complement strand
ATCTCGGGGTCGAGCACGCCTTTCTTGAACAGTTTTACGGGCGGCAGCCGCAGGCCTTCCTGTTCGACGGCAGTGGCGGAAGCCGAGAAGCCGCCGGGCACGGAGCCGCCAATGTCGGGCCAATGGCCGGTGTTGGAGAGCCAGCAGAAGATCTTGCCGCCCCGATAGACCGGCATGACGAAGCGCACATCCATCAGATGCGTGCCGCCGAGATAGGGGTCGTTGACGATGTAGATGTCGCCCGGCTCCGGAGCGAGACAGCGGCCGTCGGCGATCATCTCGATCACCGTCCTGGTCGAATATTGCATGACGCCGACGAACACCGGCAGGCCCTGGCTGCCTTGTGCGATCAGCGAACCGTCGACGGC
Source organism: Mesorhizobium sp. B1-1-7 (assembly GCF_006442705.1). Classification (NCBI taxonomy): domain Bacteria; kingdom Pseudomonadati; phylum Pseudomonadota; class Alphaproteobacteria; order Hyphomicrobiales; family Phyllobacteriaceae; genus Mesorhizobium; species Mesorhizobium sp. B1-1-7. The sequence goes on along the minus strand of NZ_VFWQ01000006.1, from coordinate 367,298 downwards.
CGAATAGATGCCGTCGGAGCGATCGTTGGCCTCGGCGATGACGGGCGAGAAGGCGGCGCGGGAGAAGGTCAGGTCCATCTCGTCGCAGACCTGCTGCAAGGCGGCCTGCAAAACCGAGAGCGTGATGGCGTCGAGCTTTGCCATATCCATATTGGGCATCTCAGGCCTCGCCGATGTCGATGATGATGTTGCCGTCGGCATCCGAGCGCGCGCGGTCGCCGGGTTCGAGCACTGTGGTCGCATCCATCTGTTCGAGGATCGCCGGCCCTTCGATGATGGCGTCGAGCGGCAGTTTTTCGCGTACGTAGACTGGCGTGTCGTGCCAGCGGCCGCTGTACCAGACCGGCCGGATCTCGCGCCGCGCCTCGTCGAGCGTTTTTGCCCGCCCGGCCGGATCGATCAGCCGCGACAGATCGATCGCCGGCCGCACCCCGGTGACCGAAGTGTTGAGGTTGACGAGGTTGGCGCGGATTTCCGGCAACTCGACCTTGAAGCGGGAGAAATAGGCTTTTTCGAACAGTGCCTGCAGTTCGTTCCGGGTCACCGACGAGGACGGCAGGGGCACGTTGATGATGTGGGTCTGGCCGACGAACTGCATATCGGCGGAGTGGGTGACCCGGATCGTCTCCGGTTTCACCGCTTCCTTGCCGATCAACTCCTCGCCTTCGTTTCGGTGCCGTTCCAATAGGTCGTGGAGTTGGGTTTCATCGAGAATGGCGATCGGCTGGTTGACGGTGTTGACGAAGTCGTGGCGCAGGTCGGCGACGACGCAGCCGAGCGCATTGGTGATGCCGGGCCGGGCCGGCACCAGCACCTTGGGCAAACCGAGTTCGCGCGCCAATGCGGTGGCATGCAGCGGCCCGGCGCCGCCGAAGGCGAACAGCGCGAAATCGCGGGGGTCATGGCCGCGTGACACCGAAACCATGCGGATGGCGCCGGCCATCTTCATGTTGCCGAGCCTGAGCACCGCACCCGCCGCCTCGACGCCGGAGAGGCCGGTGGCCTTGCCGATCCTGTCCGCGAAGATGCCAGTGACACGCTCTGACGTGACCGGATTCTCGACCGCCAGGAGCTTCTTCGGTGCCAGCCGGCCGAGCACCAGATTGGCGTCGGTGATGGTCGGCTCCAGGCCGCCGCGGCCGTAGCAGATCGGGCCGGGATTGGCGCCGGCACTTTCCGGTCCGATCTGGATCAGGCCGGCCGCATCGACGCGGGCGATCGAGCCGCCGCCGGCGCCGACCGTGTGCACGGCCACCATCGGCACATGGATGGGCATCGCATATTCGATCTCGATCTCGTTCGAGACAGCCGGCTCGGCGTTGCGGATCAGCGCCACGTCGGTGGAGGTGCCGCCCATGTCGTAGGTGACGAGGTTCTCGAAGCCGGCGCGCTTGCCCGTATAGGCGGCGGCGATGACGCCGGAGGCCGGGCCGGACATCACGGTCTTGGCCGATTCACGTGTGACGAAGCGGGCCGAGATCATGCCGCCATTGCCGTTCATGATCAGGAAGTCACGGGCATAGCCCTTGTCCGCCAATTCCTTGCGCAGCCGCTCGACATAGCGCTCAAGGATCGGCTGCACGGAAGCGTTGACCGAGGCGGTGACGCCGCGCTCGAATTCGCGCGCTTCCGACAGCAGCGCGTGGCCCGTGGTGATGTAGCCGTTCGGCCAAAGCTCGGCGGCGATCTCGGCGGCGCGCCGCTCGTGCAAAGGGTTGGCGTAGGAGTGCAGGAAGTGGATGACCAGGGATTCGCAGCCGGCGTCGATCAGCGCCTTCACCGCCGCGCGCATCTCGGCCTCGTCGAGCGGCGTGCGCACCGTGCCCGACGCCTCGACGCGCTCCGACACTTCGAGCCTGAGATTGCGGGGAATGACGGGCACGAAGGTGCCGGTCATGCCATAGGCCTGAGGCCGCGTGCGCCGGCCAAGCTCGATCACGTCGCGAAAGCCGCGCGTGGTGATCATGCCGGTCTTGGCCAGCCGGCGTTCCAGCACCGCGTTGGTGGTGGTGGTCGTGCCGTGCACGATGAGGTCGATGCCGTCGATCGGAAAGCCGGTGTCGCCGAGCGCCGAAACGACGCCGAAGGCCTGGTTGTCGACCGTTGTCGGGGTCTTGGCGATATGCACCTTGCCGCCGTCCTTGCCGTCGATCAGAAGCAGGTCGGTGAAGGTTCCGCCGACGTCGATGCCGGCAACGACGCTGCCCAGCGAATCCGGCTGCTGCACCGAAAAATTCTCTTTCATAGTCGAAACCCGAAATGCTGGGACTACGGATATGTCACAGTTTGGAAAGGTGTTTCGCGGCACCATCTTGACGCAAATATCGTTTGTATACTAATAAATTCCGGACACAAGAGCTTACCAACTCGGAGTGTGCGAGCAGCACGCCGGGACCTGAACGGTCCGGGCGCGTAGCAAAAGATTTGGCGCCCGCGTCCGTGAGTTGGGCCAGAAAGTTGGATTTGATGAACACCACATCCGCGTTCAGCACCGACGGCGCCCGCCCGCTGCAGTTTCCGATACCGGCCAATGTCTATGCCGAAACCGTCGTCTCGGTGAAGCACTACACCGACCGGCTGTTCTCGTTCCGCATCACCCGTCCGCAGTCGCTGCGTTTCCGCTCCGGCGAGTTCGTCATGATCGGCCTGCCCAATGCCGAGAAGCCGGTATACCGCGCCTATTCAGTAGCGAGCCCAGCCTGGGACGAAGAGCTGGAATTCTTCTCGATCAAGGTGCCGGACGGCCCGCTGACCTCGGAACTGCAGAAGATCCAGGTGGGCGACACCGTAATCATGCGCCAGAAGTCGACCGGCACGCTGGTGGTCGACGCGCTGACGCCGGCCAAGCGGCTGTTCATGATTTCGACCGGCACCGGCATCGCGCCCTTCGCCAGCCTGCTGCGCGACCCCGACACCTACGAGAAATTCGACCAGCTGATCCTGACCCACACCTGCCGCGACAATGCCGAATTGACCTATGGCCAGGAGCTGGTGGCGGCGCTGGAGAGCGATCCGCTGATCGGCGAACTGACCACGGGGCGCGTCACGCTCTACAATTCGACGACCCGCGAGGAGTCTGCCTGCATGGGCCGCATCACCGCGCTGATCGGCTCGGGCAAGTTCTACAGCGATCTCGGCATCGAAAAGCTCAATCCCGAGACCGACCGCATCATGATCTGCGGCTCGATGCACATGCTCAAGGACGTCAAGGAGCTGGCCGAGAGCCTCGGGTTCCAGGAAGGCTCGCTCAGCCATCCGGCGACATTCGTGGTCGAGCGCGCCTTCGTCGGCTGAGACCTCTGCCTCTCCCAGGAATCAAGCTTCAAGAATCGGGCTTTGACCTTCCGGTCAAAAATTAGCTGCTTTCGCGGCCTTTTTCGACTATCCCTTGCTTGAGGACTCGTGAAGCATGGCTTCGCGGGCTATCTTCGTGCGTGTCGCCCTAACAGTCGAGCGGTTTGGGCGACGATAGACAATACGCACCAAGACATAAGCGTGCGTCGCTGAATGAAAGGGCAGGAGATGAGCAGCACAATCCGCGAAGCCGACCTTGGCACCAAGGTGACGCCGCTGCCCGCGCGTGCCGCCGCCAATAGCGCCGTCCCGCTGGACCATCGTATCGCGCGCAATCCCGGCATGAAGCTCGATCTCGGCTTCATGGAATCGGTGCGCAGCGTCAACCGTTCGGCGCTGGAACGGCGCGTCGCCAGCCTGACCAAGCGGCGCTCGATCAAGGCCGACAATCAGGCGGCCTGGCTGCTGCGCGCGGTGGCCTGCATGGATCTGACGACGCTGAACTCCAACGACACCGAGGAGCGCGTGCGCCGGCTCTGCGCCAAGGCGATCAACCCGTTCCGGCGCGACATCGTCGAGGGGCTCGGCATTGCGGGCGAAACCATCCGGCCGGCCGCGGTCTGCGTCTACCATCCCTTCGTCGCCACGGCGGTCGACGTCGTGCGCGGCACCGGCATCCATGTCGCCGCCGTCTCCACCGCCTTTCCGCACGGGCTTGCGCCGCTGTCGACCCGGCTGCAGGAAATCGAGGCCTCGGTGCGCGACGGCGCCGACGAGATCGACGTCGTCATCCCGCGCGGGCTGGTGTTCGGCGCCAAATGGCGGGAACTCTATAACGAGATCGTCTCGATGCGCGCCGCCTGCGGCGATGCGCATCTGAAGGTCATTCTCGGCACCGGCGACCTCGCCACGCTGCGCAATGTCATGCTGGCCTCGATGGTGGCGATGATGGCGGGTGCCGACTTCATCAAGACCTCGACCGGCAAGGAGAGTGTCAACGCGACGCTGCCGGTTGGGTTGGCCATGGTCCGCGCCATCAGGGCCTATTTCGAGGAGACCGGCCACCTTATTGGCTTCAAGCCGGCCGGCGGCATTTCCACGGCAAAGGCCTCGCTCGACTGGCTGGTGCTGATGAAGGAAGAGCTCGGCCGGCCCTGGCTGGAGCCCGAGCTGTTCCGCTTCGGCGCGTCGAGCCTTTTGACCGACATCGAGCGCCAGCTCGAGCATCACCTGACCGGCCACTATTCGGCCAATCACCGCCACGCAATGGCTTGAGGATCGGATTAGGTTTTTGAACGTGGAGCTCTACGGCGCCCCCCTCTGTCCTGCCGGACATCTCCCCCACTTGTGGGGAGATTGGCTGGCATCGGCGATTTCGCCAATCGCCACCGCTGCAAAATGGCGGCTGACAGACGTAAAATCCGATCTCCCCCCTTGTGGGGGAGATGTCCGGCAGGACAGAGGGGGGCGCGAAAGAACGCCTCCTGAGACAATTATCTGGAGCCATCCATGAATATTCTCGAACGCTACCACGCCATGGAATACGGACCGGCGCCGGAAGCGCGCAACGAGGCCGACGCTTGGCTTGCCGGGCGCGATTTTTCCAAGGCGCTGTTCATCGACGGAGCCTGGAAGGCGGCTGGCGGCGGCAAGACCTTCGAGACCAGCGAGCCGTCTTCCGGCAAGCTGCTGGCCAAGATCTCCGATGCCGGAGCCGCCGATATCGACGCAGCCGTCGCCGCAGCCACCAAGGCACTGCCGAAATGGTCGGCATCCTCGGGCTACCAGCGCGCAAAAGTACTTTATGCCATTGGCCGCGCCATGCAGCGGCACCAACGCCTGTTCGCGGTGCTTGAGACAATCGACAATGGCAAGCCGATCCGCGAAAGCCGCGACATCGACGTGCCCTTGGCGATCCGCCACTTCATCCATCACGCCGGCTGGGCGCAGGCGCTGGACAAGGATTTTCCCGGCCACAAGGGCGTCGGCGTCGTCGGCCAGATCATCCCATGGAATTTCCCGCTGCTGATGCTGGCGTGGAAGGTCGCGCCCGCACTTGCCGCCGGCTGCACGGTGGTGCTGAAGCCGGCCGAGTTCACGCCGCTGACGTCAATCCTGTTCGCCGAGATCTGCGAGCGCGCCGGCGTGCCGAAGGGCGTCGTCAACATCGTCCAGGGCGGCCCGGAAGCGGGCGGAGCCATCGTCAACCACCCCGGTATCCAGAAGATCGCCTTCACCGGCTCTTCGGAAGTCGGCAAGATCATCCGCAAGGCAACCGCCGGCTCGGGCAAGAAACTATCGCTGGAGCTTGGCGGCAAGTCGGCCTTCATCGTTTTCGAGGATGCCGATCTCGACAGCGCCGTCGAAGGCCTGGTCGATGGCATCTGGTTCAACCAGGGCCAGGTCTGCTGCGCCGGCTCGCGGCTCCTGGTGCAGGAAGGCATCGCCGAGGCCTTGATCGCCAAGGTCAAGACGCGGATGAGCCGGCTGCGCGTCGGCAGCCCGCTCGACAAGAACACCGATATCGGCCCGCTGGTCGACGCCACGCAGCTCGACCGGGTCAAGGGACTGGTCGCCGAAGGCGCCAGACAAGGCGCCGTCTGCTGGCAGCCGGACGCGGCGCTGCCGTCCTCGGGTTACTATCACCTGCCAACACTTGCCACCGGTGTTTCGCCGGCTAACATTCTTGCCCAGGAAGAGGTGTTCGGTCCGGTGCTGGCGACCATGACCTTCCGCAACACCGAGGAAGCGATCGAGCTTGCCAACAACACGCGCTATGGGCTGGCGGCGAGCGTGTGGAGCGAGAACGTCAACCTGGCTTTGCATGTCGCGCCGCAATTGAAGGCCGGCGTCGTCTGGGTCAACGGCACCAACATGTTCGACGCCGCCTGCGGCTTCGGAGGCTACCGCGAGAGCGGCTTCGGCCGCGAGGGTGGGCGCGAGGGCATGTTCGAGTATCTCGCGGCAAAACTGCCGCTCGGTCCGGCCATCAAGCCGGCGACGATCTCGGCGCAACCGGTCGAGCAGGCCGATGGCTCGGCCATCGACCGCACGGCCAAGCTGTTCATCGGCGGCAAACAGGTACGCCCGGACGGCAATTATTCGTTGGCCGTCGCCACCGCCAAGGGCAAGCTCGCCGGCGAAGTCGGTTTTGGCAACCGCAAGGATATCCGCGATGCCGTGTCGGCTGCGCGCGCGTGCAAGGCATGGCCGGAGGCGACCGCCTACAACCGCTCCCAGGTGCTCTATTATCTGGCCGAAAACCTTTCCGGCCGCGCTGGCGAATTCGCGGCTCGTCTGACCGAATTGACCGGCGCAACGCCCAAGGCCGCGCGGGAAGAAGTCGACCAGTCGATCGAACGCCTGTTCCTCTATGCCGGCCTCGCCGACAAGTTCGAAGGCCGCGTGCACCAGCCGCCGGCGCGTGCCGTCACCCTGGCGCTGCACGAGCCGATCGGCGTCGTCGGCATCGTCGCGCCTAATACCTCGCCGCTGCTTGGCCTGATCTCGCTCATCGCGCCGGCGCTAGCCATGGGCAACACCGTGGTTGCCGTGCCGTCCGAACGCTACCCGCTGCTCGCCACCGATCTCTATCAAGTGATCGAATATTCCGACGTTCCGGCCGGCGCCATCAACATCGTCACCGGCCGCACGGCGGAACTTGCCGGGGTGCTCGCCAAGCATGACGATGTCGATGGGCTCTGGGTGTTCGCCGATGCCGAGACCTGCGCCAAGGCGGAAGCCTCGTCCATCGGCAACCTCAAGCGCGTCTGGAGCGGCAATGGCCGCAGCCTGGACTGGGCGTCCGACGAGGCGGCCGGCGATGCCTTGCTGCGCCGCGCCATCGAGGTGAAGAATGTCTGGGTGCCCTACGGCGACTGAGCCTTTGGACAGCCACAATGGTGATCGTGTCCGGGCTTGACGCCCGGACCCATGTTCTTTAACGAGAAAAAACATTTTTATCTGTGAACCGACACGGCGCAGGCCGCACGATGGCTCATGACTGGCACATGACGCGTTGGCCGGCTGCCGATAAAGGCGGATGATCCTAGCGGACGAGGAGAAGAGCATGGCGGATCTGGCAGGCAAGGTCGTTGTCGTCACGGCGGCGGCGCAGGGCATCGGCAAGGCGAGCGCACTAGCCTTCGCCAAGGCTGGAGCCACGGTCTACGCCACCGACATCAACGAGACGCTCCTCGCCGAACTCGCCAAGACGGCGGGGATCAAGGCCCGCAAGCTGGACGTCCTCAACGACGAGGCGGTCAACACCGCCTTTGCCGAGATCGGCCGCGTCGACGTGCTGTTCAACTGCGCCGGTTTCGTCCATTCCGGCTCGATCCTTGAGATGAAGGATAGCGATCTCGATTTCGCCTTCAATCTCAACGTGCGCGCCATGATCCGCACCATCCGCGCCGTGCTGCCCGGCATGCTGGAGCGCGGCGACGGGTCGATCATCAACATGGCCTCGCTGGCCAGTTCCACCAAGGGCGTGCCGAACCGTTTCGCCTATGGCGTCACCAAGGCCGCCGTGATCGGCCTGACCAAGGCGGTCGCCGCCGACTATGTCGGCAAGGGCATACGCTGCAACGCCATCTGCCCCGGCACGGTCGAGAGCCCGTCGCTGCAGGACCGCATGCATGCGCAAGGCGACTACGAAGCGGCGCGGGCCGCCTTCATCGCCCGCCAGCCGATGGGCCGGCTCGGCACGCCGGAGGAAATCGCCGATCTCGCCGTCTACCTGGCCGGCGCCACCTACACGTCCGGACAGGCCTATAATATCGACGGCGGCTGGTCGATCTGAAGCTCTGAAATCGGGACAGACGGGAAGATCGGGATTCTTGGCCGCGTTTGTCGGGAGATCGTGAAGTCTGAAAATCCGGCGCGCCGGCTTGCCCGGGACGAGTCTCGCGCTTGCCCGGAACCAGGCCGATCAGTAGGGTCCGCCGTCGCCTCGGCGGAGAATTTGCAAAGGGCCATGCGGCCGCAATCAGGAGAAGGGTTTAAATGAAACTGCTGCGCTATGGCGAGGTTGGGAGCGAACGTCCCGGCCTGCTCGATGCGGATGGAACGATCCGCGATCTCTCCGCCCATGTCGCCGACATTGCCGGCACCACGCTTCATCCGGCCTCGCTGGACATGCTGGCCAAGCTCGATGCGAAGTCGCTGCCGGCGGTTTCCGGCAAGCCGCGGCTCGGCGCCTGCGTCGCCGGCACCGGCAAGTTCATCTGCATCGGCCTCAACTATTCCGACCACGCCGCCGAGACCGGTGCCACCGTGCCGCCGGAGCCGATCATCTTCATGAAGGCAAGCTCGGCCATTGTCGGGCCTGACGACGACGTGCTGATCCCGCGCGGCTCCGAGAAGACCGACTGGGAAGTCGAGCTCGGCGTGGTCATCGGCAAAACCGCGAAATATGTCAGCGAAACCGATGCGCTCGACTATGTCGCCGGCTATTGCGTCTCGCACGACGTGTCCGAACGCGCCTTCCAGGCCGAGCGGCAGGGCCAGTGGACCAAGGGCAAGAGCTGCGACACGTTCGGCCCGACCGGCCCATGGCTGGTGACCAAGGACGAAGTGGCCGACCCGCAGAACCTCAAAATGTGGCTGACCGTCAACGGCAAGACGATGCAGAACGGCTCGACCAGGACCATGGTCTATGGCGTCGCCTACCTCGTCGCCTATCTCAGCCAGTTCATGTCGCTGCACCCCGGCGACATTATTTCGACAGGCACCCCGCCCGGCGTCGGGCTGGGCATGAAGCCGCCGGTGTTCCTGAAGGCTGGTGACGTGGTGGAACTGGGCATCGAGGGGCTCGGCCAGCAGAAGCAGACGTTCAAGGCGGACGAGTAGGCCGCCGACTTTTCCGTCCTCTTCTTATGGTCGTTCGGAAGGAGGAGACGGTTTCGCGCCTTTCCTCTCCCCCGTCGATCGGGGGAGAGGTGTCGAGCGAAGCTCGACGGAGTGGGGGTCGACTGCTCCACGAAAGACTAGACGCTCACTGGGTCGTGCCTGCTTTTCGGCGACTGCGCTTGGGGCACGGGCTTCCCCCACTCCGTCGCCGCTTCGCGGCGCCACCTCTCCCCCCTCCGGAGGGAGAGGAAAGGAGCGTCGGTGCCGCGCTACTTCAGCACTTTCCCATCGGCGCCAAACCGATAGGTCTTCGCCGGATCCGGCGTCGCGTAAAGCGTCGCACCCGGCTCGGCGTCATACACGCCGAAAATGCGCACCGTGATCAGCCCCGCTTTCTCGCAGTCGAGATAGAGGTTAGTGTCGGCGCCGAGATGCTCGGCATGCACGACCGTGCCCTTCCAGCTGCCGGACTTTGGGTCGACCGTCAGATGCTCCGGCCGCACGCCGATGGTCTTGGCCGTATCGCCCAGTCTCGCCCCGTCGATGAAGTTCATCTTCGGTGAGCCGATGAAGCCGGCGACGAACTCGTTGGCCGGCGAATTGTAAAGCTCCATCGGGCCGCCGATCTGTTCGATCCTGCCGGCGTTCAGCACCACAATCTTGTCGGCCAGCGTCATCGCCTCGACCTGGTCGTGGGTGACGTAGATCATCGTCGCCTTCAGACGGCGATGCAGCTGCGCGATCTCCAGCCGCGTGTTGACGCGCAGCGCCGCGTCGAGGTTCGACAGCGGCTCATCGAACAGGAACAGTTTTGGCTCGCGGACCACGGCGCGGCCGATGGCGACACGCTGGCGCTGGCCGCCGGAGAGTTCGGCCGGCCGCCTTTCAAGATAGGGCTCCAGCGACAGCATCGAGGACGCAATGCCGATGCGGCGGTCGATCTCGGCCGTCGGCGTGCCGGCTTGCTTCAGGCCAAGACCCATATTGTTCTTCACCGTCAGATGCGGGTAGAGCGCATAGGTCTGGAACACCATGGCAATGCCGCGCTTGGCCGGTGGCGTGGCGGAAACATCCGCACCATCGATGACCACGCGGCCCGAGGTCGAATCCTCCAGCCCGGCGATGACCCGCAGCAAGGTTGACTTGCCGCAGCCCGATGGGCCGACGAAGACGACGAATTCGCCATCGGTCACTTCGAGGTCGATGCCCTTCAGCACCTCGACCGGCCCGAAGGCCTTCTTTACATTCTCGATCTTCAGCGAGCCCACGGCGATCCTCCAAATTGATGAGTGGGCGCCAGCGCCACCCCCGACGACAATGCCCTTGTCACAATCGCACCGCCTTTCCGCTGCGCACGCTCTCGTCGGCGGCGAGACAGACGGCGAGCGATTTCACTGCGTCGTCCATATGTTTGGTGAGATCCAGATCCTCGCGGATCGCTCTGAGCACGAAGGCCTGCTCGAGATCGCAGAGGTCCTGATGGCCGGGTTCGCCTTCCATCGACAGCATTTCGTCAGGCTTGGCGAACTTGCCGTCAGCGCCGGTCGCCGCACTGTGCAGGCGGATGGTCGAGGTCTTGGTGTGGGTGTCGATGTCGTCGGACCTGACACCTTCCTTCATGACGATCGACACGCAGCCGTTGGGCGAGATGACGTCCTTCACGAAGAAAGCGGTCTCGGAAATCATCGGCCCCCAGCCGGCTTCGTACCAGCCGACCGAACCGTCATCGAACAGCACCTGCAGGTGCCCGTAATTGTACATGGACGGCGCCACCTCCTCAGTCAGCCGCACGCCCATGCCACGCACTTCGACCGGCCTGGCATCGGTGATCTGCAGCATGACGTCGAGATAGTGCACGCCGCAATCGACGATCGGCGAGGTCGTCTGCATCAATTGCTTGTGCGTCTCCCAGGTATGGCCGGAAGATTGCTGGTTGAGGTTCATGCGGAACACGTAGGGGCCGCCGAGCTTGCGCGCCTCGGCGATCAGCCTGATCCAGGACGGATGATGACGCAGGATGTAGCCGATCACCAGTTTCCTGCCATTGGCCTTGGCGGCCGCGACGACGCGCTTGGCATCGGCCACCGTCGTTGCCAGTGGCTTCTCGACGAAGACATGGCAGCCGGCCTCGAACGCCCTGACCGCATAGTCGGCATGGCTGTCGGAATAGGTGGCGATGCAGGCGACATCGGGTTTTTCGTCGCGCAGCGCCTCGTCGAAGGAACGCCTGATGCCGTAGCCCGTCAGTCCGTCAGGTAGCGGCACGTCGGAGCGATTGACCAGGGCCGCGATCTGGAAACCCGGATTGGTATGATAGGCCAGCGCATGGCTGCGGCCCATATTGCCAAGGCCGGCAACGACGACGCGAAGGGGTGGCTTAGAGTTCACCTAATCAACTCCAAATGTTTTGGTTGCTCTCGCGGAGAGGGTGTCACCCCACCCGGCGCTGCGCGCCGACCTCCCCATCGAGGGGAGGTGGGGCGTTGGCGTGAACTTCCCGCTGTCGGCGCAGCTGCTCCGAATTGAACCTCCGACCCGTCGAATGAAACGGCGCCCTTCTACCTCCCCTTGATGGGGAGGTCGGCGCGAAGCGCCGGGTGGGGTGATGGCGCCGGCGGAGAATTGCAGGGCTCCGCTCACTTGACGGCTCCCGACGTGATGCCGCGGATCAGCTGCCGCGAGAAGATGACGTAGAGGATCAGCACCGGCATGATCGCCAGCGAGAGGGCTGCCAGGATGGCGTTCCAGTTGGTGACGAACTGGCCGAGGAAGAGCTGGGCACCGAGCGTCACCGTCTTGGTCTCTTCCGACGGCGCCAGGATCAGCGGGAACCACAGATCGTTCCAGATCGGGATCATGGTAAAGACGGCGACCGTGGCCATCGATGGCCTGACCAGCGGCAGCACCAGGCGGAAGAAGATGGTGTATTCGGACAGGCTGTCGATGCGGCCGGCGTTCTTCAGATCGTCGGATACCTGCTTCATGAATTCCGACAGGATGAAGACGGCGAGCGGCAGGCCCTGCGCGGTGTAGACCAGGATCAGCGCCGTCAGCGTGTTGACCAGCCCGCTCGCCACCATCAATTGCAGGATGGCGACCGTGCCGAGCCGGATCGGGATCATGATGCCGAGCGCGAGATAAAGCCCCATCATCGAATTGCCGCGGAAGCGGTATTCCGACAGCGCAAACGCCGCCATGGCGCCGAACAGAAGCACGAAGAACAGCGAGGCGACGGTGACGACGAGGCTGTTCTGGAAATAGTGGATGAAATCGCCCTGGCCGATGACCGTGGTGTAGCCGATCAGGTCGAAGGTTTTCGGCGTCGGCGGTGTCAGCGGCGCGCCGAAGATGCCGGCGCGGGATTTGAACGAATTCATGATGACCAGGATCACCGGAAACAGCGCGATCGCCGTGTAGGTCAACAGGATCGCGTGAGCGCCGATGGTGCGGGGGAGTGATCGGGTGGCGGTGCTCATTGGGAGGTCTCCTGACGCACACTTCCAAACAATGGCGCCCAGGCACCCCCCTCTGGCCTGCCGGCCATCTCCCCCGCAAGGGGGGAGATTGGCAGCTTCGGGCTCGGCGCTTCTCCTGCGACGTGGAAGATTGGCGAAAGCCTTCGTGACATCCGATCTCCCCCCTTGCGGGGGAGATGGCCGGCAGGCCAGAGGGGGATGTTTAGCCGTAACATATCCACCCCTCAGAACTGATAGCGACGCAGGCGCGTCTGGACGAGGAAGAGGTAGACGCAGACGCCGCCGAGGATGATCAGGAACATCATCGTGGCGATCGCCGCGCCCATGTTGGGGTCGCCGACTTGCAGCTGGAAGCCGAAGAAGGCGCGGTAGAGGAAGGTGCCGAGAATGTCGGTCGAATAGTTCGGCCCAGCGAGCGCCCCTTGCGCGGTGTAGATCAGGTCGAAGGCGTTGAAATTGCCGACGAAGGTGAGGATCGAGATGATGCCGATCGACGGCAGGATCAGCGGCAGCTTGATCTTCCAGAACTGCGACAGGCCGGTGATGCCGTCGCATTCGGCGGCTTCGATCACTTCCTCAGGGATCGACAGCAATGCGGCATAGATCAGCATCATCGGGATGCCGACGAACTGCCATACCGAAATCAGGCTAAGCGCGGTCAGCGCGTATTGTTCCTTGCCGAGCCAGGGCGTGAACAGGCTTTTCAGACCGACCAGGTCCATCATGTGCGGCGCCACGCCCCACAACGGCGATAGGATGAGCTTCCAGGCGAAGCCGACGATGACAAAGGACAGGATGGTCGGCACGAAGATCGCCGTGCGGTAGAAGGCGGCAAATCTCAGTCGCGGGCTGGACAGCAATGCCGCCAGCATGACGCCGATCGGGTTCTGCACCAGCATGTGGATGATGAAGAACCAGGTGTTGTTCCTGAGTGCGTTCCAGAAACCCACCGACCAGTTGGGATCGCCGAACAGGGTGCGGAAATTCTCCAACCCGACAAAGACCTGGGACTCGCTGACGTTGCGGAACAGCGACAGCTGCAAGGTGCCGGCGAGCGGCAGGATCATGATCGCCGTGTAGACGAGCACCGCCGGCGCCAGGAAGATGCCGATGTGCCAGCGAACAGGTCTTTTGGGTCGTATTTCTGCGGCCATGAGTTCGGTCCCCGCCGTCTCTCGGTTCCAGACGAATATTGATGCCAGATGATGCCTCGATGCACGGCCCGAACATCCTTGCCCGATGCGGCAAGGACAAAGGCCTGCGACTGGTCAGCTAGCCTTTCCCAAGACCAGCAAGGGTAAGGCCACGAGGTGGTGCCGACAATCGCTATCTCTGCGGATGCAGAGTATCCGGAACCGGCCAGGCTTGCGCCCGGCCGGCTCCGTTGCCTGAGCTCTTACTTCGCCGGCTTGTACCAGCTGTCGAGGCCGGTCTGCAGCTTCTTGGCCGCTGCTTCGGGCGTATCGGTGCCGTTGATGACGTTGGCCGATTCAACCCAGGTCTCGTTCTCGAGGTTCGGCGTGCCGCGCGACAGGATCTGGTAGGTCGAGCGGATCGTCGACTTGCACTTGCCGCGCCAGGAGACGAATTCCTGCGCCAGCGGGTCTTCCATCTTCACCGGCGCGGAGTTCAGGCTGAAGAAGCCCGGCAGCGCGTTGGCGTAGATGGTGGCGAAGTCGGGCGATGCGACCCAGGACAGGAACGTCTTGGCCGCATCGGCATTCTTCGACGCTGCGTTCAGGCCCATGCCGATATCGGTATGGTCCGAGATGTAGCAGGTGTCGCCGGCCTTCTCGACCGGCGGCGGGAAGGCACCCATCTTGAACTGGGCCTGGGTGTTGAACAGGCCGATTTCCCACGAGCCGGCCGGGTAGATGGCGGCGCGGCCGAGCGTGAACAGGTTCTGGCTGTCCGGATAGGTCTGCGCCTCGAAGCCGTCGCCGAGATACGGCTTCCACTTGGCCAGTTCCTCATACGGGGCAACCCAGTCCTTGTCGGTCAGCTTCTGATCGCCCTTGATCAGCGCCGCACGGCCGTCTTCGCCCTTCCAGTAGTTGGGGCCGATGTTCTGGTAGCCCATGGTCGCGGCTTCCCAGAGGTCCTTGGTGCCCATCGCCATCGGGATGTAGGTGCCGTCGGCCTTGATCTTGTCGAGTGCTGCAAAGAACTCGTCGCGGGTCTGCGGCACCTTGATGCCGAGCTTGTCGAAGGCGTCCTTGTTGTAGATGAAGCCGTGGATGACCGAGGCCATCGGCACGCAGAAGCTCGCCTTGCCGTCATCGGTCTGCCAGGCGGACTTGGCCACCGGCGAGAAATTCTCCATGCCGGGCAGCGCGGAGAGGTCGGCGAGGTTGCCCTTCTTGAACAGTTCGAGCGACTTGTCGAACGGGCGGCAAGTGATCAGGTCGCCCGCCGAGCCGGCGGCGAGCTTGGCGCCGAGCGCGGCGTCATATTCGGTCGGAGCCGATGGCGCGAACACCACCTTGATGCCTGGGTTCTTGGCTTCGAAGGCCGGGATCAGCTTGTCCTTCCAGATGGCAAGGTCGTCGCCGCGCCAGCTTTCGATGTTGAGGGTTACGTCAGCGGCGTGAGCCAACCCGGCCGAGCCGAGAATGCTGGTGCCCAGAAGCAGTGCCGTCAGTAGTTTCGTTGTCATGCTCAGTCTCCCTGTTGACCTTTTTCAGGTTCGGTTTTGATGAGAACAGGGGCTTTTGATCCCTTGCTCCCCTCGCAAGCCCGTTTCACCCCGATGGAAATCGGGATGAAACAAGCCCTACTTCTTTGTTCGAGCACGATCTTTTCCGAAAAGTGGGTTCCACTTTTCGGAATCATGCTCCAGCGCGGAAAGGGCTGGCCTCAGCTTCTGGCCGGTCCCCTCCAGTATCTTCCGCGCCGCATCGGCATTGTCGGCGCCGGCGGCTAGCAGAATGGCGGTCTTGACCGCGCCGCCACTCTTCTCGAGCAGTTGGGCGGCTTCGTCCCTGCCGCGTCCGCTGACGGCGGCGACGATGCGCGCGGCGCGGTCGCGCAGCTTGATGTTGTCGGCCATGAGGTTGACCATGTAGCCGTCATGTACGTGGCCGAGATGGACGGCGGTCAAGGTCGACAGCATGTTGAGCGCGATCTTCTGGGCGGTGCCGGCGCCCATGCGCGTCGAGCCGGCGATCACTTCCGGTGGCGTTTCGAGCAGGATGGCGGTTCCAGCCTGCTTGAGCAGGGCCGAATCCCGGTTGTTGGCGATGCCGATGGTGGCCGCCCCGCGGCGGGCCGCTTCCTGGAGGGCGTGCACGGCATAGGGTGTCGTGCCGCTGGCCGAAACGGCGATCAGGCAGTCGCCCTTGCCGATGCCCGCACTGGCGACCGCCGCAGCGGCCTCCTCCGTGTCGTCCTCGGGTCCACCGGCCAGCGTGTGGAAAGCCTCGTCTCCTCCGGCGATCAGGATGGCGATACGGTCGCGTTCGATGCCGAAGGTGCCGGGCAATTCCAGTGCATCGGCCATCGCCATCAGGCCGGAACTGCCGGCCGCGGCATAGGCAAGTCTGCCGCCGCCATTCAGCCTGTCGGCGATGACCTCGGCTGCCTTGGCGATGGACGGAATGGCGTTACGGACGGCCTTGGCGGCCTCGACCTGCGCATCGGCCAGCGAAGCAAGGATGGCTTCCGGGGCCTGGATATCCAGCCCCTCGGCATTCCTGTGAAGCGCTTCGGTGCGCGTTTCGGGCATCCCAGGTCCTCCAATACCAGAACAATACCAAAAAAATACCACTTGTCCACAAGCATTAACGAATTCGCGGCCTGGAAATCGCTGAGCCGGCGAAATGCCCAGGATTTTCAATAAAATACTTCTTAATCTTTTTGAAACGGAAATTAACCCTTGGCTATTGGTATTTTATTGGTATTATCCGCCCGGAGGAGAAATCACGTGAATTTCGTGCTCGGCATCGATGGCGGCGGCACCAGCTGCAGGGCCGCCCTGGCAAATGCGGACGGCATGGTCCTCGGCCGTGCCAAAAGCGGCGCCGCCAACATCCGCACCGATCTTACCGGCGCCCGGTCGAACATCGTCGAGGCGGCGCGGCAGGCGTTCATCGCCGCCGGGCAGGACCCGGAGTTGATCCCGCAGACACCGGCCATTCTGGGCCTTGCCGGCGCCAATGTCGGCACCTACCGGCAGCAGCTCGAAGCGGTTCTGCCGTTCAGCGTCAGCCGCGTCGAGACCGATGCCGAGATCGCGCTGGAAGGCGCCGTCGGATCAGGCGACGGCGCCATGGCGATCCTCGGCACCGGCACCGCCTACATGGCGCGCAGACAAGGCAAGTCGCGCGCCATCGGCGGCTGGGGATTCCAGGTCGGCGACCAGGGCAGCGGCGCGCGCATCGGCCGCGACCTGCTCGAACAGACGCTGCTTGCCTATGATGGCGTGCGCGAGGGGTCGCCGCTGACCGACAGCATGATGGCCGTTTTCCGCAACAATCCGGAGGACGTGGTCGAGTTCACCACCAATGCCAAGCCCGGCGATTTCGGCGGTTTCGCGCCCAAGGTGTTCGAACACGCCGAAAAAGGCGACAGCGTCGCCAATTGGATCCTGGACAGGGTGGTCGCCGATGTCGAAGCCTCGCTTGGCGCGCTCGATCTCGCCGAAGGCGCGCCGCTCTGCCTGCTCGGCGGCCTGGCGCCGCTTTACGCGCCGCGCCTGTCGGCGCGTTACCGGGCGCTCCTGAAGCCGCCGCTCGACGACGCGCTGGGCGGCGCCGTGCAGATGGCGGTGCGGCTTTTCGCAGGGCATGCGGGGCCGGCTCGATGAGCGACGCCGCCGACCAGATCTTCGCCACGCTGAAACAGTCGGCGCAGAGCGGCGCGCCGCTCTATCTGCAGCTTCGCAAGAGCATCGAGGACGCGGTCAACCGCGGCCTGATCGGACCGGGCGACGCGCTGCCTTCCGAACGCGACATCGCCACCAAGGCCGACATTTCGCGGGTCACCGTGCGCAAAGCGGTGCAGGACCTGGTCAAGGGCGGCATCCTGGTGCAGCGCCATGGCTCCGGCACCTTCGTGGCGCCGCGCATGGAGCGCGTCGAGCAGTCGCTGTCGCGGCTCACCTCGTTCACCGAAGACATGGCGCGGCGCGGCATGGCGGTGCGTTCGGCGTGGCTCGACCGCGGCCTCTACGCGCCCTCGCCCGACGAGATGATGGTGCTTGGCCTGTCGTCGAGCGAACTGGTGGCGCGCGTGGCGCGCCTGCGCATCGCCAACGACACACCGCTGGCGATCGAACGCGCATCGCTGTCGGCCAGTGCGCTGCCTGACCCGGCTGCCATAGGCTCCTCGCTCTACGCCGCCCTGGAGATGACGGGCAACCGGCCGGTGCGGGCAGTGCAGCGCATTTCGGCCGCCAATCTCGGCGACAGCGACGCGCGCCTGCTCGAAGTGCCGCCGGGCATTGCCGGCCTGCACATCGAACGTATTTCCTATCTGGCGAGCGGCAAGGTGATCGAATTCACCCGCTCGATCTACCGGGGCGACGCCTACGACTTCGTCGCCGAACTGCGGCTGACAGGGCCGAGCGAAGAGGGCCGACCATGATTGAAATCACCCATATGCGGCGCGAGATCGAGGAGATCCCGCAGGCCGTCGCCCGCCTGCTCGACGGCTCCGGCACCGTGCTCTCCGAGGCCGGGCATGGCATCCGGGAACGCGACCCGCATTTCGTCGTCACCGTGGCGCGCGGCTCGTCCGACCATGCCGCCACCTTCATGAAATATGCCGTCGAGCTGACCGCGGGCCTTGCCGTCGCCTCGGTCGGCCCTTCCATCGCTTCGATCTATGGCCGCAAACTCCGGCTCGCCGGATCGGCCTGCCTGGCGATCTCCCAGTCGGGCAAGAGCCCCGACATCGTCGCCATGGCCGAAACCGCAAGGGCCGGCGGCGCGCTGACCATTGCCGTTACCAACACCGCCGATTCGCCGCTGGCGCGCGCCTCGGACTATGCGATCGACATCCTGGCCGGGCCCGAGCGCAGCGTCGCGGCGACCAAGACCTTCATCAATTCCGCCGTCGCCGGCCTCGCCTTGATGGCGCATTCCACCGGCGACACCGCGCTGCTTGCCGCACTTGCCCGCCTGCCCGAACATTTCGGCAAGGCGATCGCCTGCGACTGGATGAGCGTGCTGGCCGAAACGATCGAAAAGCAGAAGTCGCTGTTCATCCTCGGCCGCGGGCCGTCCGCGGCGATGGCCAACGAGGCGGCGCTGAAGTTCAAGGAGACCTGCGGCATGCATGCCGAGGCCTACAGCGCGGCCGAAGTCATGCACGGCCCGCTGGCGCTGATCGGTCCGGATTTTCCGGTGCTGGCGCTGGCCGCGCGCGATGCGTCCGAACCGTCGGTCGCCGAAGCCGCCGACAGCCTGGCGGCCAAGGGCGCGCCGGTGTTCGTCACCTCCGCGCTTGCCAACCGTGCCACGCGCCTGCCGCATGTCGCCACCGGCCACCCCTTAACCGACCCGCTGACGCTGATCGTCTCCTTTTACATGTTCGTCGAGGCCTTCGCGCGCCATCGCGGCCTCGATCCGGACACGCCGCGCAACCTTCGCAAGGTGACGGAGACCGTATGAGCGATCGTTTTGCCCTGACTGGCTCCCGGATTTTCGACGGCGACGACTGGCATGAAGGCGCGGCGCTCGTCGTGCGCGACGGCCTCGTCGAGGCTATTTTGCCCACCGGCGCCATCCCTTCGGACGTCCGCGTCGTCGAGACCGGCGGCGGCATGCTGGTGCCGGGCTTCGTCGACATCCAGGTCAATGGCGGCGGCGGCGTCATGCTCAACGACCACCCCGACGTCGCCTCGATCGAGACCATATGCCGGGCGCACGCGCCGTTCGGCACGACCGCGCTGCTGCCGACGCTGATCACCGACACGCCTGACATCACCGCCGCCGCAATTGCCGCCGGCGAAGCAGCGACGCTGCAGAAGGTGCCGGGCTTCCTCGGCCTGCATCTCGAAGGGCCGCATCTGTCGATCGCGCGCAAGGGTGCGCATGATCCGGCGCTGATCCGGCCGATGACGGACGCCGACCAGGCGATGCTGATCGCGGCGCGGCGGAAGCTGCCGGTGCTGCTCACCACGATAGCGCCCGAATCCGTCGAGCCGGCCCGCGTCACGGCATTGACCAGGGCCGGCACCATCGTCAGCCTCGGCCATTCGGACACCGGCTATGCCACGGCGAAAACCTTCGCCGAGGCGGGCGCCAGCGTGGTCACCCACCTGTTCAACGCGATGAGCCAGATCGGCAACCGCGAGCCGGGGCTGGCGGGCACGGCGATCGACATCGGCACCTTGTCCGCCGGGCTGATCGCCGACGGCATCCACGTCCATCCGGCGACCATCAGGATCGCACTCGAGGCCAAGCAGGGGCCTGGCAAGATCGTGCTCGTCACCGACGCGATGGCGACGATCGGCACCGACATGAGCTCGTTCACGCTCAACGGCCGCACCATCTACCGCAAGGACGGGAGCCTCAGGCTTGCCGACGGGACGCTGGCCGGCGCCGACCTCGACATGATCTCGGCCATCCGGTTCATGCACCGCGTCGTCGGGCTCGACCTTTCCGAAGCCTTGCGTATGGCCTCGCTCTATCCGGCGCAGGCGATCGGCCAGTCGCACCGGCTTGGCCGCCTTGCCAACGGCACGGCGGCGGATATCGTTGCGCTGTCGGACGATCTCGGCATAGGAAGCGTCTGGATCGGCGGCGACAAGGTTTTTTCAGCCGGCGCGTAATCCTGGAAGCGGGCCCATGCAGGCAATCGACTGTGTTGTCGCCGGAGCAGGCGTCGTCGGGCTTGCCGTCGCCAGGGCGCTTGCCTTGTCGGGCCGCGAGGTGGTGGTCATCGAGCAGGCCGATGCGATCGGCACCGTCACCAGTTCGCGCAATTCCGAAGTCATCCATGCCGGGCTCCATTATGCGCCGGGCAGCCTGAAGGCCCGGCTCTGCGTCGAAGGCCGCGGGCTCCTCTACGCCTACTGCGCCGAGCACGGCGTCGCCCATGCACGGACCGGCAAGCTGATCGTCGCCAGCGAGCCAGGGCAGATGGACGGGTTGCGGACGATCCAGGCCAATGCACACCGTTGCGGGGTCGAGGACCTCGAGCTTTTGACGCGCGGCGAAGCCGAAAGCCTGGAGCCGGCGCTGACATGCGCCGGCGCGCTGCTGTCGCCGTCGACCGGCATCGTCGACAGCCATGCCTTGATGCTGTCGCTGCGCGGCGACGCCGAGGCGGCCGGCACGGCCTTCGCTTTCCTGACCTGCGTGGCCGGCGCGACGATCGACGCCGACGGGATCCGTGTCGACACGCGCGATGCCGATGGCGAGACCTTCGCTTTGGAGGCCCGCGCCTTCGTCAACGCCGCGGGCCTCGACGCGCAGGCCATGGCCGGCCGGATCGAGGGGTTCCCGCAAAGCCTCATCCCCCGGCAGTGGCTGGCGCGCGGAAATTATTTCGCGCTTCCAGGCCGGTCGCCGTTTTCGCGGCTGATCTATCCGGTTCCGGTCGAAGGCGGCCTCGGCGTCCACCTGACGCATGATCTCAGCGGCAGCGCGCGCTTTGGGCCTGATGTCGAATGGATCGACCATGTGGATTACACGGTCGATCCAGGCCGGAGCGCCGTCTTCTACGAAGCGATCCGCCGTTATTGGCCCGACCTTGGCGATGGCGCCCTGCAACCGGCCTATGCCGGCATCAGGCCGAAACTGTCGGGTCCCGGCCAGCCGGCGGCCGACTTCATGATCCAGGGTCCGGGCGATCATGGCCTCGGCCGGATCGTCAACCTGTTCGGCATAGAGAGCCCCGGCCTGACGGCAAGCCTGGCGATCGCCGATCATGTCGTCGCGCTGCTGTACCCGGAATGACCGGTGCCGTTGGGAGTTTGTCATCCCGAACAGACGTCATGAAACCTTTTGATTTTGAGTCCGTTGTCGCAGCGTATGTCCGAGGCGAAACCCAAATCGACACCGGCCGACGGCATCAGACCGCGCGGCAACCCGAAGCCGCGTCGAGGAAAGTCGCGACGGCAAGGGCCGCGTGACCAGACGTCAGGCGAGCCGGGCGAAGAAAAGCCAACGCCCGCCGACGCAGCGCCGGAGGTCGACGGCCAGGCGGGGCCGCCACCGGAAGCTATCGAACCCGATCCGCAGCTGACGCCCGAGGAGGCCGAGCAGGCGCGCAAGAAATACCTGCTGCGGCGTTTCTGGATCAGTGGGCGCGGCTATTGGGGGCGGCAGGGCGACAAGCTCGCCTGGCCGCTTACAGTCGGGCTGTTGACCCTGATCGTCGTCAATGTCGGCTTCCAGTACGGGATCAACGTCTGGAACCGCGCGTTCTTCGACGCTATCGAGCAGCGCAACGTCCACACCGTCTATGTGCTCAGCGCCATATTCCTGCCGCTCGTCGCCGGAAGCGTGAGCCTTGTTATCGCGCAGGTCTATCTGCGCATGACGATGCAGCGCCGCTGGCGGTCCTGGCTCACCACGTCGGTCATAGCGCGCTGGCTCGCCAATGGCCGCTACTACCAGTTGAACCTCGTCGCGGGCGACCATTCGAACCCCGAAGCCCGCCTCACCGAGGATCTGCGGATCGCCACCGAGTCGCCCGTCGATTTCATCTCCGGCGTGATCATCGCCACACTGTCGGCCTCGACCTTCATCGTGGTGCTGTGGACGATCGGCGGAGCCTTGAGCTTCACATTGGGAGGCTCGACCTTCACCGTGCCCGGTTTCCTCGTCATCACGGCCGTGATCTATGCCGCGATCACCTCCACCTCGATGGTCATCATCGGCCGCGATTTCGTCCGGCTGTCCGAGGAAAAGAACCAGTCGGAAGCCGAGTTCCGCTACGTGCTGACCCGCGTGCGCGAAAACGGCGAGAGCATTGCCTTGCTCGGAGGTGAGGAGGAGGAGCGCAGCGGCATCGACAGAACCTTTGCCGGCGTGCTGAAGCGATGGGCACAACTGACCGGACAGCATATGCGCACGGCACTGGTCTCGCAGGGATCGAGCCTGTTCGCGCCGGTCGTGCCGGTGCTGCTGTGCGCGCCAAAATTCCTCGAAGGCTCGATGTCGCTCGGCCAGGTCATGCAGGCGGCCTCGGCCTTCGCCATCGTGCAGGGCGCCTTCGGATGGCTGGTCGACAATTATCCACGTCTTGCCGACTGGAACGCCTCCGCACGCCGCATCGCCTCGCTGATGATGTCGCTCGACGGGCTGGAGCGCGCCGAGCAGAGCGACGAGCTGGGACGCATCAAGCATGGCGAGACCGAAGACGGCGCGATGCTCAGCCTCGACAATCTTTCCGTGACGCTCGACGACGGCTCCTCCGTGGTCAAGGAAACAAAGGTCGAAATCGAACCGGGAGAGCGGGTGCTGGTGGCCGGCGAATCCGGCTCGGGCAAGTCGACCTTGGTGCGGGCCGTTGCGGGCCTGTGGCCATGGGGCGGCGGCAACGTCAATTTCCACGCCGACAGGCGCCTGTTCATGCTGCCGCAACGCCCCTACATCCCCACCGGCACCCTTCGCCGCGCGGTCGCCTATCCCGCGGCGGCAAACAAGTGGACGATCAAGCAGATCAAGGCTGCCCTCGACAAGGTGGGGCTCGGCTATCTCACCGACAGGATCAAGGAAGAGGCGCCATGGGACCAAACGTTGTCGGGCGGCGAAAAGCAACGCGTGGCCTTCGCGCGCCTGCTGCTGCATCGCCCCGATATCGTAGTGCTGGATGAAGCGACCTCGGCGCTCGACGAGAAGAGCCAGGACACGATGATGATGACGGTGATCCGCGAACTGCCTGATGTCACCATCATCAGCGTGGCGCATCGCGCGGAGCTCGAAGCCTTCCACAGCCGCAAGATCACCCTGGAAAGGCGTGAGGGCGGTGCCAAGCTCGTCAGCGATATCGACCTCGTGCCGCGCAAGCGCAAACGCAGCTTGCTGAAGCGTGCCTTGTGGGGCTCCGGCTCCGGCGCTTCCAATCGTGGTTAGAGCGGTTCACCCTGTTTCCGAAAAAAGGCCTGGCCTGATCAGGCTGCGTAGAGATCCTTATAGGCATCGCGCAGAAGATTCTTCTGGACCTTGCCCATCGTGTTGCGCGGCAGTTCGTCGAGGAAGATCACCTGCTTCGGATGCTTGTACTTCGCCACGCGCCCGGCGATGGCGCCGAGGATTTCGGCACCGGTGATCCGCGATGCTGGCGCCCGCACGACGACTGCGGTGACGCCTTCGCCGAAGTCCGGATGAGCAACGCCGATGACGGCGCTTTCCAAGACCCCGTCGAGCGCGTCGATCTCGCTTTCGAGTTCCTTCGGATAGATGTTGTAGCCGCCTGAAATGATCAGGTCCTTGCCGCGGCCGACAATGTGGACATAACCGTCGGCGTCGATCACGCCGAGATCGCCGGTGATGAAGAAGCCGTCGGCACGGAATTCCGCCTTGGTCTTTTCCGGCATGCGCCAGTAGCCGCCGAACACGTTTGGACCCTTCACCTCGATCATGCCGACCTCGCCCTGGGCCAGCGTCCTGCCGCTGTCGGGATCGGCGATGCGCAGCGACACGCCGGGCAAGGGGAAACCGACCGTGCCGGCGCGCCGTTCGCCCTCATACGGGTTCGACGTGTTCATGTTGGTTTCGGTCATGCCGTAGCGTTCGAGGATGGCGTGACCGGTGCGCTCGCGCCAGGCCCTGTGCGTCTCGGCCAGCAGCGGTGCCGAACCGGACACGAACAGGCGGATTGTCTTCGCCGCCTCGCGGTCCAGGGCGTCCTGCTGCAGCAGGCGTACGTAGAAGGTTGGCACACCCATCAGCACTGTTGCGCGCGGCAGCAGCGAGACGATGCGGCCTGCATCGAATTTCTGTTCGAACAGCATCGACGCGCCGGCCATCAGGATGACGTTGATGGCGACGAACAGGCCATGAGTGTGGAAGATCGGCAGCGCGTGGATCAGCACATCGTCCGTCGTGAAGCGCCATTGATCGACCAGCACCCGAGCGTTCGAGGCCAGATTCTCGTGGCTGAGCATGGCGCCTTTCGAGCGGCCGGTCGTTCCCGACGTGTATAGGATCGCCGCGAGATCGTCCCCGCCCCGCTCGACATCATGGAAATCGGACGATTGCCGCGATGCCTGGTCCGCCAGCGATCCCTGGCCGTTGCGGTCGAGCGTGACCACGACGGCGCCGGATGGCTCGACCATCGAAGCGACATCCGCCGCCCTTGCCGGATCGCAGACGATGACCCGAGGTGCAGCATCGTCGAAGAAATATCCAAGTTCGGTCAGCGTATAAGCGGTGTTGAGCGGCAGGAAGACGGCACCGGAGCGAACGCAGGCGAGATAGAGCAGGACCGCCTCCGGGCTCTTCTCGACCTGCACGGCAACCCGGTCGCCGGGCTCGACATCCAATTGCAGCAGCGCATGCGCGAGCTGTCCTGATCGCGCCAGCATGTCGCCATAGGTGAGCGAGCGGCCATCGTCGGTTTCCATCAACAGACGCCCTGGCGCCGGCATCCGGGACCGGAACGCATCGAACAGATGATTGCTCATGAAGTCTTCCTGCGGTGACGGCAATGGCGGCGCCGGGCACACGCTTCTGGCCGCATGCGTCGGCGGGCGAAGCGTTCGCGTTTCCTGGCCGTGCCGTCAAGACCGCAAACGGCGACGTCGATCGCGAAGGTCGCGAATGATTGAATGATCGGCGGCAGCCCGACGATCGAGGCGTCGTTACCGTCGGGCGCGTTCGGCCGGGGCGGCGGCCGTTTCGTCCTGCTTGAAGCGCTCCATGCACATGGAAGCGGTCAGCTGGTAGTGATCGATCAGCGCCTGGACGGCGCCGTCGGCATTGCCATCCAGCGCGCATTCGGCGATCAGCCGGTGTTCGGCGAAACCGTCGCGCTGGATGCCTTCGCCGTCATTGGCCATTTGCCGGTAGCGGTAGGCATGATCGGAAAGTTGATCGCAGAAGCCCACCAGCCAGTGCGACCGGCAGGCCGAGATCAGCACTCGATGGAAGGTGCGGTGCAATTTCTCCCAATCCGGATTGATCGACGAGAGATCCTGCAACGAGAGCCGTGACGCGCGCCCCAGGCGATGCAGCGCCAGCACCAGCTGTTCTTCCCATTCGGCTGTGCGGTGGGCAATGGATTCGCGAAGGGCGCGTTCCTCGAGCCAGCAGCGGGTACGCGTCAGCTCCTCGAGCTCCGACGCAGAGACCGGCATGATGAAGAAGCCGCGCTGGTCGTGACGACCAAGAAGCCCTTCGGAGGCAAGGCGGTTGAGGGCCTCGCGAACCGGAGAGGCGCCGGCGCCATACTTGGAAACAACCCACTCGACCCGCAGCTTGCTTTCAGTTTCGAGAGCGCCGCCGAGAAGATCATCGCGCAGCTGATGATAGACCGTACTGGCAAGCGTGCTTTTGGATCCTGTGCCGTCGTCGTTCAGATTGGCAGCTCCGTAGGTCAAAAGACGACTCCTTTGTCCCCAATTCTGAATTTGGGCAATTCGAGTCCGGAAACAGTCCCTCTCCGTACATGTACCCTATAACGCCTGCCTTCGGGCGCTCAAGCAGAAGATCGCGTTATTGTACTTTAGAACAAAGAAATATACGCCGATCCGCCGCCGGATCGTGCAGATTTCACGCGGCTACAACCAGTGGAAGCTTAACATGTTTTGTATGCACGCAGGATCATCTGTTCCTGCGTGCTTGTGCGAGCATCTTTTCTGTCGCGCGCAAAGACAACGAAGCGCGCGCAGCTATCGGGCGGCCTTGGCGAAACTGATTCGGCCAGGCCGGACCCGGAGGGCGTCCGCACGCTCCTTAGCCGGCCTTTTGCAATTGGAAACGGATGATCGCGCCGTGTTTAGCCGGCGGCCTTGTCGGCCGCCGTCCGGATCGCCTCGATGTTGGCCCGGTAGGCCTCGACGCTGCCGCCCTTGAAGATGGCGGCGCCGGCGACCAGCACGTCGGCGCCGGCAGCGGTGACCAGGGGCGCTGTTTCAGCCGAAACGCCGCCGTCGATCTCGATGCGGATCGGCCGGTCGCCGATCAGTGCCTTGACCCGTCTCACCTTGTCGACGATCCCCGGGATGAAGGCCTGACCGCCGAAACCCGGATTGACGGTCATGATCAGGATCAGGTCAAGACGGTCGAGCACGTATTCGACAGCGCTTTCCGGCGTCGCCGGGTTGAGCGAGACACCGGCTTTCTTGCCGAGATTCCTGATGGTCTGCAGCGAGCGGTCGAGATGCGGCCCGGCCTCGGCGTGCACCGTCATGCCGTCACAGCCGGCGTCGGCGAAGGCGGCGAGATAGGGATCGGCCGGCGCGATCATCAGATGGCAGTCGAAGAAGGCCTTGGTGCGGTTGCGGATCGCCTTGATGACCGGCGGGCCGAAGGTGATGTTGGGGACGAAATGGCCATCCATGACATCGAGATGTATCCAGTCGGCGCCGGCGGCCACGACGGCCTCGACCTCGTCGCCAAGCTTGGAAAAGTCCGAAGCCAGCACCGAAGGTGCGATCAAGGTCTTTTTGCTCATCTCGCGGCCTTTCCGGGCGCCTTCATGCCGGTCACCCTGGATCGACTGCCTAATGCGCGGCGGACGACTTGTCGAGGGTGCCGGCACGGCGGCTCCACAGGCTCGGGTGGCGTTGCGGCCAATTTCCGCTGCCCGGCGCCGTGACGAAAAACCCGCCGGATCGCTCCGGCGGGTATCTGGTCTGGCATCGAGCAGCTGGTTATTGCTGCTGGAGTTTCAGGATCCTGTTTGCAGCCGGATCCTGCTGCTGTTCGGCCTGCGGCCTGAGCCGTGGCAGTACCTGCTGCAGGAGAAGTCCAGGGTTGAGCTCCAGCGACGGCTGCCCGCGTATCGGCCGGCAGTTCGGATACCGCCCGATCGTGCCTTCCGGGCAGCGCCGCCTGATGATCGGCTGGCACTGGCCATCGATCATCTGCGAGCCCGGCGCGCATTCCGTCTGTTGCCTGGGCTTGCGGCATGCACCGTCGATCACCTCAGTCCCTCGCGGACAGACGCACTCGCCGCGCTTGTTGTGGACCTGGCCGCGGATGTCGCACTGCTCCAACTGCGGCTGCTTGCGCCGGCAGGCATTGCCTTGCACCTCGGTACCCCGCGGGCAGACGCAATTGCCGTCGGCGTCGTGGACCTGGCCCCGGATAGTGCACTGCTCGGGCTCCGGCCGGACCGGACGGCAGGCACCGTTGAGCACCTCGGTTCCTCTCGGGCAGACACAGTCGCCATCGGCGTCGTGGACCTGGCCACGGATGGTGCACTGCTCGGGCTCCGGCCGGACCGGACGGCAGGCACCGTTGCGCACTTCGGTTCCTCTCGGGCAGACGCAGTCGCCATTGGCGTCGTGAACCTGGCCACGGATGGTGCACTGCTCGGGCTTCGGCCGGATCGGACGGCAGGCGCCATTGCGTACCTCGGTCCCTCTCGGGCAGACACAGTCTCCATCCGCGTCGTGGACCTGGCCGCGGATGGTGCACTGCTCGGGCTTGTCGGTCCTGACGCATTTTCCGTTCTCGAGCGCCGTGCCGCGCGGGCAGACGCAACGCCCGTCCTCGGTGCGGATCTGGCCTTCGAGCAGCACGCAGCGCTTCGGCGGCGGTGGCGTCGGCAGAACGTTGGTACCGCCGCCGGTGCACTGGCCGTTGCGGAAGGTGGTGCCTTCCGGGCAGACGCAGCGGCCCGCATCGTTCATGACGAAGCCCGGCGAGCACTCCTTCTTCACCTCATGCGTGATGATGAAGGGGTGGCACGCATAGGCCTTGCCGCGATCGCCCTGCGCATTGGCCGCATCCTTGGACAAAACGTCGCCGCCGCCTTGCACCCGCGTGTCGGGAGACAGGACGCCGACGCAGTTCTGGCCATTGACGTCGCCCTGCAGGTTGGCCAGGCGGCCGTCGTCGGGAATGACCACGGTGACATGGTGCGACTGGCTTTCACCGGCGCCGAGCGACAGGTTGGCGATGCAGGACAGGGGCAAGGTTGCCGGCTCGGGCGAACAGCCGAAAGGCGGATCGATCAAGGTGATCGCAACGCCGTCCAGCCGGCCGAGCCCTTCCACGCCGATCGCATCACCGATGCGGACCGGGCCGGAGAACGGGCTCGTCCCATCATTTGATATGGTGATGTCGAACGAGCAGGGCTGGCCGGGCCTGCATTCGCGGTCGCCGGTCTTTTCGACGCGGATTGTCGAAGAGCCGCCGCCCTTGGCGCAGGCTTGGCCGATCGGATAGACGACGTCGTCGCCGGGCGCCGGCCCATAGGAGCCGCGCGCGCAGTTCTCGAACTCGCCATTCGCCGAGACCGTCACGTCGAAGTGCCTGGATGTTCCGGGTGTCATGACGGCACCTGGAATCTTGCAGGACAGCGCATTGGCAGGCACCGGTCCGCATGCCCATTCCGCGCCGTCGGGAGTGACGGTCTGGATCTGGACGGGGGCGCCGCCGGCCACCAGCGTGGCGGCATCGTTGACCCGCACCGGACCGGTGGGGGCAGCGGTGCCAAGGCTGATGACGGTGATGCGGCACGAGACGAGCGCGGCACCGGCGAGCGAGCCATTGCAGACCTTGGTGATGCGCAGGGTCGGCTTGCCGCCATTGGGATGACGGAAGCGTTCCTTGGCGCAGGCCCTGTTGTTGGTGAGGTCGACCTCACCGGGAATGGGCTTTACCGCCGCGCAGTTCTCGACCGTGTCCGACTGGTAACCGGCCGGCATCACCGCCTTGACGACGATCGGCGTCGAGGCGCCTGGAGGCAGCGAGATGCCTGCATTGTCGCAGCGGAACTGGCCAGGACCGTTCGGTCCGCATGTCCAGGGCGGGCTCGGCCCGAAGGTCGAGGAGGCCGGCGCGCCGCCCGGGTAATTGTCGATGACCGTCAGCGGTCCATTGTAGGTGGCGCTGCCGTTGTTGATGATGTCGATCACGAAGTAGCAGATGCCGTCCGCCGTGCAGACCGGGACGCGGGCACGCTTCTTCAGGATCAGATCGACCTTCTTCTCGACCGGCGGCTGGCAGTCGCGGTCGCGATCGCCACGGCGGCAGATCGGGATCGAGGCGCAGCCACGGTCGTTCGACTGGCTGCCGAACAGCGGCTTGCCGCTGGCGCCATAATTGTAGGTGGCGCAGTTGCGCAAGCTGCTGCCTTGCCAGCCTCCGGCCGGCTTGAAGCCGAGCTTGAGGTCGACGGAGGCGCCCGGATTGAGCGTGGTCACCGGATGGGTGCAGATCATCGGGGTGGTGCCGGGTACGCAAACCCAGGGCGGATTGGGCCCTGAACTCAGCGTCGAACCGGCCGGCAGCGTCACCTCGTCGAGCACGATCTTGCCGTTATAGGGCGCGGTGCCGACATTGGTGACCCTGATGGTGAAGTCGCAGCCGCCACCCATCGCGCAACGCGTCACGTCGGCGCGTTTCTCGACCTTGAGGTCCGGCTCCTTGTCCCTGGGCGGGCACTTCTGGTCACGCGGGATGACGATGTCGATGGTCTGCGTGCAGCACAGCCCCCAGCCCTCCTTCGGGCCGGCATAGGTTTCGATGCCGGTGACGATGAGGTGGATGACGTCGCCGGGCGATGCGCCGACGATCTTCCAGTTGAGCACCCCACCGCCCGCCGGCGCCAGTTGGGTGTCGGGGATGATGGTGATGCCGGGCGTGGCCGTCGAGACCTGCACCCATTTGCCGCCCATCTCCGAGCCTACCGGCATGTGGTAGATGAAGGCGCCGCCGCCGGGCACGCAATCGACCGTGCCGCGCTCCACCTTGAAGCATTCCTTGCCGGGAGGTGGCGGTGGCGGGTTGCATTTGGT
Source organism: Mesorhizobium sp. B1-1-7 (assembly GCF_006442705.1). Classification (NCBI taxonomy): domain Bacteria; kingdom Pseudomonadati; phylum Pseudomonadota; class Alphaproteobacteria; order Hyphomicrobiales; family Phyllobacteriaceae; genus Mesorhizobium; species Mesorhizobium sp. B1-1-7. The sequence goes on along the minus strand of NZ_VFWQ01000006.1, from coordinate 336,812 downwards.
GAGATCGATCTTGATCGACGTCTTGGCGCCGGTCCTGTAGTCGCCATCGTCGGGTTTGCCCGGATCCTGCGACGGGATGATGGTCCCGGTGCCGGTTCCGTTGGTCACCTTGATCAGGCCCTGGTTGTCGACGATGGTCGGCGAGGGAAACGCCGCATGATCGATCTTGGCCGTGATCTTGAAGGTGATGACACGTTCATTCGGCGCGCCCGAGCCGTCGAGGTCGGAGGCGGAAATCCGGAAATCGGAAACCGTCGCCGTGTCGTTGGGACCCGCCGAATTGCTGATCGTGGCGCCCGGCAGCGGTCCGCCGGAGGAATCCGTGCCGTCGCCGGACACGTTGACGTTGACGATGGCAAGGCCGTGCGGGAGCTGGTCCTTGAACTCGATCTTGAGCTTTTTCAGCAAGGCCGCGAGGCCTGGATCGGCAAAGCCCTGCGGATCGCCGCGCAAGCCGAAGCTCAGCGAATAGACGACATAGTCGCAGCCTCTTTGCGTGCCCGTCTTGGTGAAGAAGGGCACGATCCGGTCCGGCCGCGGATTGATGATGCGCGAATTGTCGAGGTCGAGCCTCAGCTCCGGGGTGATCGGAGCAGAGTCTTCCGCAAGGCTGGGCAGCGGGGTCAGGGTGGCGACCGCGATACCGGCCGCCATCAGCCAGCGCGCACCGCGCCTGGCGTATGACAGGGGTTTCATGATCGTCTCCATGACGGTTGAGTTGACGGTTGAGTTGTTTTCCGCGAGCGGGAAGAGTGCGAGATTTTTCATCTTCCCCTCCTCAACGTTCGCAGCTGACGGCTGGGGTTCTGAGCGGCAAGGTCATCTTGCAGCAAGGGTAGTAGCCACCCTTGTCCTTGTCGGATTGCCTGTAGAAGCAAAGCCCGACATCCACTCTGTCGCCCGGATAATGGCCGGTGATGTCGATCGTGTACGGCTTGCCCGGCGCATGCGACTGGGGTGATGTCACCCCGACGCCGGGCGTCCTGGATTGGGCCTTGATCGAATCGCCGCCGAAGCCGGCATGGTCATGGAGATAGAGATCGGCCTCGAGCCCGCGCGGCGTGCAGAAATACTGCACGTCCTCGACATCGATACAGGGAGGCAGATTGCCGGGCGGTGGGAAGTCCGGCGGATAGAAGGGGGGCAGGTAGCCGCCCGGGATTTCCTCATAATAGCCGGCGCGACCCTCGCAGGGGTGCCAGACGGCGACATCGCCGACATGGCCTTCCACTTCGGGATCCTCGAAATAGCCGTCGAAGTCGACGAACCAGGAGCCGAAGGGCGGCACATTGGCCGGCTTGACCTGTTCCTTGGGTGTGATCTGCACGCCGTGCACGGCGAGCGGTCCGCCGGCGGCGAGTTTCTCGGCAAGGGCCGGATTATCGCGCAATTTGTCGCCTGTGTTGACCAGCGTCTGGGTGCAGACCGAAGTGTCGAGATTGCCGTCCGCGTCATAGCCATATTGCAGGTCGACGCCGCCGGCCGACTGCCGGTTGGCCTGCGGGAAACCCACCGCATATTCCTGCGGCGCTTCCACCCAGACCGATTCCGTCTCCGGATCGTCGGGATTTTCGCGCCAGTAGCGGATGACCTCGCCCTTGCCGGAATCGGCGAGCTGGCTGTAATCGTAGCGGTTTTCGACCGGGCCGCGCTGGGCCAGGTACATGAAGCCGCTGTTGTCGAAGGCGATGTCGGTGACAGCGTAGTCCTTGTCGGCTTTGGCCGTCAGTTCCCAACGCGGGTCGCCGGCGAAGCTGCCGTCGCGGGCAATGCCCACCGACCAGATTTCGGCCTTTTCGCCAACCGAGTAATAGAGCCGGCCGCCATGATAGGAGACGGCCCAGACGCGGCGTTCGTCCTGCGTGTAGCCCCAGGTTTCAGGGTCTTCGCTGTCGAAGGCGGCACCTTGTATGTCCATTACCGCGCCATCGTCGGCGACGGGAGCCAGCCCGTGCGCCGGGCGCCCTGCAACACCATGGTCGAAGGTGTCGATCAGCCTGCCACCGGCGTCGATGCGATGGACGAGGCCGGTATCGAGGTCGGAGGCGAAGAACTGGCGGTGAATCGGATCGAAGGTGAGATTGCCGATGCCGGGACCGCTGTTGGTGTCGATGTCGGCGAATTTGGCGACCTGGCCGGTGATGCCGTCGATCTTCCAGATGGTGCCTGGCCCGCCGCCGTTCTCGGTGCCGAACTGGCCCTCCATGAAGGTGGCGCCCGCCATGCCGCGGCGCTGCCGCTCCGGCCTGCCGTCCTCGTCGGTATCGGGCGTGACGATGCGGATGCCGTGCAGCGAACTGGCGCCGGCATAGAGGTTCGGTATGCCCGACGGGACGCCATCGCGCACGCCGTCATCATAGGTGAGGCCGAACACCTGGCCGATCTGGCCTGATGTCACCTCGAAAGGCGGCGGCGTGAAGACGAGCTGGCCCGAAGCCGGCCCGCCGAGATGCGAAACGTCGAACACGCGCAAGGTGGCGCGCGTGGTGTCTATGAAGGTTTCATCGACGGGATCGACGCCGGGCGGCAGGCCCCCTTTTTCGGAATCAGGGGGGTCGAAATTGGGAATGACGGTGCCGGAAAATCCGGTAACCGCCATCGAACCGGGATAGATGATCTGGGTTTCCTGCGCTTTTGCGGCACCGCCAAACCATAGGCCCGCACCGAGCGCCAGCGCCAGCAAGCCGCCTGCGTGGATGGCGCGGCGCAAACGGCCCTCAAGAGAATATGTCAAAGGAGAATACATCAAAGAAGACACGCGCGTGCCGCGGACGCGAGACATGAAGCTACCCCCGTTAGCCACGGGAGAAACATCCGGCGTTGCCGCGCAAATCAGGGCAAGGCGCGGTGGTCCGGCACGTTCTTCCCTGATCGAATTGTCTGCTTTCCTCACGGTTACGTTACTACCGCTCTTACGCAGGGTCAACGGAATCAGCGGGAAGCCCAGCGCATCGACCCCATCCCGAAGGCGGTGGTCGCGCCGAGCTCCTGTTGTTCCCGTGGACCTCGGAGCCTCGGGGTTGCTGGTCATGGCGGCTTCCTTTCCGGGGCCGCACCATGCGGCGCCTGGACATCAGTCGCGGGCGGAAGCGGAAAGGTTCATCGTCGGCGGGCCGGCTTACCGGCGCTGCCGTCTTCTGATAGCATCGCCCAGGCCTTTGGGCATGCCTTGGGGGGCATCATGACAAGCAAGCGCTCTGTTCTGCTCCTGGCGACGCTTTCTCTTTTCGCGTTGCCAGTTCATGATTCCATGGCCAAGACCTTGGTCTATTGCACGGAGGCCAGTCCGGACACGTTCGACCCGGCTCTCGCTTCCGGCACCCGTGACGCCTCCGCCACGGCGCTCTACAACCGTATTGTCGAGTTCGAACCCGGCACCACCAAGGTGCGTCCCGGCCTGGCCGAGAAATGGGAGATTTCGGACGACAGCCTCACCTATACCTTCCACCTCAGGCACGGCGTGAAGTTTCACACCGTCGATGGCTTTACGCCAAGCCGCGATTTCAATGCCGATGACGTGCTGTTCACCTTCGAGCGCCAGGCAGACGCGCAGAACCCGTTCCACAACTATGCCAGCCGCCCCTATGGTTATTTCGACGGCATGGGCATGCCACGCCTCGTCGCCAGTTGGCGCAAGCTCGACAACTACACCGTCGTCATGACGCTCAAGACGCCTCATGCGCCAATGCTTGCCAATCTGGCGATGGACTTTGCCTCTGTTGTTTCCAGGGAATATGCCGACAGGCTGCTGGCTGAAAAGCGGCCGCTCGACCTGGCGACGAAACCGGTCGGCACGGGTCCGTTCCAGCTTGTCGACTACCAGCAGGATGCGGTCATCCGCTACAAGGCCAATCCCGATTATTGGCGCGGCCGGCCGAGGATCGACGACCTCATCTTCGCCATCACCACCGATGCCAGCGTCCGGCTGGAGAAGCTGCGCGCCGGCGAGTGCGATGTCATGCCCTATCCCAATCCGGCCGATCTGGCGGCGATCAAGACGGCGCCCGGCATCAAGGTCATGCAGCAGGAAGGCCTCAACACCGGATACCTCGCCTTCAACACGCTGCAGAAGCCGTTCGACGATCCAAGGGTCAGAAAGGCGATCGACATGGCCATCGACAGGAAGGCGCTTGTCGACGTCATCTTCCGGGGCACCGGTGAGATCGCGCGCAATCCGCTGCCGCCGACCTCCTGGGCCTATGACAAGACCACGCCCGACCCCGTTTTCGATCCCGATGCCGCAAGGCAGGCATTGACTGATGCCGGCATCAAGGATCTGCACATGAAGGTCTGGGCGATGCCGGTGCAGCGCCCGTACAATCCCAATGCCCAGCGCATGGCGGAGATGATCCAGTCGGACCTGGCGCGGATCGGCGTCACCGTGGATATCGTCACCTATGAATGGGCCGAATATCTTGCCCGCTCCAAACCGGTCGACCGCGATGGCGCCATGCTGTTCGGTTTCACCGGCGACAATGGCGACCCCGACAATTTCCTCTCGGTGCCGCTCGGCTGCGCCGGTGTCGGCGCCACCAACCGCGCCAACTGGTGTTTTCCTGCCTTCGACGATCTGCTTCGGCAGGCTGCCGGGATCGTCGACCCCGATGCCCGCATGAAGCTTTATGCCCAGGCGCAGGGGATCTTCCGGGAACAGACGCCATGGGTGGTCATTGCCCATTCCGTGGTGTCGATACCGATGCGCGAACGGGTCCAGGGTTACGTCATGGACCCGTTCGACCATCACGACTTCTCGAATGTCGACATCAGCGAATAGCGGCGCAGCCATGCGAGCCGGTCTCGATGTCGCCGATCTCGATGTCTATGTGGAGAGCCTGGGCAATTTTCGTTCGGGAGAGGAGTATTCCATCCAGTCGCTGCTGCCGCGCCTGGAGCAGGCAGGGATGACGGTGCGCGTGCTCGATCGTCCGGCACGGGAGCATCTGGCGCCGGCGGCTCTGCTGCACGTCGACCTGACCGATGTGCCACGCCTTTACCACGACATCGCGCGGCGCTACGCGCGCACCATCAACGGCCATGCCCTGTCCATCCACCGGCAGCTCTATTCATCGCTCAGGATCCGTGCCGGCGACGGCCATTCCGGCCCGGTCATCGTCAAGACCGTTCTCAACAGCAGGGGCCGGCCCGAACTGCGCTGGCGGCAGTATCGCAACGGATGGACGCGGGCGATGCATTTCGTCCGCAAAACCGCCGATCCCGGCTACAAGGAACGGCTGTGCCCGCGCTACCGCGTCTACGACACTTTGGCGCAGGTTCCGCCCGAGGCCTGGGGGGACGAGCGCCTGATGGTCGAGAAATTCGCCTTCGACAGCCTCGACCTGCCGATCGTCAAGCACCGCTACATGTTCCTTCTCGGTGCCGAAGTGAACATGCGGCAGACCTATAACGACGTTCTCTGCAAGGGATCGGAGATCATCAGCAATGAGATTGGCGGCGCCGTTCCGCCCGAGGTGAGGGCGGTCAGGGAGCGGCTGCGCCTCGATTTCGGCGCGATCGACTATTTCATTGTCGATGGCAAGGGCATCGTCGTCGACGCCAACAAGACGGTCGGCTCCAACCCGGAATGGCTGAAGAAGAACCGATTCCGCCAGGAATTCAACGACCGCATGGTCGAAGCGCTGATTGAATTCGTGCGCGGTTGAACCCCGCGGCAACCGGGGAGCCCGGCTCGGCCGGGGTTGATCGGCGGTTGGGCGCGCGACCTCGGCCCGGCGGCCTTCGACAGGGCAGCGCGCCCGTGTCCGCTCGCGGCCGGCCGGGGCGATCGTTTTGCCTCCGCCTGCGACGATCGTGGAAGCCTTGCGCAGAATGCTTGCGCGCGATGCTGCCTGTTCTTATATACGCGCCAAGCCGTTCGACGCCGGAATGCCGGTTGCCGGAACGGGATTTCTTGTGAACAGGGGCTTTCGTCGGAACGCCTTACCGGGTCCTGAGAGCCTGCTTAGCGGAGAGACTAGAAAAATGGCAAAAGTAATCGGTATCGATCTCGGCACCACCAACTCCTGCATCGCCATCATGGATGGCAAGGAGCCGAAGGTGATCGAGAATGCGGAAGGCGCGCGCACCACGCCCTCCATCGTCGCCATCTCGGGCGACGGCGAACGTCTGGTCGGCCAGCCGGCCAAGCGCCAGGCGGTCACCAATCCAGAAAACACCATCTTCGCGGTCAAGCGCCTGATCGGCCGCCGCTATGACGATCCGGTGACGGAGAAGGACAAGAAGCTTGTCCCCTACAAGATCGTCAAGGGCGACAATGGCGATGCCTGGGTCGAGGCCGGCGGCAAGAAGCAGTCGCCCAGCCAGATCTCGGCCATGATCCTGCAGAAGATGAAGGAAACGGCGGAAGCCTATCTCGGCGAGAAGGTCGAGAAGGCGGTCATCACCGTTCCGGCCTATTTCAACGACGCCCAGCGCCAGGCCACCAAGGACGCCGGCAAGATCGCCGGCCTCGAAGTGCTGCGCATCATCAACGAGCCGACGGCCGCGGCACTTGCCTACGGCCTCGACAAGAAGGAAGGCAAGACCATTGCCGTCTATGACCTTGGCGGCGGCACGTTCGACATTTCGGTGCTCGAGATCGGCGACGGCGTGTTCGAGGTGAAGTCGACCAACGGCGACACCTTCCTCGGCGGCGAGGACTTCGACATGCGGCTGGTCGAATATCTGGCGGCCGAGTTCAAGAAGGAACAGGGCATCGACCTGAAGAACGACAAGCTTGCCCTGCAGCGCCTCAAGGAGGCGGCTGAAAAGGCCAAGATCGAGCTGTCGTCGACGACGCAGACCGAAATCAACCTGCCCTTCATCACCGCCGACGCGACCGGCCCGAAGCACCTGACGCTGAAGCTGACCCGCGCCAAGTTCGAAAGCCTGGTCGAGGATCTCGTTCAGCGCACCATCGAGCCCTGCAAGGCGGCGCTCAAGGATGCCGGCCTGAAGGCTGGCGAGATCGACGAAGTGGTCCTGGTCGGCGGCATGACCCGCATGCCCAAGATCCAGGAGATCGTGAAGCAGTTCTTCGGCAAGGAGCCGCACAAGGGCGTCAATCCGGATGAGGTCGTCGCCTTGGGCGCCGCCATCCAGGCCGGCGTGCTGCAGGGCGACGTCAAGGACGTGCTCTTGCTCGACGTGACGCCGCTGTCGCTCGGCATCGAGACGCTGGGTGGCGTGTTCACGCGGCTGATCGAACGCAACACGACGATCCCGACCAAGAAGAGCCAGGTGTTCTCGACCGCCGAGGATTCGCAGTCGGCGGTGACCATCCGCGTCTTCCAGGGCGAGCGTGAAATGGCCGCCGACAACAAGCCGCTCGGCCAATTCGACCTGGTCGGCATTCCGCCGGCCCCGCGCGGCGTGCCGCAGATCGAGGTCACCTTCGACATCGACGCCAACGGCATCGTCAACGTTTCGGCCAAGGACAAGGGCACCGGCAAGGAGCACCAGATCCGCATCCAGGCCTCGGGTGGCCTTTCTGACGCCGACATCGAGAAGATGGTGAAGGACGCCGAGGCCAATGCCGATGCCGACAAGAAGCGTCGCGCCGTGGTGGAGGCCCGCAACCAGGCCGAGGCGCTGGTGCATTCTTCCGAGAAGTCGCTGAAGGAATATGGCGACAAGGTCTCGGAAGCCGAGCGCACGGCGATATCGGACGCGATCGCGGCGTTGAAGACCGCTGCCGAGGGCGACGACGCGGCCGACATCGAGGCCAAGAGCCAGGTGCTCGCCGAGGCTTCGATGAAGCTTGGCCAGGCCATGTACGAGGCTTCGCAGAAGGAAGCCGCGGAAGCCGACGCCAAGGCGGATGCCGCCAAGGACAGTGACGTGGTCGATGCCGATTTCGAAGAAATCGACGAAGACGACGACAAGAAGAAGTCGGCCTGAGCCGCCTGACGGCAAGATAATGCGGAAAGCCCGGCGCAAAGCCGGGCTTTTTTGCAACCCTCGCTGAAAAAGTGCGGGGCCCTGCTGAAAAAATGACAGAAAAACCCGGACAGGCGCACGCCGACCCTAGCATCCGGGCAGCACCGCTCCTAAATCGAGGCAACGTGCCGGCAAACGACGCAACATATGCCTCAAGACGTTGAATATCCGGACTGCGGGAAAAAATGAAAGCTGATTTCTACGAAACCCTAGGCGTCCAGAAAGGCGCCGACGAGAAGGAGCTCAAGAGCGCTTTTCGCAAGCTCGCCATGCAGTTCCATCCCGACCGCAATCCCGGCGATCATTCCTGCGAGCACAAGTTCAAGGAAATCAACGAAGCCTACGAGACGCTGAAGGACCCGCAGAAGCGCGCGGCCTACGACCGCTTCGGCCACGCCGCCTTCGAACAGGGCGGCATGAATGGCGGGGCGCAAGGCTTTGGCGCCGGCGGTTTCGCCGATATCTTCGAAGACATTTTCGGCGACATGATGGGCGGCCGCCAGCGCCGCTCGTCGGGTGGCCGCGAGCGCGGCGCCGACCTGCGCTACAACATGGAAATCTCGCTGGAAGAAGCCTTCGCGGGAAAGACGGCGCAGATCCGCGTGCCGGCCTCGATCTCGTGTTCGGAATGCTCCGGCAGCGGCGCCAAGCCGGGCACCCAGCCCGTCACCTGCTCGATGTGCAACGGCCACGGCAAGGTGCGCGCCACGCAAGGCTTCTTTTCGATCGAACGCACCTGCCCGCAATGCCAGGGGCGTGGCCAGACGATCAAGGACCCGTGCCCGAAATGCGCCGGCCAGGGCCGCGTCACCGAAGAACGGTCGCTGTCGGTCAACATCCCCGCCGGCATCGAGGACGGCACCCGTATCCGCCTTGCCAATGAAGGCGAGGCCGGCCTGCGCGGCGGGCCGTCCGGCGACCTCTATATCTTCCTGGCGGTGAAGCCGCACGAGTTCTTCCAGCGCGACGGCGCCGATCTCTACTGCAAGGTGCCGATCTCGATGACGACGGCCGCCCTTGGCGGTTCCTTCGAAGTGACGACGCTGGACGGCACGCAGACCAAAGTGAAGGTGCCGGAAGGCACCCAGAACGGACGTCAGTTCCGCCTCAAGGGCAAGGGCATGCCAGTGCTGCGCCAGCCCAATGTCGGCGACCTCTACATCCAGACCGCGGTCGAGACGCCGCAGAACCTGTCGCGCCGCCAGCGCGAACTGCTGGAGGAGTTCGAACAACTCTCCTCGCAAGACAATTCGCCCCAATCGAGCGGCTTTTTTGCCCGCATGAAGGATTTCTTCGAGTCTTTCGGCGAGCGTTGATAGGCGACAAAAGCTATCTTATCCACGCCGTGCGTGTTGCGGCGCCTTGCCTTGCGCCGCTCAGGTGTTAAGTAGCTTGCGAGGGAAGCGCTGAGGAGAGCTTGCATGACACGTGGTCCCGGACTGCGGAAGGCGCTGGCCGAAAAGTTCGACGACGAGCTCAAATTCTTCAAGGGCTGGATCGACAAGCCGAAGACGGTCGGCTCGATCGTTCCGACCAGTTCGATCACCGCCCGCAAGATGGCCTCGATCGTCAATCCCAAGTCCGGCCTGCCGGTGCTTGAGGTCGGTCCAGGCACCGGCGTCATCACCCGCGCCATCCTCGCCCAGGGCGTGCGTCCCGAAAACCTCTACGCGGTCGAATATTCCACCGATTTCGTGCGCCATTTGCGCCAGCTCTATCCCGGGGTCAACGTCATCGAGGGTGACGCCTTCAACCTCAACGCCACGCTTGGCGAGAGGAGCGGGATGATCTTCGATTCCGTCGTTTCCGGCGTGCCGCTGCTCAACTTCCCGGTCGCCCAGCGCATCGCCTATATCGAGAGCCTGCTCGACCGCATCCCGGCGGGCCGCCCGATCGTGCAGCTGACCTACGGCCCGATGTCGCCGATCCCGGCCGGGCGTGGCGACTACACGGTCAAGCATTTCGATTTCATCTTCCGCAACATCCCGCCGACGCAGCTGTGGATTTACCGAAGGGAAGGATAGGGGAATAGGCAGTAGGGAATAGTCAGGAATTGCTCATCTCCTACTGCCTATTCCCCACTGCCTACTCCCTTTGCGAAGCAATGGCAGTGATCCCGAAAATCCTCGTCTTCGCCGGCTCGGTGCGCGGCGGCGCCTATAGCGGCAGGACCGCCGACGTGGCGCAGAAGGAACTTGCGGTGCAGGGCGCCGAAGTGACGCGCATTTCGCTCGGCGACTATGCCCTGCCGATCCTCGACGAAGATCTGGAGAAGGAAAAGGGCGTTCCCGAAAATGCCGTCAGGCTCGGCCGCCTGATCATCGCGCATGACGGGCTGCTGATCGCCACGCCGGAATATAACGGCTCCATCCCGCCGCTGCTCAAGAACACGATCGACTGGGTGAGCCGCGTGCGCAGGGACAATAGCCGGCCGGTCAGGCCGCTTGCCGGCAAGGTTGTCGGCCTATGCTCGTCGTCCAATGGTCATTTTGCCGGCATCCGCTGCATCAACCATCTGCGCGCCGTACTGGTGCGCTGCCAGATGGAGGTGGTGACGCCGGAATGCTCGGTGCCGGAGGGCGGCGACGCCTTCGGCGAGGACGGCCATTTCCGTGACGAAAGACTGCACACATCGATGGAGCATCTATGCCGCACGCTGATCGAAACCTCGCGCATGCTGTCCACCCGGATCGAAGCGTGACCGCCGTATCCATGCAGGCTAAAACCATGCAGGCCAAATCTATTCAGGAAAGATTGATTGTCGGCCTCGACGTGCCAACGCTAAAAGAGGCCGAACAGGCGGTGCGCGAGCTGGATGGCGTCGTCTCCTTCTACAAGATCGGCTATCAGCTCGCCTTCGCCGGCGGGCTCGACTTCGCCAGGGAACTGGCCAGCGGCGGGGCAAAAGTCTTCCTCGACATGAAGCTGCTCGACATCGACCACACGGTGGCCAAGGGTGTCGAGAACATCGTCAGGATGGGCATGACCATGCTGACCATCCACGCCTATCCCAAAGCGATGCAGGCGGCAGTGGAAGCGGCACGCGGCAGTGACCTTTGCCTGCTCGCCGTCAGCGTGCTGACCTCGATGGACGAGCAGGACGTGATCGACGCCGGCTATGAATACGACCCGCACACATTGGTGCTCAGGCGCGCCGAACAGGCGCTGCATGCCGGCATGGGCGGCGTCGTCTGCTCGGCCGAAGAGGCGGAAGCGGTGCGCCGCATCGTCGGGCCCAACATGGCGGTGGTGACGCCGGGAATACGGCCGGCGGGCAGCGAGCATGGCGATCAGAAGCGCGTCGTGACGCCGGCGCAGGCGATCCGCAATGGCTCCAGCCATCTCGTCGTCGGCAGGCCAATCGTCGCGGCAAGCGACAGGCGCGCGGCGGCGGAAGCCATTCTGGAAGAGATGCGCTCGGCCTAGAGCAATTCCAGGAAAAGTGTGACACGGTTTTCCCGGGAAAAGCGCGTAGCGCTTTCCCTTGGGAATTGCGTAAAAACAAAGAGATGGAGCGGTTCGCCGTTTCCGTTAAACGGTGAAATGCTCTAGGCACAAGAAGCAGGGAGTAGAAGAATGCCCAAGGGATATTGGATCGCCCGCGTCGATGTGCGCGACGCCGAAGGCTACAAGGACTATGTCGCCGCCGCCAAACCCGCCTTCGAGCGGTTCGGGGCGAAATTCCTGGCGCGTGGCGGGGCGCATGAGCTTGCCGAAGGGCCGGGCCGCGCTCGCAACGTCATCATCGAGTTCGAATCGCTGGCGGCCGCGCACGACTGCTATCACTCGCCGGAATACCAGCGCGCGGTCGCCATCCGCCAGAAGGTCGCCGACGGCGAGATCGTGCTGGTCGAAGGGGCCTGAGAGCGTCGCGAAGCAGAAGCTGACGCTTTCTCAGACGAAGTCCTGCAGGTTCGCTTCCCGCAGCTTCGACCCGCCGAGCAAGGCCCCGATCAGCTGGTGCTTGAGGGCGAGGCAGTGCGAACGGGCAAGCTTGGCGATGCCCGGAACGTCGCTCTTCTCGCAAGCCTGCAGCAACCGTTTCTGCTGTTCGATGATCAGCGGCATGAAATCGCGCGACTTGAAGCCGAGATGGAGCGCTCGTTCAGACTGGTCAAGAATCTGGCTGAGCAGCTGCGCCAGCCGCAAATTGCCCGACAGTTCGGCGATCGCCAGGCGAAAGGCGCGGTCGGCGGCGAGGAAGGCAACCGGGCTGCGCAGCGTCTCGGGCTTCAGCACCTTTCTCGCCGCCAGCCGGATCTCGTCCAGCCCGCGCTCGGTGATCCCCGTGGTGGCGACCCGGAACACTTCGGGTTCGACGAGGCCACGGACGTCGAAGATCTCGTTGACGTCGCGCAAGGTCAGCGTCGTGATGACGTAGCCACGGCGCGGCTCGCTCCTGACCAAGCCTTCCTGCATGAGGCGGGCGAGTGCCGAGCGGATCGTCGCCTTCTTGATCCCGTAGCGGGCCTCGATCTGTTTCTCGGTCAGCGCCTCGCCGGGCGACAGGACGCAAGCGACGATGTCGCTCTTCAACTGCTCGTAGGCCTGCTCGCTGCGCAGCAAATCCGCCGTCGACGGCGCAGTTGCCCCGCTTGGCGGTGAGATCGATTTCGGTGGCTTGGCTTTGGTCGGCTTCATGCTTTTCTCGCGTCGCGTCGGCATTGACTCGGATTGACCATCTTAGCTATTGTTTCTGAGCATCTCAGACAGGAGCTGTGGAATGCCTCTATCCGCCGACTCTCCTCTCTACCCCGCCATCAGCGATATCGTCAACGCGGCGGCAGGTGCCGATCCCTTCGGTCAGGTCAAGGCCGTGCTCGGCGACTACACCAAGCGCTTCCACGCACTCGGCCGCCTCGTTCACGAAGAGGACGACGACGAGCTGTTGCTGCACGCGAGCCCGAAGCTGACGATCTACCACATCACGCTTTCGCCCGGCGTGCAGTATCCGCCGCACAATCATTTGATGGATGCGCTGGTCGGCATCTATTGGGGTGGCGAGACCAACTTCATCTACCCGCTCGCCGGCGACCGGGTCGATGAGCCCGAACGGCAGGATTTTTCGGCGCCGGCGCTGGTGCACATGTCTTCCAGCACCATTCACTCGGTCGCCAATACAGGCAGCACCCGCTCCGGAGCCCTGCACGTCTATCTGGGCGATCTGCCGGGCACCAGCCGGCAGCTGTGGAGCCTAGCCGACAAGCGGCCGGAGCCGTTCGACAACATCCGCTACATGGCCGGCGCGCGGCCCATCGAGCAATCGACGTCCGAGCCCTAGTAAACCACCAGCGCCGCACAGGAGGAGCCTGTCGGCGGCAAGACTTCATCGGTCTTTTCAGCGGTGTAATCACTGACATTCGATATTGGCCCGAAGCCTCTAAACTTCGTTATCCCTGGGCGAAGCAGGAGCAAAGCTCCGTCGCGGAGACCCTGGTATCCATGCCGGGACCTTAGTCGTGAAGCGCTACGGAGCAGAATTCTGCTCCGTAGTGGCGCCTTGAAGTCGCGGCATGGATCCTCGGGTCTGCACTGCGTCGCTTCGCTCCTTGCTCCGCCCGTGGATGACGAAGCGATGGATGTTTCTGCCAATGGCCAATGCACGAGATCTGTCAATCCAAGCGATCGTCAAACTCATGCGCCGAGATACTAACTGGCCAGCCGGCTGGCGGCGGTTTCGGCCATGGCATCGGCAAGACCCAGGCCCCATTGCGACCGGCAATAGGCGCGGAAATCGAAGCAGGGCAGGCCGGGGCAGACCTCGAATTCGATCAGGTGGAGCGTGTCGTCGGCCTCGACCCGCAGGTCGATGGAAAAGACGTCGCGCAGGCCGAGCCCGCTCATCAGCCGCGCGGCGATCGCACGGATCCCGGCGTCGGCAGCCGGCTGGACGTCGGCAACGGCGACGAGTTCCGGTTCGGCATAGAGCCCCGCCGCCTTCGCCGCCGCGCCGGTTTCGCCGTAAAGCGCCAGGCTGTCCGCCATGGTCTGGAAATCGGCGCCTGAATCGACAAAGACAATGCCGAGCGCCTCGACGCCAACTTCCGGCGCCAGCCCGAGGAAGGAGGCGCGCACGTTGCGGCCGGCGACATAGGGCTGGACCACGACATCGTCGCGATAGGCGGCGAAAACACGCCGGCTAAGCTCCAGCGCATGGCCGAGATCGCCGCTGCGCGAATCCGGCCAGATACCGATCTTGGCGCCGAGCCGGTTGGGCTTGACGAACCAGCCGGCGGCGGAAGTCGGCGGCTGGACCAGCCATTGGCCATTGCGCGCGAGACCGGCCTGCGGCACCGGCAGGCCCAACGCGCCAAGCACGGCGCCGGAGCGGAACTTGTCCTGGCAGAGCGCGAACAGGGCATCGTCGGCGCCGATCGTCTTGAACCCACCCAGCCTCGCCAAAGCGGGGGCAGCACCGCCACGGAAATAGGCGATGCCGTCGGTCAGCGTCCAGACCAGCGTCGTGGCGGGATTCTCGCCGGCAAGCACATGCGCGGCATCGTCGAGCAGCACCGGCGTGAAGGACAGGCCGCGCACCTGGCAGGCCTCGTCCAGCGCATCGAATTCCCGGCCAAGGTCCGTCGACTGCGCCAGGTAGGAAGCGATTTCGGCGGCGCGCTCGCTCGCATGACCATCGGCGACGAGACGGTCGAAGCAGGCCTTTTCCGGCTCGTGGACAAGGATCAGCTTGGGCTTGGTGCTAGACATAGGATGGACGCTTCCCGGCGGTAGGATCGCCCACCATCGCACTTCAGCCGCAAACGGCTTTCGCGAAACCGACCCGGGCCGGACGCCTGGGTGACAGTGGAAATCAAACGCCCGATCGCCGGGCCTTGCTCAGGCGATCAGAACGCGCGGCTCGAAACGGCCGTTGACGGGAATGTCGAGCAGGAAGGTCATGCCGCCCTGCAGGTCCAGCAGCCGCTGCTTCTCGCTCTTGCCCGACCAGGCGGAGGTGACCGCGAGCCGGTCGGCGTTCTTGCCGACGAAGGCCGGACAGGAGGGCTGGTTCACCGGCATGGCGACGGTGCGGACAAGCTTGCCGTCGGGGCCATAGGCCTCGACGGCGCTGCCGCCCCAGCAGGCGTTCCACAGGATGCCGTCGCGGTCGAGCACCGAACCGTCGATATAGCCCTTGGCCGAGCGGTGATCGACGAAGATCTTCGGCTCGCCGGCAGGCAGGCCGGTGGCCGGATCGCAGGCGACCCGCATCAGCAGCCCGGTCGAAGTGTCGGTGTAATAGGCGAGCGCGCCATCTTGCGAAAAACAGATCGAATTGGTGACGGTGATGTCCGAGAACAGGCGGCGCAGCTCGCCCTTGAAAAACCAGTAGATCGAGCCGGCGCCCTTTTCCTCGCCCTTGCCCATCGTGCCCATCCACAAGGCGCCGCAGGGGTGGACGCGCGAATCGTTCGAGCGGGTGACCGGATTGTCGGCCTCGACGGACGTGTGCAGCGTCAGCTTGCCGGTCGCGACGTCACGGACATGAAGGCCGGTCTCGGTGGCGATCAGCTGGCGCTTGTCGTCGATGATGGCGATGGCGCTGGCCATCTGTCCAAGCTGGTGGACGATGGTCGCGCCGCCGGACAGGCGCTTTTCCAGCAATTGTCCGTTGACGATGTCGAACCAGAACAGCGTGTCGGTGGCGGGATCGTAGCTCGGGCCTTCGCCGAGCTGGCAGACGTGATCGGAAAAAACCGAAACGATCGCTTCGCTCATCATGCGTCTCCGAACACCGCGTCCCAGGCCGCGACCGCGGCATGCGCACGCACCGCCACCTCGTCGACGCTCATGCCTGGCTTGAACAGGCTGGAGCCGAGGCCGAAGACCGTCACGCCGACAGCCTTGTAGCCGGCAAAGTCCTTTTCCGAAACGCCGCCGACGGCACCGACCAGCGTCTGCGCCGGCAACACCGCCCGGATCGCGGAAATGCCTGATGCACCCAGCACGCTTGCCGGGAAGAATTTCAACGCCGAAGCTCCCAGCCGGATCCCCTGGAAAGCCTCGGTGGGCGTGAACACGCCGGGCATGGTGACCATGCCGTAATGCATGGCGCACGCCATCACCTCGGCATCGATGTTGGGGCTGACCAGCAGCCGCCCGCCGGCCTGGTGCAGCCCGTCGACATCAGCAGCCGTCAGCACCGTGCCGGCACCGACCAGAGCCGTTTTCGGCAGCACCTGGACAATCCTGGCGATCGACGAGAATGGCTGCGGCGAATTGAGCGGCACCTCGATCGCCTCGATGCCGGCGTCGAACAGGGCCTGGCCCATGGCGATAGCTTCAGCCGGTTTCAGGCCGCGCAGGATGGCGACCAGACCGCGCTTGAGTTTTGGAAAGGCTGCGGTCTCGGTCATGCCAAGGCTCCGGTTCTGGCGATCATGCCGTTTTCGCGCGCGGCTTCAATAAGGCCGGCACGCACGGCTTCGTCGGCATCGACGCCGCGCACCTCGAGCCCGGCAAGGCCAAGTGCTGCCTGGTAGAGCACGGCAAGGGCGCCCGAGGCAATCAGCACGACGGGCGCACCGCCGGCGCCATAGCGTCGCTTCGCCGAGGCGACCTCGCCGCCGATCAAAAGCCCGGACAGGCAGGCCGCCGCATCCTCCGACTTCAGGTCCTGCAAGAGCCCGGCGGCGCGGATGGCAAACAGCTTCGAAGTGACATCGCCGCCCTCGCCAAGTGCCCGTTCGCACCATTGCCGGAAGAACGGACTGTGCACCGCCACCGGAGCCGGATGCTCGCCCAGCGAATGCTTTAGGATCGAATGCGCGGCCAGCACCGAGAACAATTCGCCCGTCGGCCATGTGCCGAAGCCGGCAACGGCGCCATCCTCGACCACGACCCATTTCGAGTGCGTGCCCGGCATGCAGGCGAGATGCCGCCCCTTTGCCGGAAAACCAGCGCCGGCAAGCTGTGTTTCCTCGCCGCGCATGACATCCGGCGCGTCGAGCAGGCGCTGGGCAAGGCCCGGCACGATGCGGATGTCGCGGCGCTCGCCCTCGATGCGCGCCGCGCCGCGCAGGATGGCGCCGATCGGCGCCGGCACGCTCACATAGGGCGCTTCGATCCAGCCCTGGCGAGAGCCGGCCATGCCGCAGATGATGACGGGCAGCGCGTCGGGCGCGCCCATGGCGGCCAAGTGGCCTTCCAGCACGTTCGAAAACCCTTTTTCGCGCGCCGTGATCAGCCCATCGTCGCCGCGACGTTCTGCAAGCAGCTTGCCGCTGCCGTCGATCAGCCATGCCCGAAGCCGGGTCGTGCCCCAATCGATCGCCGCTACCGCCGGCGCGTTGCCGGCAAACCCCGGGCTCACAGGAAACCTCCATCGACGATCAGCATTTGCGCGGTCAGCATGCGCGAGGCATCCGAGGCCAGGAACAGCACGGTGCCGACCATGTCGTCCGGCCGCATGATATCCTTGATGCACTGTTTGGCGACATGGGCGGCAAGCGCCTCTTCGGTCACCCAGCGTTGCTGCTGCCGCTCGGTGATGACCCAGCCGGGCGCGACGGCGTTGACGCGGATGCGGTCGGGCCCAAGCTTGCCGGCCAGGCCCTTGGTGAGACCGAGGATGCCCGCCTTGGCGGCGGTGTAGGCCGGCATGTCGGGATGGTTGATCAGATAGGATGTCGAGGTGAAGTTGATGATCGAGCCGCCGCCGGCCCGCTTCATGCCCGGCGCCACGGCCTGCGCGGTGAAGAAATGCGGCCTGAGATTGATAGCCTGGTTGTTGTCCCAGAACTCCACCGTCACGTCTTCGACGGCGTGGCGTTCGTCCCACGCGGCATTGTTGATGAGCACGGTGACATCGCCATGCGCGTCGGCGACCTTCGCAGCCGAGGCCCGCAGCGCCTCGACATCGCGCAGGTCGGTCTTGAGATAGAGCGGCCGCCGGCCGAAATCCCTCCCGATGCGATCGGCAAGCGCGATGCTGGGCTCATCGGCGATGTCGATGAAGGCGACATTGGCGCCCTGGCGCACGAAACCCTCGGTCAGGGCCGCACCGATCCCGGAACCGCCGCCGGTGATCAGCACCGATGCGCCCTTGAGGTCGGCAAAATCCGCCGATGGCATCATGTCTTTTCTCTCCGCGCTCAATCGGCGCGCATCCTAGCCAGAGACGTCGCGTGGGCAAGGGCGAAAAGGCGGATTTAAGGGCTTATGTCGGACAAAAAGGCGACGGGACCGCGAAGCGGCATCGTCGCATGGTGGGCAATGCCGCTAGCGCCGGTCAGATCGCCTTGGCGCGCAAGGCGCCGCGGAAGGAATCGCGGAGATAGCCGAGCGTGGCGTCGGCGTCGACCGGCTTGCCGAACAGATAGCCCTGCCCGCCGGCGCAGCCGAACTGCACCAGGCGGTCGGCCTGCGCTTCCTCTTCGATACCCTCGGCGACCACATCCATGCCAAGCCCCTCGCACATGGCGAGAATGGCGCGGATGATGTGCTCGGACGGCCGGTCGTCGAGAATGGAGGAGACGAAGGCGCGGTCGATCTTGAGCTTGTCGAAATGGAATTCGCGCAGACGGCCGAGCGAGGACTGGCCGGTGCCGAAATCGTCGAGCGAGACGCGGATGCCGACGCGGCGCAGGTCCTCGACGATCTGCGCGGCCGAGGCCGGGTCGTTCATCAGGCCGGTCTCGGTGATCTCGATCTCCAGCCGGCGCGGGTCGAAGCCGGTGCGGTCGAGGATCGCCAATATGTGCAGGCCGGTGTTCTGGTCGACGAGCTGCGAAGGCGACAGGTTGAACGACAGGAACAGGTCCTTCGGCCAGCTGCGGGCCGCCTCGGTCGCTTTGCGCAGCACCAGCTGCGACAGCGGGCCGATGATGCCGCGCTCCTCGGCGATGGGGATGAAGACGGTCGGCGGCACCGCGCCGAGGTCCCGGTCGGTCCAGCGCGCCAGCGTCTCGAAGCCGATGGTTTGGCGCGTGTTGAGATCGACGATGGGCTGGAAATGCGGCTCCACCTCGCCGGCCGAGACGGCACGGCGCAGCGCCTGCTCGATGCGGGTGACGCGCTTGGCCGCCTCTTCCATCTCGCGGGTGTAGACGACGACCCGGCCACGGCCGGACCGTTTGGCGTGGTAGAGCGCCGTTTCGGCCTTGTTGATCAGGATCTCGGTGGTCTCGTCGCCCGAATAGAACAGCGAGCAACCGACCGAGGCCGACAGCCTGGCGGTGCGTTCGCCGACATCGTAGGGCGCCGACAGGATCTCGATCAGCATGCGGGATTTCTCGGCCGCTGCTTCCTCTGAAAACACCAGCGGATAGAGGAAGGCGAATTCGTCGGCACCGATGCGGCAGACCGTCGAGTGGCCGTCCATCGAGGCGCGCAGCCGCATCGCGACCTGGATCAGGATGTCGTCACCGGCCTTGTGGCCGAACAAATCGTTGATCGGCTTGAAGCCGTCAAGGTCGAGGATGCCGACAGTGAAGGGCGCGGGATCGTCGGCACGATCGCTGATCAGGCGATCGACCTTGTCGAAGAAGCGGCGATGGTTGCCAAGCCCGGTCAACGGATCTGTAAATGCCAGATCCGTGCTCTCCCTGTTTGCCTGACCGGTGCCAAACGGAGTTTGCATCGGTGTCCCTGTTTTCTCGACGTCGGAATTTATGTTCGAGACTGGCAGGAAACCCTTTAGGAAACGTATCCCGAAAATCGATTTTTCGCGGCTAAAATGCATTGCCTCCGCGAAGGTGTCCGTGGCGCGTGAAAAGGCCTTTTCTTCACGCCGATTTCAACCGGTTCTTCACGCCGATTTTCAACCGGCTCAACCGGTGGGACGGACGCGATAGAGCTCCAGCGGGGCGCCACGGGTCTCCGCCACCGGCTCCAGCCAACCCGGCACGCCGCCGCGCATCAGCCCGGCGAGAAAGCCGTCCGGCGCCGTGGCCGCGAACAGCCGGCTTTCCGGATTGCCGCGGCAGAGCGCGACAAGGCCGACATGCCGGCTTTGGAGGATGGCCTTCGCTTCGGCCGCCGATCCCAGCAAGGCATCCAATGCGAGCACGTTGCCGGCGACGTTGCGGTGATAGAGGCTGGCGAGCGCGCGATGGCCCGTGAAGGCAAGGATCGGCGAGCCGAGATTGGAGATACTGAGAACCGTGGTCGCCGGCATGCGGCCGAGCGCAGCGAACGACGCCTTGCCATGGCAAAGCGCATCGCTGCCGGCGTCCTTGGCCGCCGCCCCGGTTTCGAAGGCGCCCGATGCGGCCCCGGCCGCGCCCGACCAGACCGCGTTGACCGAGATCAGCCAGGCCGCGGCCATCCTGAGCACGGAGTTGCGCGACGGGCTGGCTTCGGCCCGTTGCCGCCACTTGGCGATCCAGGCACAAAGCGGGATCACCGCCAAGGCAATGGAGAAGGTCGAGCCGCGCACTTCCCAGGCACTGACCAGGACCGCCACAACCAGCAGCGCGCCGACGAGGCTGTCCTGCCGCCGCCAGCCGCCATGGCTGAAGTGAAGCGCCATCAGCACGATCGCCACAAGCGGCGTGGCAAACCGTGTCACCACCATGGCCGGATCATCCAAGACAAGCTGGATGATCGATTGCGCCTCTTCGATATGGCCGAGCCAAATTTGGCTCAGGCGCGGGTCGATCTCGGCATAGGGCGTAGCCAGGCATTGCGGAAACAAGAACACCATGACAGCCGCCAGTACGAGCGCAAGCAGGCCGAGCGCCATCAGGCGCCGGCCGAGCGTGGAGTTGGCCATGTCGAGCGAGGCCGCGGCGGCGAGGCCGCATCCGGCGAGAGCGGCCACCACGAACTGCACGGTCGAAAAGGCATCGCATTGCGGCTGGCCCCAGGCCGATGGGGCGATGGTTGTGAGGAAGACCAGCGCTGAAACGCCGGCAAAGCCGAGGCCGAAATCCCTGGCGATCCGTCGCTCGCCGCTGGGGTCGGCGACAAACAGCAGAGAGACGCAGACGCCGATGGTGGCGACATAGGGCGCCGTTTCCATGCCGACCGCCAGCGTCAGCGCCGCGCACAGGCCCGCAAGTAGGGCGGCCCATCGCCGCACGGGCGCCTCGAGCAGCAGGCTCAAGCTGGCCATGGTCAGCGTCAGCTGGACATTGTGGTGATCGAGCGCGCCGGGCGAAAAGATGCCGATGAAGTGCAACGCCGCGGCACCGATGACGGCAGCCGGCAGCACAGCGCCCGCGCCGGCAAAACTGCGCGCCGCGCGGACGGTAAAGAGCAGAGCCAGGCAAAAGAGCAGCGCCGGCCAGAGCACCTCGGCGACGGTCTCGGCCATGGCCATGCTGCCGGTCAGTGCCGAGGCCACGAGGATGATGGCGGCGAGCGGCGCGTCGACCAGTCGCGACCAGTGCATGACGAAGCCGCCTTCAACGCCCATCCGGTACTGATGCAGGTCGAACCAGCCCTGGCCTGCCAGCATATCCCGAACCTCGACCAGACGCAGCAGACTGTCATTGTCGCCGCCGGTATCGGTCAAGCCTGGGAAACCGCCGAGCGCGTTGACGGCAACCATCGCCAGCGTGGCAATCAACGCAACCGCGAGGTCGTTGCGCCGTGACGCAGGCTGCGCGGCCTTGACGGAAATCGTGGTGTCGGCGGGAGTCACGGGACGGCCTCTGGCGCTCTCTTTGGCGAAGGAAACCTATCGCGAACTCACTGCGCAAACCTTAAACCGGTGTTGCACCGGCAACCCGATGTCGCGAAACGCTTTGTTTGTTATTCGCAAATATGGTCCCGGACCAGGGAATGAATGGGCAATTCGGTCTGGACCTTGGGCATGAGCGTTGTGGCGATCGAAAAAAAGATACTGAATGCCGCCCACGGCCGGGCGGTGTTTCAACGCCGCATCCGGGTCCTCTCCGACCATATCGGCGCCGCGCTGGGCGCCGACGGCACCGTTCTCGACCTCGGCTGCGGCGATGGCTCGCTCGCCAAGGCGGTGATGGAACGGAAACCGGGGCTGA
This sequence comes from Mesorhizobium sp. B1-1-7, assembly GCF_006442705.1. Lineage (NCBI taxonomy): Bacteria > Pseudomonadati > Pseudomonadota > Alphaproteobacteria > Hyphomicrobiales > Phyllobacteriaceae > Mesorhizobium > Mesorhizobium sp. B1-1-7. Next base: position 314,931 of record NZ_VFWQ01000006.1, on the reverse strand, counting down.
CGTTTCGCGGGATCGATGTTTTTGTCCGGCCGCGCACGGCCATTCCCGTAGAGATCTTCGACGGCGTTACGATTCCGGCCGCGTCCAAATCGTTCGACTGGGTGACCATAGTCGACGTCCTCCACCACACGGACAATCCCGGCCATCTTGTCGCCGAAGCCGCAAGGGTCGCCCGCAAGGGCGTTGTCATCAAGGATCACCTGCGCGACGGGCTCTTCGCCTACGGCACGCTCCGGTTCATGGACTGGGTGGGAAACAAGGGCCACGATGTGAGGCTGCCCTACAACTATCTGTCCAGGCAGGAATGGGACGCGATTTTCGGCGGGATCGGGCTCAAAGCCCAAAGCTGGCGAGAAAACCTGTCGCTGTATCCGTTTCCGGCAAACCTGCTGTTCGACAGGGGCCTGCACTTCGTCGCGTCGCTTCGCTAGAGCGGTTCACCGTTTCACGGAAACGTCGAACCTCTCTAACTCTTTGTTTTGGCGCAATTCCCAAGGGAAAGCGCTAGGCGCTTTTCCCCAGAAAACCGTTTCACACTTTTCCTGGAATTGCTCTAACGCGCGGACCGCGATCGAACACTCTCACGCGGCTCTTTTTTCGTCGCGAAAAACCCAAACCGATGAAAGCACATAGCTCGCCGCGCCCGCGGCGACCGTGATGACGGCCGACATCACCAGCGGCGACGCTGAAAATATCGACACCGCGACATGGGCCAACAGGCCCGCAAACATTGCGCAGGCCAACTGGCTGACGAGATAACGTGGCAATGCACGGCGATGGTCGTGCTGTCCCTCGAACGTCCAGCCACGCTGTGCCGAATAGGCCATGACAAAGGCCAGCATATAGGCGATGACGCTGCCGACAAACGGCGGCAAGCCGGCCGACACCAGGGCCCATGACAGCACGAAGAACAGCAGCGCGGCGCCAATGCCGACGACGGCGAAACGGATAAGCCGTACCGCGGCGAATTTTCGCACGAGCCGGTTCATTTTTCAGCAGTCGCGACGGATTCGCCTGATCCGGTGGGTTGGCCGGCTTTCAGCCGCTTGACCGGGATCTCCAGGACACCGAGCAGGAATGCCGAAAAGAAGGCCTGGAACGAAATGACGATCAGGCTCAAGCCCAGCACGACGATGCGCGGGATTTCGGAATCGTTCAGCGGGCCGAAGCCAAGATGTGCCCAACGCAGCACGGCATAGCCGACGAACAGCACGCCACCGGCGAAGCAGATGCCGGCATTGGCGGCAAGACGATCGGTGCTGATGGTCCTGGTCAGCCAATCAGAGCCGCGGCTGCGCGGCAGGATGCCGGTGATCTCGGCATAGTATCGCGATATGGCGCCGAAGGTGATGAGCTGGATACCGGTGATGATCATGAAGCAGGCGGCGACGAAGGTGTTGAGGTCGAGCGAAAGATTATCGATCACCCGCAACGGCCCGAACACCAGCAGGGCCGCGAACAACAGGCCAAGGCTGGCGAGCACCGTGCCCGGTATGAAGAACATCCAGCGCGGATTGTAGACCAGCAGGAATTTGAGATGCCGCCAGCCGTCACGCCAGGTCCTGAGGTGCGGCGGCCGGCTGCGGCCGTCGGGCTTGAGCGTGGTCGGCACTTCCTCGATGCGCAGGCCGGCGAGCGCGCTGCGCACCACCATTTCGCTGGCGAATTCCATGCCCGTGGTCTGCAGGTCGAGGTTGCGGATGCTGTCGGTGTTGAAACCGCGCAGGCCGCAGTGGAAGTCGCCGGTCCTGATGCGGAAAAACAGGCGGCCGACGAAGCTCAGCACCGGATTGCCGAGATAGCGATGCAGCGGCGGCATGGCACCGGTTTCGATGCCGCCCTGGAAGCGATTGCCCATCACCAGGTCGGCGCCGTCGCGCAAGCGCGCCACGAAGGCATCCAGCGCACCGAAATCGTAGCTGTCGTCGGCATCGCCCATGATGATGAAGCGGCCCCTGGCGGCGCCGATGCCGCCCAGAAGCGCGGCGCCATAGCCCTTCTGCGTCACCGGGACGACACGGGCGCCGCCTTGGGCAGCGATCTCCTGCGAACCATCGGTGCTGCCATTGTCGGCTATCAGCACCTCACCCAGGATCCCGGCCTTGTCGAGGAAGGCCCTGGCCTTCCCGATGCAGACAGCCAATGTCTCGGCCTCGTTGAGGCACGGCATCAGGATGGTGAGTTCAAGCTGTTTGGTCGAGGCGGCGCGGATGGCGGTGAGCGCGTTCATGGTCGTTGTTCCATCGGGAATCCCCGTCCGGCGCCTGCCGTTGGGATATTCGAGGCCTATTCTTGTATGGGAAGGCTTAAGAAAACGATGACGCAGGCACTTGCCTTGTCGCGATCCCTGTCGCGGTCCTTGTCGCGATCGGGCGTGCTGGGTTTGCGTCTTGCTGTTGCCGATCTTCCGGATGTGACGATTGGCAGAAGGCGCCGGGACCCTTATATCGCTCTCGTCGACTGTGTTGGGGACTTGCCATGAAGCTGAAAATCGCCGTCCAGATGGACCACATCTCCACCGTGTCGATCGCCGGCGACACCTCGTTCGCGCTGTCGCTGGAGGCGCAGCGGCGCGGGCACCGGTTGTTCCACTACACGCCCGACCGGCTGTCGATGCGCGACGGCAAGGTGTTTGCCCGCATCGAGGAGATGCAGGTGCGCGACGAGAAGGGCAACCACTATTCGCTGGGCGAGAAGGTGCGCACCGACCTCTCGGAGATGGATGTGATCCTGCTGCGCCAGGATCCGCCCTTCGACATGAATTACATCACCACCACGCACATCCTTGAACGCATCCACCCCGGGACGCTGGTCGTCAACGATCCGGCCTGGGTGCGCAACAGTCCGGAAAAGATCTTCGTCACCGAGTTTCCCGACCTGATGCCGGACACGCTGATCACCAAGGATCCGCTCGAAGTCGCCGCCTTCCGCAAGGAGTTCGGCGACATCATCATCAAGCCGCTGTACGGCAATGGCGGCGCCGGCATCTTCCACATGCTGGAGGCTGACCGCAACCTCGCCTCGCTGCTCGAAATGTTCGGCCAGATGTTCCGCGAACCCTATATCGTGCAGCGCTACCTGAAGGACGTGCGCAAGGGCGACAAGCGCATCATCCTGATCGACGGCGAGCCGGTCGGCGCCATCAACCGCGTGCCGGCGGAACACGATTCCCGCTCCAACATGCATGTCGGCGGCCGCGCCGAAAAGACCGAACTGACCGAACGCGAGCGCGAGATCTGCGCCCGCATCGGGCCTTCGCTGAAAGAACGCGGCTTCATCCTGGTCGGCATCGACGTCATCGGCGACTACATGACCGAGATCAACGTCACCTCGCCGACCGGCGTGCGCGAAGTCCAGCGCTTCGGCGGCGCCGACATCGCCAGCCTGTTCTGGGATGCCGTCGAGGGGAAGCGGCGGTAACCCGCTTTACCATGTTCCGCTTTTGCAATCGGGCGCGATACGGTTGCAAAGGCAGCGATTGTCCGACCAGCCGTTGAACGGGGAAAGCGAATGGCCTGGACTAAAGTTGTTCGACGTATCGGTTTCACAGTTTTCCCAAAGTGCGGAAATAGCGGCTTCGACCTTGAGCCGGGCGAAGATATCCATGACGCAAGCGCCAAGGTCAGGTGCGGCAAATGCGGATATGTTTGCCTTGCCGATCAGCGGCCCACCGTGTCCGAGAACAAACCAGGAGCTCCGTAGTTTCCCTGGACTGTTTCCCATCTTGCCAACAACAAGCCACCGACAGCAGAAGCTGCCGGCGGCACAGGTCATGCGGTCGCCATCTCGTTTTGCGGGAACATGGCGCGGCGTGACTCGGTATCGAGCTCAGCCTTGAATGTGTGCTTCGTCTTCATATCCAAAGCGCGCTGAACGGCAGGGCGGTTGGTCACTTCATCCATGAAGCGCATGACGTTGGGACAGTCGCCAAGGCCTTTCGCGCCGAATACATAGCCGGCCGAGGCGGCCCAACCCCAAAGCGCCATGTCCGCGATCGTATACTCGTCGCCCGCCAGGTATCGGGCCTGCAAGCGGAAGCGGCCGTTTTCATTTTGTCTTAACCATGTTCCGCTTTTGCAGCCGGGCACAATCCGCCTGCAACCATGGCGTTTGCCTGTTCTCGTAATGTTCTTGATATGGCCGAAGAATTGTGATTGTCTCCGCGAGGGGTCATTCTTGGCCAATCGCAGGGGTTACGGCCCGGGGGCTTTAAAATGGTGGCGCGGGTTCGCACGGTCGCTTTCCAGGGCATCGAGGCCGTGCCGGTCGACGTGCAGGTGATGATCGCACCCGGCAAGGTCAACATGCACATCGTCGGCCTGCCCGACAAGGCGGTGGCCGAAAGCCGCGAGCGGGTGCAGGCGGCGCTGCATGCGTCGGGCCTGTCGATGCCGTCGAAGAAGGTGACCATCAACCTGGCGCCCGCCGACCTGCCCAAGGAAGGAAGCCATTATGATCTGCCGATCGCGCTCGGCCTGATGGCCGCCCTTGGCGCCATTCCCGGCGACATGCTGGCCGGCTATGTCGTGCTCGGCGAACTCTCGCTCGACGGCACGATCACCGCCGTGGCCGGTGCGTTGCCGGCGGCGATCGGCGCCAATGCCGAGGGCAAGGGGCTGATCTGCCCGTTCGCCTGCGGACCGGAAGCCGCCTGGGCGGGGCGGGAATTCGACATTCTGGCGCCGCGCAGCCTGATTGCCATCGCCAACCATTTCCGCGGCACGCAGGTGCTGTCGCGGCCGGAGGCCGGCATCCACGCCTCGGCGCTGGACCTGCCTGACCTCGCCGACATCAAGGGCCAGGAGACCGCCAAGCGGGCGCTGGAGGTGGCGGCGGCCGGCGGACACAATCTGCTGATGGTCGGCCCGCCCGGATCGGGCAAATCGATGCTGGCGCAGCGGCTGCCGTCGATCCTGCCGCCGCTGGCGCCGAAGGAATTGCTCGAAGTCTCGATGATCGCCTCGGTGGCGGGCGAACTCGGCGAAGGCAAGCTGACCGACCGGCGGCCGTTCCGCGCGCCGCATCATTCGGCGTCGATGGCGGCGATGGTCGGCGGCGGCATGCGCGCACGGCCGGGCGAAGTATCGCTGGCCCATCACGGCGTGCTGTTCCTGGACGAGTTTCCGGAATTCACGCCGCAGACGCTCGATGCGCTGCGCCAGCCGCTGGAGACCGGCGACTGCATGATCGCGCGCGCCAACCATCGCGTCACCTATCCGGCGCGCATCCAGTTGGTGGCGGCGATGAACCCGTGCCGCTGCGGCATGGCCGGCGAGCCGGGCTATCGCTGCCTGCGCGGCGAACGCTGCCGCACCGACTACCAGGCGCGCATTTCGGGCCCGCTGCTCGACCGCATCGATCTCAGGATCGAAGTGCCGGCGGTCTCGGCGAGCGACCTGATCCGGCCAGACCGGGCGGAAAAAAGCGCGGCGGTCGCACTGCGCGTTGCCCGGGCGCGCACCATCCAGCGCGAACGCTTCGAACGGCTCGGCGCCACCCGCGCCACCACCAACGCGCATTGCGCGCCGGCGATGATCGAAGAGATCGCCATGCCGGATGCCGCCGGGCTGTCGCTGCTCAAGGACGCCAGCGAAAAGCTCGCCTTTTCGGCGCGCGCCTACCACCGGGTGCTGAAAGTGGCGCGCACGCTCGCCGACCTCGACGCCAGCGAAACCGTCGGCCGCATCCATTTGGCCGAGGCGATTTCTTATCGCATGAGCTCGGAGCGGATGGCGCAGGCGGCGTAGAGCAATTCCAGGAAAAGTGTGGAACGGTTTTCCCGGGAAAAGCGCATATAGCGCTTTCCCTTGGGAATTGCGTTAGAACAAGGAGATAGAGCGGTTCGCCGTTCCGTGAAACGATGCGTTTTCAGGCCGTCGCTTTTGCCTTCAGCTCTAGCCGCCGCGCGTGCAGCACCGGCTCGGTGTAGCCGTTGGGTTGGCTGGTGCCCTTGAACACCAGGTCGCAGGCGGCCTGGAAGGCGATCGAGCCGTCGAAATCGGGCGCCATCGGCCGGTAGAGCGGGTCGCCTACATTCTGGCGGTCGACGATGGCCGCCATGCGTTGCAGCGAATCCCGCACCTGGATTTGCGAGCACACCTTGTGGCGCAACCAGTTGGCGATGTGCTGCGAGGAGATGCGCAGCGTGGCGCGGTCTTCCATCAGGCCGACATCGTTGATGTCGGGCACTTTGGAGCAGCCGACGCCCTGGTCGATCCAGCGCACGACATAGCCCAGAATCCCCTGCGCGTTGTTGTCGAGTTCGCGCTGGATCTCGTCGGGCGTCCAGTTCGGCCGCACGGCGACCGGCACCGAGAGGATGTCGTCGAGTTTTGCCTTCGGACGGCTCTTCAGCGCCGCCTGCACCGCGTGGACATCGACCTTGTGGTAATGCGTGGCATGCAGCGTCGCCGCCGTCGGCGACGGCACCCAGGCGGTGTTGGCGCCGGCCTTGGGGTGGGCGATCTTCTGTTCCAGCATCGCCGCCATCAGATCGGGCATCGCCCACATGCCCTTGCCGATCTGGGCATGGCCGGCGAGCCCGCATTCGAACCCGGTGTCGACATTCCACGCCTCGTAGGCGGAAATCCAGGCGGCCTGCTTCATGTCGCCCTTGCGGATCATCGGGCCGGCTTCCATCGAGGTGTGGATCTCGTCGCCGGTGCGGTCGAGGAAGCCGGTGTTGATGAACACCACGCGCTCGCGTGCGGCGCGGATCGCCTCCTTGAGGTTGACGGTGGTGCGCCGCTCCTCGTCCATGATGCCCATCTTGATGGTGTTCCCGGGCATGCCGAGCAGGGCTTCGACGCGGTCGAAAATCTTGACGGCGAAGGCGACTTCCTCCGGCCCGTGCATCTTCGGCTTCACCACATACATCGAGCCCGCGCGCGAATTCATCCGCCGCCCGTTCGGCCCGACATCGTGCAGCGCGATCAGCGCCGTCATCGCGGCGTCCATGATGCCTTCTGGCACTTCGTTGCCGTCGCGGTCCAGGATCGCCGGGTTGGTCATCAGGTGACCTACGTTGCGCACCAGCATCAGCGAACGGCCGGGCACGGTCAGCGTGCCGCCGACGGGTGCGGTGTAAGAGCGATCCGGATTGAGTTTGCGGACAAAGCTCTTGCCGCCCTTGGTGATCTCTTCGGCCAGATCGCCTTTCATCAGGCCGAGCCAGTTGCGATAGACCACGACCTTGTCTTCGGCATCCACCGCCGCGACCGAATCCTCGCAGTCCTGGATGGTGGTCAGCGCCGATTCCAGGATGACGTCGGCAATGCCAGCCGGATCGGTGCGGCCGATCTGATTGTCGCGGTCGATCACGATTTCGACATGCAGGCCGTTTTTCACCAGCAGCACGGCTTGCGGGTTGGCAGCGTCGCCGCGATAGCCGACGAATTGCTTGGGATCGGCGAGCGTGGTGACGCCGGCGCCCTCACCCAGTTTCAGCGCGCCGTGCGCCACCGAGAGGCCGTTGACGCCAGCCCATTTTCCCGTGGTCAGCGGCACCGACTGGTCGAGAAAGTCCTTGGCCCAGGCGATGACCTTGGTGCCGCGCGCCGGGTTGAAGCCCTTGCCCTTCCCGGCGCCATCGGTCTCGGGAATGGCATCGGTGCCGTAGAGCGCATCGTAGAGCGAGCCCCAGCGCGCATTGGCGGCGTTGAGCGCATAGCGCGCATTCATCACCGGCACCACCAGCTGCGGTCCGGCAACGACAGCGATCTCGGGGTCGACATTGTCCGTCGACACGCTGAAGGCCGGCCCCTCGGGCACGAGATAGCCGATCTCCCTGAGGAAGCCCTTGTAGGCCTCCATGTCGATCGGGGCACCGTTATCGCGATACCAGCCGTCGAGCTTCTCCTGCATGGCGTCACGTTTTGCCAGCAGCGCCCGGTTCTTCGGCGCGAGGTCGTGGACGATGGCAGAAAAACCGTTCCAGAAGGCCGCCGCTTCGATGCCGGTGCCGGGCAGCGCCTCGCCAGCCACAAAGTCATGCAGCTCGCGGGCAATCCGCAATCCGGCGATTTCGACGCGATCGGTCATCAGGCTGCTCCAGATGAAAGGCTTTGCGGGGCGTTTGACATGTTGGGGTTGCAGGGTCAATTCAGCTTAGGTTGAAGGCGAGCGTTTTGGCGAGCGGTGACGCTGCCGATCTCCCTCCTTGAGGGGGAGATGGCCGGCAGGCCAGAGGGGGTCGGTTCGACTGGATGCGACCTCCTGCTTTGAACAGAAGAGGCTAGCGCCTTATGTCCGGCGACCCCTCTGTCGCCTTCGGCGACATCTCCCCCTCAAGGGGGGAGATCGCCCTCACACCGCGATCCTTGGCCGTCCCGAGGCCACCGCGACCACATGCGCCTCGATGAACATGCGCTGGGCTTCGACTGTGGAAACCTTGAACTCGGTCGCGACGTCGATCTCGGCGCTGTCGGTGCCGGCATCCTTGGCGCGCTGGGCGACGATGGCGCGCACATCGGCCTCGGCGGCCGCGATCGCTGCCGCCTCGTCGAGGAAATCGCGCACGGTTTCGCCCGAGGCAAGGCGGAACAGCCCTTCCTTGGGCTGGCTGACCCGCGCCTCGGCCGAGACCCTGACTTGACCGACGACGGCGCCGAGCGCGTTGGCGACATCGGTATCATCGGGCACAACGCACTCATTGCCGACCAGGGGCGCAAGGCCGGCATAGTGCAGCGGCGCCGAGGCGCCGAGGCCGATGACCGGACGGTCGAGCGCGACGCTGAGGCGGGCGATGCCGGGATGCGCGTCGACGGCACGCTGCACCAGCGCGTGCGCGACCGTGGCGGCGCCGTCGAGCCCGTCCTCGGCAAAGGCGGTTTCGAGGATGTATTCTGCCGACCAGCGCGTCAGCGTCACCAGCACCCGCTCCGAGATCACCTCGGGCGATGCAGCGATGGGCTGGCCACGGCCGTCGCGCTTGCGGGCAAACAGCTCGGCGCCGAGGCGGGCGGTGGCGGCATCCCAGTTTGACTGCTTGCCCTGCACATGCGCCGCGTCCGAGGGGGTGAAGCCGCAAATGTGCACCAGCCCGCGCGAGACCAGCCGATTCAAGGTGGCGTTCTGGGCATTCGACGTCAGCAGCCTGTCGAGGGCAAGCGGGATCGCGCCGATCGCCTCGTAAAGCCGCGCCTCCGGAGCGGTCAGCCCGGCGGCGAGCCTGTCCGGCACGCCGGTGCGCACCGCGAAGCGGCCATCCATGCGGCCGGTATTGGGTGCGCGCAGCTGTCGCTCGAGTTCCGATCTCACGGCGTCACCATGCGCCATGCCGGCCAGCGCCAGCGGCACCAGACGGCGCGGGCCGAGCAGGATCCTCGGGTTGAGCGCGCCATCTTCCAGCGCCACTTCGGAATCGCCGCCAAGGCCGAAGGTGCGCATGGCGACGGCCTCGACCATGGTGCGGAAGCCGCCGACAGTGGCGCCTTCCGGATCGAGGCGTGGACGACCTCCATCGAGCACGGCGACGTCGGTGGTGGTGCCGCCGATGTCGGAGACCACGGCATTGTCGAGCCCGGTCATGTGGCGGGCACCTACCAGGCTGGCGGCAGGCCCGGAGAGGATCGTCTCGATCGGCCGCTGGCGGGCGAATGCCGCCGAGACCAGCGCGCCGTCGCCGCGCACCACCATCAAGGGGGCGGCGATGTTGCGCTCCGCGAGAAAGCCCTCGGTTGCCGCCACCAGCCGGTCGATCATCGAGATAAGCCTGGCATTGAGCAAGGTGGTCAGCGCCCGGCGTGGGCCGCCGAGCTTGGCCGACAGCTCGTGGCTCGATGTGACCGGCAGGCCGGTTTTTTCCCGGATCAACTCGCGGGCAGCGACCTCATGCGCCGGATTGCGGGTGGCGAAATAGGCGCAGACGGCAAAGCCGGACACCGAGGCGCCGAGTTCCGGCAAGGCGGCCTCAAGCCCGGAAAGATCGAGCTTGGCGGCATTGCCGTGGACATCGTGGCCGCCCGGACAAAACACCACCGGATCGGTGCCGAGCGCGGCCTTCAGCCCGTCGCGGGCAAGGTCTGCCTCGGAAAAGCCGATCATGACCAGCGCCACCCGGCCGCCCTGCCCCTCGACCAGCGCGTTGGTGGCGAGCGTCGTCGACATCGAGACCAGTTTGATCGCAGCCGGATCGGTGCCGGCCTTGTGTAGCACCGCATCGACGGCGCCGGAAATGCCGACGGCAAGATCGTGCCGCGTGGTCAGCGCCTTGGCCTTGGCCAGCACCTTGCCCTTGTTCGGCCCCTGCTGCGGGCCTTCGGTCTCGGACCACAGCACGGCATCGGTATAAGTGCCGCCGGTATCGATCCCGAGGAACAGCGGTCTTGGCTTGGTCTTGGCGGTCATTTTTGGTGGCGGTCCGATGGCAGAATTTATTTGCCCTGCCCTTAGCCGATAGTGGACGGCCGATAAAGCCGCGAGCGCTGGGCCAAGGAAGAGAGATTGTTGTTGGCGAACAAGCAACGTCGGCGGGCCAGCACCCCCCTCTGTCCTGCCGGACATCTCCCCCGCAAGGGGGGAGATCAGATGTCACCCACGCTGTCGCAAACCTTCAGCGCCGCAGAGAGGGTGCCGCCAGAGATGCTGCCAATCTCCCCCCTTGCGGGGGAGATGTCCGGCAGGACAGAGGGGGGTGCTGTCCCGCCGACCAAACGGCTACCCCACAAACCCAACCCTCTTATGCGACCCATCGCAAAACGGCTTGTTGGCGGAATGGCCGCAGCGGCAGAGGAAGGTGCGTTGCGTGCGATCGACGGTATGACCGGTGCCGGTGACGATCTCGAGATTGCCCTCGAGCTTGAGCGGGCCGTTCGTCGTCGGTGTCACCGTCAGCGGACCATTCCTCGCGTCGAGCGCCGGCGTATCCTTCAGCGCCGGTTCGCCGGTGGCGGTGAACCCGGCCTTGGTGTGGCTGCCGTCGCAAAACGGCTTGTTTTGCGACGCGCCGCAACGGCAGAGCGTGGCGCGGTGGAAGGTCTCGCCGGCGAGCACGATCTCGGCGTGAACGGCGAGCGGGCCGTTTTCGCGCAGCCGCACGGTGTTGACCACCGGCGGCTGTTCCTGCGGCCCGCCATCCTTCCTGGTGTAGGTGATGGCGCCGGACGGGCAGCTTTCGGCGATGGCGACGATCTTCTCGACGCTGGCCGCCTCGGGATGGATCCATTGGCCCGGCGCGTTGGGCACGAAGACATGCGGATCGCCGAGCACGCAGTTGCGTGAGTGGATGCAGCGCTTGCCGGAGAACCCGACGTCGATCTTGTCGCCCTCGACCGTGCCTGCCATTGCCGTGCTCCTGTTGCCTGGAGCACGCCGCATCTCAAAAGGGAGCTGTACGGCGCGCTCTGGGTGATCGTCTCGACGCAGGCTAGGGCGTCGGCGGGAAAACCGTCAAGCTGGCAAGCCGGTCAGGGGACCAGATTGATCTCCTCGGTCTCGCCGCCGCTGCAGGTGTAGCAGCAATCCTCGCATTTTTCCTTGTTGCCGGGGCCAACGCCCCAGTAGGTCTCCTCGTCGCCATCGACCCAGGCGCCGTAGCAGATCGATTCGCCCTCGTTGCAGGAGATCGGCAGCTGCTTGGTCTCGCCATCGTCGAGATAGAAGTCCTTGCCACCGCCGGGCCAGATATAGTCGCGGTCCTGGCTGTAGAGCTCGACGCGCATGGCGTTGGGATGGCTGTTCTTGATGGCAAAGGTGACGTCGCCGGCATGGGCGGCTGGTGCGACAAGGACGGCAAGCGAAAACGCGGCGGCGAACCGGCGCGCGAAAGTGAAAGACATGAAAACCCCCGATGAAGAATCGGCCCCACGGCCGACCCCGGGATCATGGCATGATGCGGGCGATCGCTAAAGGGACGACGGCGACAATCCCTTCAATAATCCGACCCCGTCCTTCAACAATCCGACCCCGGACCTCAGGGATCCGTCGTGCTTTCGGCTGTCATCGTTGCCAGAAGGGCAGCTTGGCGATCTCCGCCTCGGCTTGCCGTTTCGTCAGGCCGATGTCGTCGATCAAATGGGGATTGGCCAGCGACATCTGCTTGAGCTCCCAGCGAAAGCGGGCTCGGTTCCGCCAAGCCGCGATCGCGCCGCGCAGGGCCGCCAGGCTGTAGTGCCGACGCGACGTCCGCCCGACATGCCGCGCCGCCTGATGCCGGACCGATGCAAGGGTATTGTTCATGACAACCTCCATGGAGTTCCAAGGGTTGGGGGTTCCGAGGGTTGGGAGCCCCTCGACCTGAATGAATGAGGTTGAATTCTGCCGGATACGGACGGCGCCGTAATTAAAGCCCCCCAAATAGTTCTCAAAAGTTCCAAACGGGCTCTAACTCCTTGTTTTCGATGCAGTTCTCCCTGGGAAAATGTACCCCGCTTCCGCCCGGAAAAGCGCTTCGTACTTTTCGCGGAATTGCTCTATAGATGCGCTCCATGCAGGGATCGCGCTTTGCCTTCGGTCCGTTCGTGCTTGATCCGGACGCAGGGACGCTGCTTCGGAACGACGAGCCCGTTGCCGTCGGCTACCGCGGGCTGAAGCTGCTTGCGGCGTTCGTCGAACGGCCGGGGGAAATCCTGGCCAAGGCGGCGTTGATGGATGCAGCGTGGCCGGGCACGGCCGTCGAGGAAGGCAACCTCACCGTCCAGATCGCGCAGCTGCGCAAGCTGCTTGGTCCGGCTAGCGATGGCGGTGAATGGATCACCACGGTTCCGCGCGTCGGCTACCGCTTTACCGGGGCCATCGAACAGCTTGCCGGCGCGAAGCGAAAAACCTTGCCGCTGCCCGACAAACCATCGATCGCCGTCCTGCCCTTCGTCAATCTCAGCAACGATCCCGGGCAGGAAGCCTTCGCGGACGGGCTGACCGAAGACCTGATCACCGACCTGTCGCGGGCCTCCGGCCTGTTCGTCATCGCGCGAAACTCGACCTTTGCCTACAAGGGAAAGGCGATGGACGTGCGCGAGATCGCCAGGGAGCTTGGCGTGCGCTATTTGCTGGAAGGCAGCGCACGGCGCGCCGCGGACCGCGTGCGCATCAATGCCCAGTTGGTCGACGCGATGAGCGGCGAACACCTGTGGGCGGAACGCTTCGATCGCCGGCTGTACGATATCTTTGCCGTACAGGACGAGGTGATAGCCAAGATCATCGAGGCGCTGCTCGGCCGGCTGCGCGCGCCGCCGCCGCGCAACCGGCCCAGCAGTCTCGAGGCCTACGATCTCTGCGTGCGGGCGCGCAAGCTGATCGACGATACGCCGCAGACGGCACGGGAAGCGCATCTGATGCTGACGCGCGCGATTGCGCTCGATACGGACTATGCCGAAGCCTACCGCTGGCTGGCCATGAACCACTGGATGGGGTGGGTGCATTGGGGCGAACCCGTCGAGCCCAACCGCCGCGTCGCCCTGGATCTGGCGCGCAAGGCCGTGGCGATCGATCCCAATGATGCCGGCTGCCGCTGGGTGCTCGGCAATCTGCTTGCCTATGAGCGCAGTTTCGCCGAGTCGGAGGCGGAGTTCGCCAAGACGTTCGAACTCGACCCGAACGAGGCAGACGCCTGGGCAACACTGGCCGACATCGCTACACTGGCTGGGCGAGTCGAGGAGGGCCTCGAGCATATCCGCAAGGCGTTCCGGCTGAACCCGTTTCCGGCAAACTGGTACTATCTCACCCTCGGCCAGGCGCAATATGCGGCGCGCGATTACGAAGCCGCGGTCGAGACCCTGCGCCGGGACGAGACCTATCGCACGAGCTCACGCCGTTTCCTGGCGGCAAGCCTGGCCCAGCTCGGCCGGCTCGACGAGGCGCGCGCCGAGGTCGAACTGTTCCTCGTCAGCAACCCGCATTTCACGACCAGCCACTGGGTCTGGACCGAGCCTTTCCGCGACGACGCGATGCTCGAGCATTTCGTCGACGGCTTCCGCAAGGCCGGCCTTCCGGATTGATGCGTCCGCGCGATCTCCCGTGCAGCTTCAGAAGCGCCGATCACGGCACCAGATCGATCGTTTCGGTGGAGTGTTCCACGCAGATGAAGCAGCAATTGTCGCAAGGTTGGTCGTTGTCAGGTCCGACGCCGGCGGAGATGGCGTCATTGCCGTCGACCCAGGCGCCATAGCAGATGTGCTCACCCTGATTGCAGGTGAGCGGCACCGATTTCTGCGAGCCCGGATCGATCAGGAACACCTTGTCGTTGCCCGGCCAGACCGTCTCGCGATCGCGGCTGAAAAGCTCGACCGCGACCGCTTCCTTGCGCAGGTTCTTGACGAAGAAGGCCATGTCGGCGGCCTGCGCCGAAGTGGCGAAGACCAATGCCGCAAATGCTGCCATGCGAAACAGCGTCACCGCCGGACCTCCCCGAATCATCGCGGCAGAATCGCATGCCTGCCAGGAACTAGGAAGACGCTGAACCCGCGATCTCCCGTCCCAACCGTATTGTTTCCCGCACCAGAAGGTCGAGGTCGTCGCGCCTTGTGCGATGGTTGGCGATCGCCACGCGCAGCCAGTGCTCGCCATGCACCGTGGTATCGGAGAGGGTGGCAATGCCCTGCTCCTGCAGCCGCAGCATGATTTCGGCGTTGAGCGCCTTCAGCGCCTCGCCGCTGACTCCGGGCTGATAACGGAAGCAGACGATGTTGATGGTGGGCGCCATGGCCAGTTGCAGCGACGGCTCGGCCTCGAGCAGCCCGGCGAGATAGGAGGCCTGTGCGATGTTCTGGTCGATCAGGCGGCCGAACTTGTCGATGCCGTGCTGTTTCAGCGCCATCCATACTTTCAGCGCGCGAAAGCCACGCGAGGTCTGCAGGCCGTAATCGTGCAGCCAGTCGCCGGAGGCAAGGCCGCGCGGCGTCGATTCCAGATATTCCGGCGTCACCGCGAAAGTCCGGCGATGCGCGATGGCATCCCTGACCAGGGCACAGCCGGCCTCGAACGGCGCATGCAGCCATTTGTGCGGGTCGAGCGCGATCGAATCCGCCCATTCGATGCCGGCAACGCGATGCGCATTGTCCGGCGCAATCGCAATCAGCGCGCCGATGCAGCCATCGACATGGAACCAGAGGTCTTCCTCATGCGCGAGTTTGGCAAGTGCCCGCAGGTCATCGATCGCGCCGGTGTTCACCGTGCCGGCATTGCCGATGAGGCAGGCCGGTTTGAAGCCGGCCGTGCGGTCTTCCGATATCGCTGCCCGCAAGGCCGATATGTCGATGCGCAGCCCGGCGTCGGACGGTATCCGTCGCAGCGCGCGATTGCCGAGGCCGAGCGCTTCCATCGCCTTGCGGTGGCAGGAATGTATCTGGTCCGAGCCATAGAAGCGCAGCGGCTTTTCAATGGCGGCGACGCCGTGTTCGCGCACGTCGATGCCGGCCTTGGTGTTGCGCGCCACCGTCAGCCCGATGATGTTGGCCATCGAGCCACCGCTGACCAGCGTGCCGGAGGCGGAAGCCGGGAAGCCCAGCATCTCCTTGCACCAGTTGACCACCTGGTTGTCCATCAGCCCGGCGGCATGGTTGCCGCCGCCGAGGTTGGAGCCCTGGATCGCCGCCAGGAAATCGCCGAGCGCGCCGGTGAAATTGCTCGACCCCATGTACCAGGCCCAGAAGCGCGGATGGACGTTGCCCATCGGATAGGACATCACCGTGCGGGAGACCTCGCCATAGACCGCGTCCAGCGGCGCCGGCGATCGCGGCAGGGGTGCCGCGAAAGCCTCTCTCACATCAGCCGGGATCTCCCGCCAAACCGGGCGGCCGCGCACGTCGCGCAGATAGTCGACGGCCTCGTCGATGACCTGATGCGACAGGGCCTGGACGTCGGCCCAGTCCAAGGGGTCAAGCGTTTCCTCGGCGACCATGCCGAGGGTTTCCGGTGCGACGTCCATGACAGCCTCCTCCGTCAAGCCACGGGGAATTGGCAGCCCGGCGTCGAACGCGACAGCGCCGTCTCGTCGGCGTCCATCTCGGCCTCGATGCCGTCGAACAGCGGCGTCGACATGTAGCGTTCGCCGGTGTCGGGCAGCATGCACAGGATCACCGCGCCGGCCGACGCGTTCTCCGCGACCTGCCGCGCCACGGCGAAGGTGGCGCCGCCGGAAATGCCGGTGAAGATACCTTCCTGGCGTGCCAGCGCCTTGGCCCATTTGATGCCCTCGGGCCCGGCGACCGGCATCACCTCGTCATAGAGGCTGGTGTCGATCGCCTCCTGCAGGACATTGGGGATGAAGTCCGGCGTCCAGCCTTGCACCGGATGCGGCTCGAAGGCTGGATGGCTGGCGGCGGGCGCGCCGTCGGCGCCGCGCTGCTGCGCCTTGCCGCTGCCGATGAGCTGCGCGTTGGCCGGTTCGGCGAGCACGATGCGGGTGTCCGGCCGCTCGCGGCGCAGGACGCGCCCCACGCCGACGACGGTGCCGCCGGTGCCATAGCCGGTGACGAAGCAGTCGAGCCGCGAGCCGGCGAAATCGTTGATGATCTCGCGCGCGGTGGTCGCCTCGTGGATGGCGGCGTTGGCCGCCGTCTCGAACTGGCGGGCGAGGAACCAGCCATTGGCCTCGGCCAGTTCCACCGCCTTCTTGTACATGCCGAAGCCTTTTTCGGCGCGCGGCGTCAGCACAACCTTGGCGCCCAGCATGCGCATCAGCTTGCGGCGCTCGACGGAAAAGCTATCGGCCATGGTGACGACCAGCGGATAGCCTTTCTGCGCACAGACCATGGCGAGCCCGATGCCGGTGTTGCCGCTCGTCGCCTCGACCACCGTCTGGCCGGGCTTCAGTGAGCCGCTGCGTTCGCCTTCCTCGATGATGTTGAGCGCCAGGCGGTCCTTCACCGAGGCGCCCGGGTTGAAGAACTCGGCCTTGACGTAGATGGTCGCGTGGGCCGGTCCGAGATTGTTGACGCGCACCGCCGGCGTGTCGCCGACGGTATCCAGAATGCTGTCGAACAGGCGGCCGCGCCCGGCGGTGGTCCTGATCTTTTGTTTGTTCAACATCCTTGTTCTCCTCGATCGTTGTGTCTCGTCGTCGTGTCTGTCTTCACAGGCCAGTTACAAACCGACGGTTTGGGCGGCGAGGTTTGGAGACCTTGCTGCGCTAGGACTGACCTGACGGCACTGCGGCAATGCCGCAGCCGGCGCGAAAACGCGCTGCCGGATGCCGTATCGTGTTCGATGATACAGCAGGGGCCGACAGGCCAGCGTGGGAGCAGGCGTGGGAAGAGCCGTGGAATCCGCACCATCGAGACTGGATCGCGCCATGGCGATCCTCTCCGTGCGCACGCTCGGATCGCTGGCGGTCGTGCGCGATGGCGTGCCGGTGGTGCTGCCGGCGTCGCGCAAGGTGCGCGCATTGCTTGCCTATCTGGCACTGGCGCCGCATCCGGTCGGGCGCGGTCGCCTGTGCGAAATGCTGTGGGATGTGCCGAACGACCCGCGTGGCGAATTGCGCTGGTGCCTCAGCAAGCTGCGCGGCGTGCTCGACACGCCGGACCGGCGCCGCGTCCTGACGCAGGGCGACACGGTCGCACTCGATCTCGACGATTGTCCTGTCGACGCGCTGGAGGTGAGCCACGCCGCGACACAGGGGATCGACACGCTTGAATTGGCGCCGTTGCGAATGCTGGCCGGGCTCTTCGCCGGCGCCTTCCTCGACGGGCTGGAGCTCGAGCGCAGCCCGCTTTTCGACAGTTGGCTGATCGCCCAGCGGCGCCGCCTCGGCGCTTGCCATGCGGCGGTGCTGGAGCAGCTTGTCGAAAGATTGCCTGCGGATTGCGACGAGGCGATCGGCCATCTCGACAAATGGGTGGAGCTGGCGCCGTTCGACGGGCGCGCACACGCCGCGCTGTTGGCCAGCATGGTCCGGCGCGGCGAGGTTGGCGCGGCCGAGCGGCATCTGGCGGCGGCGCAACAGCTGTTCCAGTCGGAGGATCTGGATTTCGCACCGCTTCGCGCCGCCTGGCGGACGATCCGCGATCAGGCGCCGGCGGTCTCGCTTCGGGCGCCGCCGGTGTCCGCGCTGTCGCAGCCGGTGGCACCATCGGGCGATGCCGGCGCGGTCGAACCAAGCCATGCTTCGCTGGCGGTGATGCCGTTTGTCGAGGAAGCCGGCGGCACGCGCGGCGGGCTTGCCGATGGTTTCACCCACGACATCATCACCCGCCTCGCCAAGCTCAGGGATTTCTTCGTCATCGCGCGCGGATCGGTGTTCGCGCTGGCGCAGATGAACATCGCGCCGGACGAAGCCGGCAGAAAACTGAATGTCGACTATGTCGCCACCGGCACGGTGCGCAGCCCGGCCGGCCGCCTCATCGTCAGCATCGAGCTTATCGAGGTCCGCACGGCCAGGATCGTCTGGGCCGAGACCTTCGAACGCCGGCCCGACGACATTTTCGCCGTGCTCGACGATATCGGCGACAGCATCGTCTCGTCGATCTCGGCCGAGATCGAAACCGTCGAGCGCAACCGCGCTATGCTGAAGGCGCCCAATTCGCTCAATGCCTGGGAGGCCTATCATCGCGGCCTCTGGCACATGTACCGTTTCACGCAGGCGGAAAACGAGCAGGCACGGAACTTCTTTGCCACGGCCGTCGAACTCGACCCGACCTTTGCCCGCGCCCATGCCGGCCTCTCCTTCACCCATTGGCAGGCCGCCTTCCAGCGCTGGGGCGACCGCGACCGCGAAAGCGCGCTGGCCTTCGAAAGCGCCGGCCAGAGCGTGCTGGTCGACGACCACAATCCCGCCGCGCACTGGGCGATGGGACGGGCGCTGTGGCTGCGCGGCGAGCAGGACGGATCGCTCTCCGAACTCGAACGCGCGGTCGACCTCAGCCCGAATTTCGCGCTCGGCCACTACGCGCTGTCCTTCGTGCATTCGCAGTCGGGCGACCCGCAAGCAGCGATAAGTTCGTCCGACCATTCGCGGCATCTCAGCCCCTTCGACCCGCTGCTGTTCGGCATGCTGGGCGCGCGGGCGATGTCGCATGTCCGGCTCGGCCAGTTCGAGGAGGCGGCCGAATGGGCGCTGAAGGCGGCGGCACGCCCCAACGCCCACGCCATCATCCTGGCGATCGCGGCACATTGCCTGGCGCTGGCCGGTCGACTGGACGAGGCGCACGGTTTCGCCGCCGCCATCCGCAAGACAATGCCCGATTACCGCGCCGACGATTTCATCGGCACCTTCCGCTTCGAGCCGGATGCCGAGGCGCTGTTCCGGCAAGGCGCCAGGCGGATCGGCCTGAACTGAAAGCCGTGCGCGCCGCCACCGGTTAACGAAGCCGGAAGGAGTTGTTTAACCGTTCATGGCTATGTGACGCCCAGGGGGGTCCATGGCGAAGTGAGTATGATGAGCGACAGCCCCGACAAGCGCAGCGAATGGCGCGCCATTTTTTATGTACAGGCCCGCGTCGCCATCCTGTTCGTTCCGGTGGTTGCCAGCCTGCTGGCCATCGCCGCCCTTGCCGGCAACGACCGCAAATCCGTTCCCGATGTCGACCGGACGATTACGGGGTCGGTGCGATAGGCCTGGCCGAACCGCCTCCGGGACGGTCTCAATAAAACCGGGGGATCGGTCCCTTCTGCGGCGTCGTGCGGTCGCCGAGGTCGAGAAAGACCTCGTCGACATAGCACCATCCCCAGCCCTCCGGCGGATCGTAGCCCTCGATGACCGGGTGGCTGGTGGCATGAAAATGTTTTGTCGCATGGCGGTTGGGCGAGTCGTCGCAGCAGCCGACATGGCCGCAGGTGCGGCAGAGCCGCAGATGCACCCACCACGAGCCGCTCTTCAAGCACTCCTCGCAGCCGAGTGCGCTCGGGGTCACGTCCTTGATCCCGGCTGCATGCTTGCATTCATCCGCCATCACACTCTCCCTGCCAGTTGAGGCTCAACTCTTCGTTTGCGCAAGATAGGCATGCAATGCGGCGACGACCTGGGCACCCTCGCCAACGGCCGCCGCGACGCGCTTGACCGAGCCGCAGCGCACGTCGCCGATGGCAAACACGCCGCCGAGGCTGGTCTCCATCAGGCCGTGCGCCGGTCTCAGCTCCGATCCGGTACGGATGAACCCCTTGGCGTCCAGCGTCACGTTGCACTGCGCGAGCCAGTCGGTGTTGGGGTCGGCGCCGATGAACAGGAAGAGATGGCGGATCGGGCGCGCCGTCTCCTCGCCGCTGACGCGGTTGCGCCAGCGCACGGTGGCAAGATTGCCCGCCTCGCCCTCCAGCGCTTCGATTTCGGTCCCGGTCAGCACTTCGATGTTCGGCTGCGCCCTGATGCGCTCGACCAGATAGCGCGACATCGAGGCTTCGAGGCTGCCACCACGCGCCAAAAGCACCACCTTGTGCGCATGGCTGGCGAGGTAGACCGCGGCTTGGCCCGCCGAATTGCCGGCGCCGACCAGCGCCACTTCCTGGCCTGCGCAAAGCCGCCCTTCGATGGGCGAGGCCCAATAATGCACGGAGGTGCCCTCGAACTGCCCCAAATTGGCGACATCGAGGCGGCGATAGCGCGCGCCGCTGGCGATGACCACGCTGCGCGTGCGCACCGTCTCGCCATCGCCGACATCGAGCAAATAGCGGGCGCCTGAATTGTCGGTCGCGGCGCTCAACAGCTTGGCCTCGTCGGGAATCACCATTTCGACGCCGAATTTCTGCGCCTGGTTGTAGGCGCGCGCCATCAGCGCCATGCCGGTAATGCCTGTCGGGAAACCGAGATAGTTCTCGATGCGCGAGGAGGCGCCGGCCTGCCCGCCGAAGGCCCGGCAGTCGAGCACGATGGTCGACAGCCCTTCGGACGCCGCATAGACCGCGGCCGCCAGCCCGGCCGGTCCGGCGCCGACAATGGCGACGTCATACAGCGTATCGGCATCGATCGGCCTGAGCAGGCCGATGCAGCGGGCAAGGTCTTTCTCGGTGGGGTTGCGCAACAGCCTGCCGTTCGGACACAACACTACCGGCAGATGGTGGGGATCGATGTCGAAGCGCTCGACCAGGGTTTTCGCGCAGGGGTCACTGGCGGAATCGAGCACGCGGTGCGGCTGGCCGCTGCGGGCCAGGAAGCCCTGCAGCCGCAATACGTCGGCATTGTCTGATGGTCCGATGATGATCGGCCCGCTGGTGGCGCTTTCCAGGAGCCCGACACGGCGCAGGATCAGCGCCCGCATGATGCGCTCGCCGAGATTGGCCTCCTGCACCATCAGGTCGCGCACACGCTGCGAGGGGATGACGAACGCCTCGACCGGTTCGGCGGCCTGAGCATTGACCACCGAGGGGCGGGCCGAAAGCTGCGCCAGTTCGCCGACGAAGCTGCCGGGTCCATGGGTGACGATGGTCTCGCGCCGGCCGAGCCCGCCATCCTGTGTGATATCGACCTTGCCCGACAGCACGAGGATCAGGCCTGGCGCCACGTCGCCGGCCTTGATGATGTGCTCGCCGGCGGCATAGGCGGCGGCCTCGCCGAACCGGCGCATACGGTCGATGTCCGCCTCGGCCAGCGTCGGAAAGGCCTGGTCGCGACGGGCGCCGAAGATCGCGGTGCTGGATTGGGACATGCTGGATTGAGACATGGTCTTGAGCGTAGCCAAGCGGGCGCCGGGTTTGAAGCGGTTTGTTCGGTGCCTAGCCGGGAGGCGAGGCCGGCGACACGAGGTGCCGAGAGACGGCGTCGACCGCAGATGTTCAGCGCGCGCTACCCGATCAGTCCGTTCAAAGGCCTGACGGCGATGCTGGACGGGAATACACGCTGCGACAGAGCGAGTTCCGAGATGCCGAGATGGTCGCGCAGAAGGCCCTTCAGCACCGCCCGAAGATCGGTGGTCGGCGTCAGGTCCCGGCCTTGATACAATTGGGAGGTTCCAAGTCCCGGCCAGTCCGCCACCACCCGTCCGCCGTTGACGGCGCCACCCATCAGGAAGGCCGTCGTGGCGGTACCATGATCGGTCCCCTCATTGCCGTTGATCCGCGCCGTGCGCCCGAACTCGGTAATGACCACGATCACGGTATCGTGCCAGACGGACTTCAGGCCGCTGACCAAACCCTCCAAAGCGCCGTCCAGGGCAGCCAACAGCCTTGCCAGCTTCCCGTCCTTGGCGCCCTCTTTCGCGTGCGTGTCCCAGCCGTCGAAGCTGAGTGCGGCAATGCGTGGGCCGGACTCGGCCGCAAGCAATTTCGCCGCGCCCTCCGCAGCCTCGCGAAAGGAAGGCCCCGCCATCTTGGTGCGCGGCACCGGATCGTCGCCGTGACCGGACAGGCTGTCTATCTCGCGGCCCTCGATAAAGGCACGCAAGAGCGCCGGATCGATTTCGCCATAAAGCCCCATAAGGCGATCTTGCGTGTCCGGGGAGGCCGACCGGAAATTTGGCGGCGTCCATGTCAATGTCGGTGCGGCACCGCGGAAAATCAGCGGAACAGTGGGGCTGACGGCCAACCCGACCGGCCGGGCAACCTCGATCCGGTCGCCGACCGGAAGTTCCAGCACCGCACGATTGAGCCAGCCGGATGCTGTATCTCTCGGTCCGGGCATGCCGCTTTCCAGGACGTCCTGGCCGTCGAAATGGGATCGATCCCTGTAAGGCGTGGCGGCGGCATGGACGATCAGGGTGTCGCCGGCGACGTAGTGGTCGTGCAATGTCCGCATCGCATCATGCAAGCCGAAAAACCCGTCCAATGACAGGACCCGGCCGATGCCGGCCACGCCAATCGCAAGCTCGCCCCGCAACCGCGCGTAGTCCGGGTCCCCGATGGGTGGCGCAACGGCCAGGCCATCCAAGGCTCCGCGCAGGATCACGACCACCATCCGTGGATCGCGCGGCGCCGCGTGGGCCAAGCGTGGCATTCTCGACCAGGCGACGAAACTGCCGTTTGAGGCAGGCATGGGGGGCGTCCCCGTCATCTGCGTTGGAACTCCGGGCTCATGAGCAGCAAAGCCAGCGCCTGGGATCTGCTTCGGGCATGGGCAATATGCTCCCGCGTGGTTGCGGAACAGGCCGTGCCCAGCACCGCATCGACGAGGGCCAGCGGATCCAGGTCGACACGGGCGCGCGCCGCCAGCTCTTCGGCGAAATCGAGGCGATCGGTCATCGCATTGCCCGCCAGCCAGCTATCGGCGTGATCAGGAAAGCCATTGGGGGCGTTCGGATTCCACAATGGCTGCCCAAGCGCACTCAACACGCGCGCGACCTGCGCGACATCGATGCGCAGGTCCAGTGCCCTGAGAGCCGACCACAGGAATTCGCTGGGGCTCTTGATCTTCACCGCCGGCCCCCACGCCTTGTCGTGGAGAAGCAGCATTCGTACGCACGCTTTGAGATCCCCGGCACTCTCCAGGAAGATTGCCGCGATCGTTTCGGCAATGTCGGGCGCGGGATCATCGTTGATGAAGTGACGGACGAGCTTCCAGGCGATCCGCCTTGCTGTTGCTTCATGGCCCGCCAGGGCGGACAGAACCGCTTCGCCCTGATCCACGCCGATTTGCGGATAGTCGACATCCATGACCTGCTGGCCGCCAGGCTCGTGTGCATCCGCGGTGAAATAAAAGCGGCCATAATCATCGGCGAGTTCATCGTCCTCGCTGGCGCCCCTGTAACTCCAGCCGGTCAGCACTTTCGACAGCGCGCTGACATCTGCCTGCGAATAGCCCGCCTCGACCCCGACCGTGTGCAATTCCAGCAACTCGCGCGCGTGGTTTTCATTGCAGCCGCGCCCGGACCGGCGCCCGATCACCGAATTCGGCCCGACCGAATTGGCGCTGTTGAAGTAGGAAAGCATCGCCGGGTGCCGGGTTACAGCGACAAGCATGTCTTCGAACCGCCCGAGCACGAAAGGCCGGATGGCTTCCCGCTCGAATGCCGCCGCGGTGCGCCGGACAGTGCCATTGGCACTGGTCTCGACGACGAAATGGTTCATCCAGAATGTCACCAGCCGCTCGACGAGCCCTGTCCTGGCAATCAGGGCGCGGTCTATCCGGGCCCTGACTTCCGCTTCGAGCACCCGGCGATCGATCGGCACGAAGAAGGTGAGGCGGCGGATCGCCGCCGCGAGATAGCCGCGCGGAAGGCGATCCTGGCGATGTCGTTGCGTGATGATTTCGGCGGCGGACAGGAGACCTCCACCAGTAAGCAGGGCTATGTCCGGTTCATCCAGCTCATTGAGAAGAACAGTGCGTGGATCGCCATCCAATAGAGACAGATCGCGGGATCGCGGCCCGAGTCCGAAACGATGATAACCAATCGATGCGGATGCGAAAACCACTCATTCCCACCCTGTCCATGGACTCAATATTGAACGTTCTGAGCAACATACGTTGCCGACCAGCAAAAAAAAGCGGCCGGTGAAGGTATGCTATCGTGCAATAGTGGTACACGACCGGTATATCCGATCTAGACTAGGATGGTACGATGGTTCGAACAGGTCGGGAGGAGTTGCGTTTAAAAGCGAGCAGGGCGGCGACCAGTAGGACATTGACAAGGGCGAGCCCAAGCAGCACCGACAGCAAGCCCGACGCGCCGACATGCTCCAGCAAGAGAGCGCCGAGCGAAGGCGCGGCAGCCTGGGCAATCAAGCTTGGCATGGCAAGCCGACCCATCAGTTTCGCGTAACCGGGAGCGCCGAACAGCGCCAGAGGCAACGTGCCGCGCGCGATGGATTCCAGACCGATGCCGGCGCCGTAGAGCGCAAGGGCGACGGGCAGCATCGGCAGTCCGGTCCACAGCGCGGCGACGCCGAAGACGACAAATGCCACCGACGCCAGCTTGGTCCATATCGGATGATGATAGCGGGCGATGGCCATCTCGACGGCCCGGGCACCGACCTGGGAAGGGCCGACCAGTGCGCCAAGGCCAACCGCGGCGCCGAGTGCAAGCCCAGTCGATTGCAGCACGGTCAGCAGATGCACCGACAATGTCGACGATATGACCGCCGACAGCGTGATGCTTGCTGCCAGCGTGGTCATCAGGGGCAGGCTGCGCGGCGTCAGGCCGGCTTCCGGGCTGGTGGCCGCCGCGACCGTGGGTTCGGCGGGAACGCCACGCGGCAGCACGAGCAGATAGGCGGGCAACGCCACCAGGAGCTGGATTGCCGCATACGCCAGGCACACGCCGCGCCAGCCGAACGCATCGAGCAGAAGCGCCGAAATCGGCCAGCACACCGTGCTGGCGAAGCCGCCAAACAGCGTCAGGCTGGTGATCGTCGAACGGGCGCCGCGCCCATACAGCCGTCCGAGCGTGCCGAAGGCCGCATCGTAAAGGCCGGCGCCCATTCCGAAACCCATGATGAGCCAGCCGGTGACGAAGACGGGCAGGTTCGGCGAAGCGGCAAGCACCGCCTGGCCGATGCCGAGGCAAACGGCGCTGAAGGCGAGCGTCATGCGGCCGCCATGGCGTTCGATTGCCGCGCCGACATGCGGCGATATCAGGCCCGCGACCAGCAGCCCGAGCGACAGGCTGCCGATCACCCAGGGAAACGGCCAGCCGGTTCGAGCCGACACGGCGGGGCCAATCACGGCCGGCAGGTAGTAGGAAGAGCCCCACGCCATGATTTGCGTGAGCCCGAGCGTCGTGACGATGACGCGACGGTCCGGCGTCGATTGGTCTCGGCTCATCAACGGGCCGGATAGGTCACCGCTTCACCATCCTCCTTGGTGAAGCTGGCCACAGGGTGGTCGAGCAAGTCCAGCACCAGTTCCGACGGCCGGCAAAGCCGCGTGCCGCGCGGTGTCTCGACAATCGGCCGGTTCATAAGAATTGGATGAGCGAGCATCTGGTCGATCAACTCGTCCTCGCTCCATTTTGCGTCGGCCAGGCCCAACTCGGCATAGGGCGTGCCCTTCTCACGCAGCAGCGCCCGCGCGGGCATGTCCATGGCCTTGAGCAGGCCGACAAGGCGAGAGCGCGAGGGTGGATTTTTCAGGTACTCTATGACGTCAGGCGTTTCGCCGCTCGCTTCGATGAGAGCCAACGTGTTGCGTGACGTGCCGCAAGCCGGGTTGTGATAGATGGTGACAGTCATGGCGCTGCCCTTTCGGTGTGTGCGACGGTCAAGGCTGGCGAAAGCAGCCAACCCATCGTACCGGCGGCTATGAATGCGCCGGCCAGTTCGGCGACGATGAATCCGGGAAGGTCGGCAGGCCGAATGCCGGAAAAGGTGTTGGACAGCGAACGCGCCACCGCAACCGCGGGGTTGGCGAACGACGTCGATGCCGTGAACCAGTAAGCGGCGGTGATGTAGAGACCGACCAGCCAGGGAACGGCTTTCCGCTCGAACCGCACGCCCGCCAGGATGACGGCGACCAGGCCAAAGGTCGCGACACCTTCAGACAGCCATTGAGCGCCGCCGCTGCGTATGTGCGTTGAGGCCTGCACGAGCGACTGGCCGAACATTGCGTGCGCCGTCACCGTGCCGGCAATACCGCCGAGGGTCTGGGCCACGATGTACAGTCCAGCCAAGCGCACCGGCAGCTGCCGCAGGACTGTGAAGACCAGCGTGACCGCCGGATTGAAATGCGCTCCGGAGATGGGCGCCAGGATGGTGATGAGGACCACGAGAATAGCGCCTGTCGGCAGCGTATTGCCGAGCAACGCAACAGCTTTGTCCGGCGTCAGCGTCTCGGCCATGATGCCGGAGCCGACCACCGTGGCGACGAGGAAAGCAGTACCGAGCGCTTCGGCCGCGACACGGCGCGGCACGCTGTATTCAGGCATCGGCATGGCTTCCATTGTTCGGGACGCAGCATGTCGGGTTGAGCGCCGGCGAACAGATTTCCGGCCGGCCGGAGCAGCAATCCTCCATCAAAAACCGGATAAGGCCGGTCAGCGCGTCATACTCGGCGCTATAGACGATCGACCTGGAATCTCGCCGCGCGGCAACCAGGCCGGCGCGTTCAAGTTCCTTCAGGTGAAAGCTGACATTGGAGGGCGAGACCTCCATCTGCTCTGCCAGGACGCCGGCGGCGATGCCCTCTGGTCCCGCAATGACCAGCCGCCGCAAAAGCCTCAGACGCGTTTCCTGCGACAGCGCCCCGAATGCGGAAAGGGCTTGACGTTCATCCATATTTCAATAATCCTAAAAATATCAAAATAAGGATTTATCGCAGATGCTCGCCCCTGACAACACTGAATTTGACAACACCGAATTTGACCATGTCCTGCCGCCCGGCTCGGCCGACATCACCATAGACGGCTTGCTTGGGTTCCTGTCTGCCCACGGGGAAAAGGCCCTGGTGTTTGTCTATGACGGACGCGCGGTGCGATCTGGCTACCACGTGACCGAGGTGAAGGCCGGCCAGTTCGCCGCCCTCGATTGCGGTGCCAATCCCGAATCCTGGTCGGAGATCTTTGTGCAGCTTTTGGATGTGGATGAGGCCGAGCGCACGCATATGCCGGCGGCCAGGTTCTCGGCCATCATCCGCAAGGTAACCGAGCATGTCGGGCTCGACCATTCGGCCAAGCTGACCTTCGAGGTCAGCGACGGCGTGCGGCCCATGCAACTCTACAGCGCGGCCGTGCCCGAACTAGTCGCGGGCACCGTGCGTGTCGACTTGTCACCGCGACCAGCGAGCTGCAAGCCGCGCGACCGATGGCTCGAGGAGCAACAGAAGGCCAACGCCTCATGTTGTGCACCGGCAATTGATGGAAAAACGTGCTGCAGCTGACATTTGGCTGGCCGCCGAGCAGAGAGCCCACGCGGATTGGACACTTCACCCCAAGGCCAAAGGGGCTGTGCATCTCCGATCCGCCAAAGTTCCGACGACCCGGCATTCAGCCACCCGGCCGCAGGCGCAGTCATCGACCATGGTGCTAAGAACAGGGCTTGAAGTGCATTGTTACCCATTCTGCGGCCGCAATGCCGTCACCATAGGTCATTTCGATAACTTCCGCGTCGTTCAGCAGTTGGCAAATGGAACCGAATACAGCGGCACTCAACTGACGACTGCCACTGATTGCCTCCTGTAAGAGAGCAAGCAGCCCCGTCATTTTGGGTAAGGTTGAGATCTGGAGAGAACTCCCGCCAGAAAAGTGCGGAAAGATGATGGCGGAGACTTTATCGGCCGTTTCGCAGTGGCGAAATGGCTTCAGATATTTAACCGTGCGGCCGTCCGGACGCCGGAATTCAGGCAACCGATCCAGGGACGGAACCGATGACCGCAGCCGATCCCAGCTCCCTGGTTTCACGGCAAAACTGAAGGGCATACCCCATATGCGCGGCCGCCGCGAAGACACCAAGGTGACATCGTCAGAGAAGGCCGACATCCCTAACGCGTTTAGCAGCGCAGCCAAGGTCGTCTTGCCACGGCCGGAAGCGCCGGCCAGCAGAACCGCCCCTGCATCCGCACGGAGCGCAGCCGAATGCAGCGCGATCCAATACGGCTGTCGATCAAGTACGACGTGCATCACGGCTTCCTTCAGTCCAACAGCCACCGCCGCAGGATCGGCATATTCAGTAAAGTCACTTGATAGGCCTCGTATCCTGTAGCCGTCTCGGTACTGGTCGACCGATAGATTGGCCTCCACGACTTGCGTTTTGGACGAACCGGCCGCTTGTTTTCGGAGATGACCCGCGAGCGCTTCCCAGGCTTTTTTTGATCGCGCATCGGCAAAGGAAATCGCAATCCGAGCACCTGCGATGCTGTAAATATCCCCTGCCTTTGCTGCGCTGGTTTGCCTGAGGGGCAGGACGGATGGAAGCGACCCTTGTTGTGGCCAGTGGCACAAGAAGCCCATGGCTAGCCATTGCGCCACGCAATTCGAGACATAGCCGCTCGCCTCGTCAGGCGCACATTTAACCCGCCTCGCAAAATTTTGTGTCACCGTGTCGGGCTGGGTTCCAGCAACAATGTCAAACCAGACGGATCCAGAGTCTTTGTCCAGGCGGTATATACGCTGCTGCGACTCCGAAAACATGACAACGTCGGAATCGAGCTTATGGGCCACGGCGCCAAACGCCGGAGTAATGGGCACGGTCCCCACCCACGGACCGAGCGCCCGCCGTGAGGTCAAGCGCGTTCCCACCGCCGCTGAACCTTGTGAAGCCTTATAATCCTCCAAGCACTTCGAGCTACAGAAAGTCCGAGCCGATCCAATCGTCGATATGACACGTTGTGCTTGATCGCGATCTGACGGCGATAAAGAATTCGCGGTAAGATGCCACTGACGTGCCCCTCGATCTTCACATCGATTAGGCGTTGTAGGTTCAACATGAAAACTTCACGGCCAAGTGCTAGCCGCCCTGAGGGCAGTCTTCGACAAACGGCACTCCAATCGATATCGTAACCGAGAGCCAGGAGTTCACGGCAGTCGAGCAACCGCCTCAAATCGACTTCACCCGTGCGTAACCTTCGGTCTTGAATCATGTCGTGCACAATAAGGTGCGTCACCCATTCCTCCGGGCTAGGCAGCCTCAACCGCGCCCCGGCCACTTCAACGACCCGGCTGCGGACGGCTCCATCTGTAGAAAAGAGCGCCACAGGCCCCGGCGGTCGTAGATGCAGGTCCAAGGATCCTGCATCGGATGGTCGATAGAATTTCCCGTAGGCATGGACACCAGGGTCACCCGCAAGCGGCCTGTAACCGAGGTTGACAAGCTGCGCTACGCAAGTCTCGATAACCTCATTGTCAACCACGACGTCCAGGTCACTGACCATCCTTGCACCTAAGCGACTCTCCGGGAGCGCCAGAAGAAGCGCTGCTCCCTTGATCAGAAGTGGCTCGATGCCGACGCTATTCAGCGCTTTGACCAATTCCAAGACTTGTTGCCGCAAGCGAAGGTTTCGCAACTCGTTCAGGTGGTGGATAAAACCGAGATACTTCTCCACGTCGGTCGGAGCAAAACGGAGGAGATCGCGATCCCGCAAGAAAACATACAAAGCTGGAAGTATGAGGTGCCGGTTCGCTTCCACGATAACCGCATCCCACTGGAGCGGATGCACCATGCCGACCGTGAGAGCGGCGCAAACAAGTTGAAAACTGGATCCCGATCGTAAGGTCTCGAAAACTGGGCCGACATCCGCGGTGGGTGCATCAATGTTTTGGATTTCGGTCAACACGGATGCTCTTTCTATCGGTGCCGGCCCCCGGGTGGTTGTGGGGTGTCGATGCCGAAGCGAAGTTTTTTGGACCCGGGCTAGCCGCCCCTCCCGGCCTTGCCCCCAGTTTCAGCGGGCTTGCCACCCGAGAGACCTCCCGACGCCGCCACGGCTTGGGAATTCATGCTCACATCCAGCAGCAAGGTCACTGCTGGAGGTGTCAGAACCGAAAATTTTCCGACTCCTTTGATGAAATCACGTCGTGCCAACTGCGAATGCGCATTCGGGTCTTCTTTGCCGTCGTTCCCGTCCATCTGAAAACCTCCTTTGCCGCGCTTGTGTCTGTCACCACATCAGTCTGATAGATCCTAGTAGAAGAAGGCGAGCGTATATTGCGGGGCACTGCCTGACCACATATCCAGTGGCATCTCCTATCTCCTATATTGGCTTAGGGGCATCGTCCGTTTGTCGGCGATCGTCGGGTTTTGGATATCGAAAGGAGTAGCGATCCGCGTGGGGACCGACCAGGTCGCGACAACTTCACCGCCCATCTCAGGGCCGACAGCTTGCTGCCGCGGAATAACAAAAAGCCCGGACGAACCGGGCTTTTTGTCTAAACGTCTGAACCATACAAAACGGTTCGAAACGGGAATTTGGTGCCCAGAAGAGGACTCGAACCTCCACTCCTTGCGGAACACGGACCTGAACCGTGCGCGTCTACCAATTCCGCCATCTGGGCTGGTGCGGGCTCATGTAAGCGGGCAAGTGATTGCTGTCAACGCGCTTTTTTCAAAGCGGTTCGCTGCTTGCCGGCTCAGCCCTCCAGGACTTCCTTCGACGCGACGGTGGAATCGGCGTTGAGCTGGTAGATGACAGGCACGCCGGTGCCGAGCTCCAGCTTGACGATCTCCTCGCCCGACTTGCCGTCCAGCGCCATGATCAGCGCGCGCAGCGAGTTGCCGTGGGCGGCAACCAGCACGGTGCCGCCGCGCAGCACGTGCGACTGCATGTCATGCAGGTAATAGGGCCACACGCGCGCGCCGGTGTCCTTCAGGCTTTCGCCGCCGGGCGGCGGCACGTCGTAGGAGCGGCGCCAGACATGCACCTGGTCCTCGCCCCACTTCTTGCGGGCATCGTCCTTGTTGAGGCCGGAAAGGTCGCCATAGTCGCGCTCGTTCAGCGCCTGGTCGCGGATGGTTTTCAGATCGCTCTGGCCGACGGCGTCGAGAATGTGCTGGCAGGTCTTCTGCGCTCGGACCAGGGCGGAGGTGAAGGCGATGTCGAACTTCAGGCCGCGCGCCTTCAGTTTGTCGCCGGCCGCCTTGGCCTCGGCGTGGCCCTGCTCGGTCAGATCGACATCGCGCCAGCCGGTGAACAGGTTCTTCAAATTCCATTCGCTCTGGCCGTGGCGCACGAGCACGAGGGTTCTCGACATGTTTGCTCCCTACAATCCCTACTAGATGTGACGGTCCGGCTCAGCTTAAGCCGAGCACGTCCCGCATCGAATACAGCCCCGGCTTCTTGCCGCGTGCCCAAAGCGCCGCCTTGACGGCGCCGCGGGCGAAGATGGCACGGTCCTCGGCATGGTGGGACAGCGTGATGCGCTCGCCAGTGCCGGCCAGGATCACGCTGTGGTCGCCGACGACAGAGCCGCCGCGCAGCGTGGCAAAGCCGATCGAGCCGGTTTTTCGCACGCCTGTGTGGCCGTCGCGTGAACGCACGTCATTGCCGGCCAACGCGATATCGCGTCCGGCGGCGGCGGCCTCGCCGAGCAGCAGTGCCGTGCCCGAGGGCGCGTCGACCTTGTGCCTGTGGTGCATTTCGAGGATCTCGATGTCGAAATCGTCGGCATCGAGCGCGCGCGCCGCCTGTTCGACCAGCACCGCCAGGAGGTTGACGCCGAGGCTCATATTGCCCGACTTGACGATCGTCGCGTGGCGCGCGGCAGCAGCGATTTTCGCATTGTCTTGCGCCGAGCAGCCGGTGGTGCCGATGACATGGACGATGCGCGCCTGCGCCGCGTAGCCGGCGAATTCGACCGTCGAGGCCGGCGTGGTGAAATCGAGCACGCCGTCGGCCTTGGCGAAGGCCGGCAGCGGATCGTCTGATATCGGCACATTGATGATGCCGATGCCCGCCAGCTCGCCGGCATCCTTGCCCAGATGCGGCGAATCCGCCCGCTCGACGGCGCCGATGACGCGCGCGCCCGGAATGGTATGGATGGCGCGGATCAGCGTCTGGCCCATGCGGCCGGCCGCGCCCACCACCACGAGGCCCATATCGCTCGTAGGCTCGCCATCGCTTGCAGGCTTGCCGGTCGTTGCCGATGTCTCGCTCATGCCGTGCTCCCGGCGATGTTTTGCGTCTCTAGGTCTCGACCCGAAGTTTGGATCGGTGCGCTGTCGTCGACAAGCCCCAGGCCCTTGACGCCCTGTATGCGGTGGAAGCGGGCATAGATGCTGTCCGGGTCGGCCATCAGCGTCGCGTGCGTGCCTTCCTCGACCAACCGTCCCTCTTCCAGCACGATGATGTGGTCGGCATTGATCACCGTCGACAGCCGGTGCGCGATGACGATCGTCGTGCGCCCTTGCATGACATGCGTAAGCGCCTCCTGGACGCGCGCTTCGGCCTCGTTGTCGAGCGCCGAGGTCGCCTCGTCGAGCAGCAGGATCGGTGCCTGGCGCACGATGGCGCGGGCGATCGAGACGCGCTGGCGCTGGCCGCCGGAAAGGGTCGAGCCGCCTTCGCCGACCGGCGTGTCGTAACCTTGCGGCTGCTGGCGGATGAACTCGTCGGCCGCCGCCTGTTTCGCCGCCTGCTCGATCTCGGCGTCGGTGGCCGACAGACGACCATAGCGGATGTTGTCGCGGATCGTGCCCTCGAACAGATAGGGCGCCTGCGCCACATAGGCGATCGACTGCCGCAGCGAATGCTTGGTCACTTTCGAGATGTCCTGGCCATCGACCTCGATGTTGCCCTGGTCGACGTCGTAGAAGCGCTGCAAGAGCGCCACCAGCGTCGATTTGCCGGCGCCCGACGCACCGACGATCGCCGTCACCTTGCCGGCGGCGGCGGTAAAGCTCAGATCCCTCAACACCGGCAGGTCGGCGCTGTAGCCGAACGTCACATTGTCGAAGCGCACCTCGCCAGTAGTGACCCTGGCCTCGACGGCATCGGGCGCGTCGCCCTGTTTCGGCTCCAGGTCCAGCAACTCGTAGATCATGCGCGCGTTGACCAGCGCACGTTCCATGCCCACCTGTGTGCGCGCCAGGCGTCTTGCCGGGTCGTAGGCCATGATCAGCGCGGTGATGAAGGAAAACACCGCGCCCGGCGGTTGCCCCAGCACCAGCGCCCGGTAGCCGGAATAGGCAAGCACGGAGGTGATGGCGAGGCCGCCCAGAATCTCGGAAATCGGCGACAGCCGTTCCGAGACGCGGGCGATCTTGTTGTTACGCTGCTCGGCCGTATCGGCCATGATGCCGATGCGGCGCGCCAGTTCCTCCTCCAGGGTGAAGGCCTTGACGATGGCGATGCCCTGCGTGGCCTCCTGCACGGAACCGTTCAGCCGCGAATTGATCAGCACGGATTCCCGGTTGATACGCCGCAACCGGCGGGTGATGTAGACGACGGCCCAGATCAGCGGCGGGCCGATCAGCAGCGAGCTGAGCGACAACACCGGATCCTGGTAGATCATGACGCCGACGAGAGCGACCAGCGTGACCGCGTCGCGGCTGATGGAGGTCAGTGTCAGCGACAGCAGATCGCGAACGCCGCCGACATTCTCGTTGACCTGTGCCGCCAACCGACCGGAACGCGTATCGTTGAAGAAGTCGACGCCGAGCTTCATCAGATGGTCGAAGCTGCGCTTCTGGTAGCGCGCGACCAGATTGTTGCCGATCTTGGCCAGCGCGACGGCCTGGCCATAGCCGGCGAAGCCGCGCAGCACGGAGGCGCCCATGAAACCGGCGCAGATCCAGACGATCATATCGCCGCGCCGTTCGTAGAAAATCTGGTTGATCATCGGGGCCATGATCCACGCCGTGAAGGCAGTGGTGCCGGAAACAATCAGCAGGCAGGTGACGGCAACGACATAGGTCCAGCGATACTCATTGCCGTTTTCAGCGAGGATGCGGCGGAGCACCGCCGTGACCTCGCTGGGCCGGACTTTCTGTTTGTGTGGGGCTTGAAGGGTCAAATCGGGAGCGCTTCGTGGTTTTCCGCCTCGTAGGACCGGGCTGCAAATTCGGCACCCCTCTTAGCGCCATGCGGCCGGCTTGCCTATGGCCGCGGCTGATTAACTTCGTCGCGGGCGCCCAAGCGGATCGCGGCCCCTGAGCTTCAGGCCTGCCAGCGCCGGCCTGCCGTCTGGACGCCGAACAGCGAGGGGTTCCTGGCATAGGCGGCAAGGCCCAGAAGTGCGGCCAGCGGATGGGTGATGACATAGACCGGCATGGTGCGCATCAGCGCACTGTGCGGCGCCTTGTCCTCGAAGGCAGCGCGGAAATTGCCTTGCTTCAGCGCCGGCACGATCTTCTGCGCGATGCCGCCGGTGAGGAACACACCGCCACGGCTCATGAACACCAGGGCAAGGTCGCCGGCGGTGCGCCCGAGGCAGGTGACGAAAGTCTCCAGCGCTTCCTGCGCGACCGGATCGGTCTTGGCCAATGCCGCGCCAGTGACCTCGGCCGGCGTGGTGAAGGGCGCCGGCTTGCCGTCGGCCTTGGCCACCGCCCGGTAGACGTTGACGAGGCCGCGTCCGCACAGGATCTGTTCGCCCGAAATGCGGCCCTCGAGCTTGTCGATATGCGGGAAAACCTCGAAATCGCGTGGCGTGCGTGGGCCTATGTCCATATGGCCGCCCTCGCCGGGCACCGGGATCCAGTGGCGCAGCGCATGGACCAGCCCGGCAACGCCGAGGCCGGTCCCGGGTCCGAGCACCACACGCCCGGCATTGGGCTCCGGCGTGCCGCCGCCGATCTTTTCCATGTGCTCTTCGCCGAGCGCGACGACGGCCAGCGCCTGCGCCTCGAAATCGTTGAGCACGACGATATCGCTCAGGCCGAGATTGGCGAACATCTGCTTGGGCTTGACCACCCAGGGGCAGTTGGTGAGTTCGATCTCGTCGCCATCGACTGGCCCGGCCACCGCCAGCACCGCCGAATTGGGCCGCACCGACGAGCGGTCGAGCACGGCCGCCTGGATCGCCTCGTCGATGGTGTTGTAGTTGGCGGTCTGGACGATTTGCGGCTCGGTAGGTTCGGAATTGGCGTCGAGCACGATCGAAAAGCGCGCATTGGTGCCGCCAATGTCGCCGATCAGGATCGGAAACCGCAGCAAAGTGTCGTCATCGCCTGCCATGCTCTTCGTCCGCCTCGTTCTCGGCAGCTTCTCACCGCCTCGTCGTTGACTAGCGCATGGTCCCGCAAAGGGAAAGCCGCTTCAGTGCCAGTTTTCAAGCGCTGACGCCGCCCCTCACCTGCCTGCCGGCATCCTCTCCCCGTAAACGGGGCGAGGGACGCTGTCATTGTGCGCGGCAGTCAGTTCGCCGGTGGTCGTGGCCGCGGCACTGGAGCGCCCATCCTGGGGGTGGCCGCGAACGCATTGGCAGCGCTTGGCAAATCGCCAGCGCCGCTGACGGTGGTGACGGGCTGTGCCGGCGCTTCCGGTTCGGGCGCGACGACCGCGACAGGCACGGCGCCGCCATGATAGGTCGCGGCCTCGGCCGAGGCCGGCCCCGGCGCGTCGAGCACGGCGCGGCATTCGCCGGGCAGGTTCGCCATCGTCATCACGTCGCGGGCTTTCGGCGCATCGGGGTTCTTGTTGGGCCGCCAGGGCTCCTGCGTGAACCACCAGGCCAATGGCTTGCCGCAACCGTCATCATCCGGTGTCGCTTCCTGCGCCTTGCAGTTGGGCGAACCCGGCTGGCAGCCGATGCGCATATGGAAATGATAGTCGTGGCCCCAGAACGGCCTGACCTTGCGCAGCCAGGTTCGATCGCCCTTGACGGTGTCGCAGAGCTTTTTCTTGATGCCCGGGTTGACCAGGATGCGCTCGACTTGCGGATAGCTCGCCGCCCGTTTCAGAAGCGCCGTATGCTGCGGCGTCCACAATGCGTCCTTCACCAGATGGGTCTTCTCGTCGACCATCAAGGTGGCGCTCATCGATTCGCGCTGCGCCGTCGACAGCGGCCGGCTGGGCATCGGCGTCAGCCAGATATCGGCGTCGAGGCCGATCTGGTGCGAGGCATGGCCGGTCATCATCGGGCCGCCGCGCGGCTGCGAAATGTCGCCGATCAAAAGGCCGGGCCAGCCATCGGCGGCAGCGTCGCGCGACAATTTTTCGATCACCGCGATCATCGCCGGATGGCCCCAGCGGCGGTTGCGCGAGGGGCGCATCACCTCCCAGGTCGGGCCGTCCATGGGAATGGCGACGCCGCCGGCAAAGCAGCCCTTGGAGTAGAAGCCGATCGACTGCGCCGCGGTCGCCGCCGGCAGTTTCTTGGCGCCGAATAAGTCCTTGGCCCGCTCCTCGGCCATTGCAGGCTGCGCGGCGAGAGCGAACAGGCCAAATGCTGCCGCCAGCAGTGATTTCTTGCCCAGCCGCATCGCCATGTTCATGAAACCGGATCCCCAACGCAATCCCAAGACCGAATCATAGCACGCAACAGTCAGCGCTTCATCGGGCTGCGCGCCTCGCCGTCGCGCCAGTTGCCGTCAGCCCACATATGGTCGAAGGCGGTGCGGTAATCCGGGAAGCGAAAGCGATAACCCGTTGCCTTGATCGCCGCGTTGGCGACCCGTTTGTTCTCGCCATAGAAAGACCGCGCCATGGGCGAAAGTTGGGCGGTGTCGAAAGGAATTTCGGGCGGCGGCTCGACGCCCATCAGCGACGCGGCATAGGCGACGACATCCTGCGGCGGCGCCGGCTCATCGTCGGTGACGTTGAAGATGCCGCCTTTGTTGCTTCCGATGAGTTGCCAGAGCGCGCCGGCAATGTCGTCGCAATGGATGCGGTTGAACACCTGATCCGGCTTGACCAGCCGCCTTGCCGTGCCGTTTTCCAGATTGACCAAAGCGTTGCGGCCCAGGCCGTAAATGCCGGATAGCCGCAGGATCGCCACCGGCCGGTCGATGTCCCTGCCGAGCTTCAGCCAATCCTGTTCCGCCGCGACCCGCATCACCGAGCGCTTCGACACCGGCCGGCATTCGGCTGTTTCATCGACCCAGGCGCCGCCATAGTCGCCATAGACGCCGACGGTGGAGAGATAGCCGATCCATTCCAGCGCCGGCATGCGAGCGATCGTCGCGCGGGCGGCATTCAGCACGGGATCGCCGGCGTCGTCCGGGGCGACCGAAACCACCAGATGCGTCGTTTTCTTCAGCGCCTCGCCGACTTTAGCGGTCAGCGCGCCGTCGAACAACAGCGGTGCGATGCCTGCCTGGCGCAGCGCCTCGAATTTTTCTTCAGAGCGGGTGGTGCCGACGATCGTGGCGGCACCCGGATTGGCCCGGGCAAAGGCCTTGCCCGAGTAGCCGGCGCCGAAGATGAAGACCTGTTTTTCGCTCATGCCTGTGCCCTGGTTGGCCGCGCCAGGCGCCATTCCTCGCGCACCGCCGCATCGTTCTCGGTTGCCAGGCCGATGGCGGCCCGTTGGGCATATTCGGTCTCGGGCACAAGCCGCGCCAGCGCCCATATTGCCGCGCCCCGCACCAGCGGCGAGGCATCGTCCAGCAGTCCACGCACGGTGCCGGCGAGCGCGGCATCGCCGGCATTGCCGGCCGCGATCAGCACGTTGCGGACGAAGCGATTGCGGCCGATGCGCTTTATCGGCGAGCCCGAGAAGAAGGCACGGAAGGCCGCATCGCCCAGTTCGAGCAGGTCGGCGATCGCCGGTTCGCGCAGATCGTCGCGCGCCGCGAGTTTTGCCTCGGAAGCCACCCGGGCGAACTTGTTCCAGGGGCAAGCGGCCAGACAATCGTCGCAACCATAGATGCGGTTGCCTATCGCCTCGCGGAATTCATGCGGGATCGGCCCCTTGTTCTCAATGGTGAGATAGGAGATGCAGCGCCGTGCATCGAGCCGATAGGGCGCCGGGAAGGCATCGGTCGGGCAGGCATCGAGGCATGCGCGGCAAGAGCCGCAATGGTCGATCTCGGCGCTGTCGGGGACAAGCTCCGCAGTGGTGAAGATGGTGCCGAGGAACAGCCAGGAACCGTGTTCGCGGCTGACCAGATTGGTGTGCTTTCCCTGCCAGCCCAGGCCCGCGGCTTCCGCCAGCGGCTTTTCCATGACCGGTGCTGTGTCGACGAAGACTTTGACGTCGCCGCCGGCGCGCGCGACGATCTTGCCGGCGATCTCCTTCAGCCGCCCCTTCATCACCTCGTGATAGTCGCGGTTTTGTGCATAGACCGAGATCGCGCCCCGGTCGCGCCTGGCCAGCAGGTCGCGCGGATCGTGGTCCGGTCCGTAGTTCATCGCCAGCACGATGATAGAGCGCACTTCAGGCCAGAGCGTGGAAGGCTCACTGCGCCGCGCAAGCGTCTCGGCGATCCAGTCCATCGAGCCGTGAAAACCATCGGCGACGAATTCGGCCAGCCGCGCCGGTGCCAACGGGATCGCATCGGGAGAGGTGACGGCGACGGCGTCGAAGCCGGCGCGACGCGCCTCCGCGTCGATCAGCGCGCGCAGTTTCGCGGCGTCAGAAGTCGAGGTCCGCATAATGCGACACCGGCGACAGGCCGCGCACCCGGTCGGTCAAAAGCGGCCGGAAGGAGGGCCGCGACTTCACCCGCGTGTACCACTCGCGCGCAGCAGTATGTTCGCGCCAGTCGATCTCGCCGAGATAGTCGAGCACCGACAGCGTCGCGGCGGCGGCGAGATCGGCATAGGTGACCCTGGAGCCGGCCAGCCAATGGCGGGTGCCGGCCAGCCAGTTGGTGTATTTCATGTGCTGGCGGATATTGGCGCGCGCGGCGCGGATCGCGCCTGAATCGGGTGAGCCGCCGCCCGCCGTTTCCGGCATGATCGGCTTGAGCACGCGCTCGCGCACCAGATGCCTTGTGACCTCGCTTTCGGCCTTGTTGAGATACCAGTCGATCAGCCGGCGGATTTCGGCGCGCTGCATCGGATCCTCGGCGAACAGCCGCTTGTCGCGCTTCAAGACCCCACGCGTCTCATCGAGATATTCCGAGATGACCGTTGCGCCGACGATCGGCACGTCGCCTTCGGCCAAAAGGATCGGCAGCGTGCCGGCCGGATTCAGCGCCAGGAACTCCTTGCGCCGGGTCCACGGCTTCTCCTCGATCAGCGCCAGCTCCTCGCCATACTCGCCAAAGGCGAGGCGGACAAAGCGGCAGGTGGCGAACATGGGATGGTGGAAAAGCGTCAGCATGGTTCCGCGATGATAAAGCGCACTGGTGTGGTTCGGATTTGAAGTTCCTGTCCCCTCAACGGCATCCGCGTTCAGGAACTTCAAATCCAAACCACACCAGAACTTAAGTTGGCAGTGTGGCTCAGAATCCGGAATTCGCGCATCGCGCTCGTCCCAGCTGTGGCGAATTCCGGATTGCCACACTGGCGAATCGCAGGGCGCACCGGTAAGTCTTGGCCGCCCGGTTAGCGGGCCGTCAGGGTGTTGCGACCTATAGGGGGACTTGCAAGCCATGACAAGCAAGCCGTTCTGTCAGCCATCACGCAAATGCCGAGGTAGCCATGGAAAGCCAGACCTTCGTCGAAGCCCTGCTGCTCGGCCTGCTGGAGGGGCTGACCGAGTTCATACCGGTGTCCTCGACCGGCCATATCCTGCTCGCCGGCCATTTCCTCGGCTTCCACTCGACCGGCAAGGCCTTCGAGATCCTGATCCAGCTCGGCGCCATCCTGGCGATCCTCAGCGTTTATTTCCGCCGCCTCTGGAAAATGCTGCTCGAACTGCCGCACGACCGGCTGACCAGGCATTTCGTTATCGGCATCCTCATCGCCTTCCTGCCGGCGGCGATCATCGGCGCGCTGGCGCATGATTTCATCAAGACGGTGCTGTTCGAATCGCCAAGGCTGATCTGCATCATGCTGATCATCGGCGGCATCGTGCTGCTGGCGGTGGACCGCATGAACCTCAAGCCGGTCTATCGCGACGTCGAGCGGTTTCCGACCCGGCTTTACCTGCAGATCGGCCTTTTCCAGTGCCTGTCGCTGATCCCCGGCACCTCGCGCTCGGGCTCGACCATCGTCGGCGCGCTGCTTTTGGGTGTCGACAAGCGGGCGGCGGCGGAATTTTCGTTCTTCCTCGCCATCCCGACCATGGTCGGCGCCTTCGCCTTCGACCTGTTCAAGAACCGCAACGTGCTGAGCAGTGCCGACCTGCCGATCATCGCCATCGGCTTCGTCGCCGCCTTCGTCACGGCGCTTATCGTGGTGCGCTTCCTGCTCGATTACGTCTCGCGCAACGGCTACTCGCTGTTCGGCTGGTGGCGGTTGGTGGTCGGCGGCGTCGGACTGGTGGCGTTGATGATCTGGGGGTGAGGAGTGGTCCGCGTAGCGGACGGAAAGCCAATTGCTTGGCTTTCCGAACGACGAACGCCCTGAGCCCGCGAAGGGCGAGCAACGCCGGCAAGTAACCCTCTAACTCCTCCCATAAAACGCGTTCTCGACATGCACCGGCCAGCGCCAAGGCAGCACGGCGACCATGTCGAAGCGCATCGACAGCTTGCCATAATCCGCCTGGCGCGACAGCCAGATGTCGGCGGCCCCCTCGATGCGGCGCTCCGATTCGTGGCCGACCGCCTCCATAGCCTCCATCAGCGTGCGGCGCGCCTTGACCTCGACGAACAGCACGAGGTCGCCGCGGCGCGCGATGAGGTCGATCTCGCCGAAGCGGGTGCGGTGGCGGCGCGCCAGGATCCGGTAGCCCTTCAGCATCAGCGCCACCGCGGCCAGCCATTCGCCGCGATGGCCGCGCCGATAGGCTTTTTGGCGACTGGCGCTCGGACGCTCAGCCACCGCTGCCCTCCATATCCTTCAGTTCCAGGAGCCGCCGGTAAAGCATCTGCTTCTGACCGCCAGTCATTTTCGCGGCCTCCGCCGCTGCCTTGGAGGCCGGCATTTCAGCGGCGAGCGACAACAGCAGACGGTCGATATCCTTGGGCTCGTCCGCCTTGGCTTCGGCGGGGCCGATACAGACGACGATCTCGCCCTTCGGCGTATCGGCAGCCGCATAGTAATCGGCCAGCGCTTGCAGCGTGCCGGTGCGCATCTCCTCAAAGGTCTTGGTCAATTCGCGGCCGATAGCGGCCTTGCGTTCGCCGCCGAGGGCTTCAACCATGGCGCCGAGCGACTCAGCCAGCCGGCGCGGCGATTCAAAGAAGATCAACGTTGCCGGCACCGCTTTCAAGGCTTCCAACCGTGTCAGCCGCTGGCCTGATTTGACCGGCAAAAAGCCCGCGAACAAAAAGGCGTCCGACGGCAGGCCCGATGCCGTCAGCGCGGCAAGCGGTGCCGACGGACCGGGGATCGGCACGACGCGGATGCCCTGGTCGAGCGCCTCGCCGACCAGCCGGTAGCCTGGATCAGACACCAGTGGCGTGCCGGCATCGGAAATCAGCGCCACGCTCTGCCCGGCCTGAAGCGCCGATATCAGCTTCGGCCCGGCCTCGCCGGCATTGTGCTCATGATAGGCCGTGGTGCGGCGGCGGATGCCGTAGCGGTCGAGCAGCACGCGCGACACCCGCGTGTCCTCGCAGGCGACAATGTCGGCGGCGGCCAGCGTCTCCAGCGCACGTAGCGTGATGTCGGCGAGATTGCCGATCGGCGTCGCCACCAGATAGAGCGCCGGCTCCAGCGGCCGGGCCGCGATCTCGGCCTGCCCGACCACATAGCTGCGCTTGCCCGTCTCACCGGTCACTGATCAACTCTCCGTTCGGCCCTGTTTGGCCTGCCAAATCCTTGTTTGGCATGGCTGGCGCGGGCTTGCAAAAGCTCACGTCGATTTAAGGCAATCGCCATTCCTTTGCCACAGTAGGGAACGAAACCGGGTCTGGCAGATTTAGTCCCTAATTCCCCCGGGAGGAGATGATGGACAGCCTCAAGATACAGGATGCTTTCGAGCCCTACTATGCCGGCCGCAACCGCGTTGCCGTCCCCACGGACGAGCGGCTGCCTGCAGAGACCGACGCCAACCTGACCAAGCGGCCCGCACGCGGCTTGCCCATGAGGACCGTGCCCACGACTATCAGGCATTCCGACAACGAACCCCAAAGCATGACGGAGCACTGACCGGACGATGCCCAATCGCTTCGATATTTTCATCACCCGTCTTGAAACGAAGAGCGCACGCCATGGCGTGCCGCTACCCCCGATAGGCGACCAGCACAGCACCCGCCGCGATAAGGGCGACGCCAAGCCAGTTCGCTCCGGAGAGGCGCTCGCCGAGAAAGACCGCGCCAAACACCGCCACAAGCACGACGCTTAGCTTGTCGATGGGCGCCACCTGCGCCGCATTGCCGATCTTCAGCGCGCGGAAATAGCAGAGCCAGGAGGCCCCGGTCGCCAGACCGGAGAGGCCGAGGAACAGCCAGGTCTTTGCCGAGATCGTGGACGGCGACTGGAACTGGCCGCTTGCCAGCAGGATCGCCCCGAGCACGGCCAGGATGATGACCGTGCGGATGAAGGTGGCGAAGTCGGAACTGATGTTCTCGATGCCGACCTTGGCGAAGATTGCCGTCAGCGCCGCGAAGGCCGCAGACAGCAGCGCCCAGAATTGCCAGGAGGAGAAGGTCAGGTTCATTCGGGCCTCGCGCTTCGGGGTTTCAATCGAGATAGCGTGAAACGCGCGCCTTCAGAAGCTCGATCAACTCCAGATCCATGAACTCATAGTTATCGGGTATATCGAGGCAGATGACCCGAGCCTTGTTCAGGCTGGCCTTGAATTTCTTCTGCAGCTTGGTGCGGTGCACCTTTTCCATGACGAAGATGATGTCGGCCCAGGCGACCAGTTCGTGCGTCAGCGGCGTATCGGCGTCGTGGTTGGTTCCCGCCGACGCGACCTCCAGATCCCGGCGCGTGGAAAACACCTGTTCGGCTGTGGGACTGCGCAAGCGGTTCTGGCTGCAGATAAAGAGGACGTTTTTCAAAGTTAGCGCGCCAAATCCGCCACCACGGCGTCGAGCACGATCATGCCGGCCGGCGTGGCGCGCAGCCGCGTATTGCCGATCGGCGCCACCAGTCCTTCGCCCTGCAACACCGACAGCCGCGCGCTCGACAGGCCGCGGCCGGAAAACGCCTCGTAGCGCGAAAGGTCGATGCCTTCGGCCAGCCTCAGCCCCATCAGCAGGAACTCGTCGGCCTCCTCCGAGCGCGTCAGGATCTCGCCGCCGGTGATGCCGTGGCCCTTGGCCTCGACCAGATTGGCCCAGGTCTCCGGC
The DNA here is from genome assembly GCF_006442705.1 of Mesorhizobium sp. B1-1-7. Classification (NCBI taxonomy): domain Bacteria; kingdom Pseudomonadati; phylum Pseudomonadota; class Alphaproteobacteria; order Hyphomicrobiales; family Phyllobacteriaceae; genus Mesorhizobium; species Mesorhizobium sp. B1-1-7. The sequence continues at coordinate 271,536 of NZ_VFWQ01000006.1, read as the reverse complement.
ATCCGCTCGGCGATCGTCACCGTGCGGCGGCCATGCTCGACGAAGCGACCATGCGCGCCGGGACCCACACCGACATATTCGCCGTAGCGCCAGTAGGTCAGATTGTGGCGGCTTTCGGCGCCCGGCCGGGCGTGGTTGGATATCTCATAAGCCGGCAAACCATGCCCCGTGGTGATCTCCTGCGTCAACGCATAGAGGTCGGCGGCGTGGTCGTTGTCGGGGATGATGAATTTCTTCGCCGCGTGCAGCGCGTGGAAGGGCGTGCCTTCCTCGATGGTCAGCTGGTAGAGCGACAGATGGTCGGCGGCATGACCGATCGCCTGTTCGAGCTCGGATGCCCAGGCTTCCGGCGTCTGGCCGGGCCGGGCGTAAATGAGATCGAAGGAGAGCCTTGGGAATATTTCCCGCGCCAGCCCGATGGCGTGCAAGGCCTCCTCGACATTGTGCAGGCGGCCGAGGAAGCGCAGATCCTTGTCGTTCAACGCCTGTACGCCAAGCGAGACGCGGTTGACGCCGGCCGTCCGGTAGCCGCGAAACCGTTCGGCCTCGACCGAGGACGGATTGGCCTCCAGCGTCACCTCGATGCCGTCAGGCACTGTCCAGTTCCTGGCCACGGCGTCCAGAACCCTGGCCACGGTTTCCGGCTTCATCAGCGAGGGCGTGCCGCCGCCGAGAAAGATGCTTGTCACCTCGCGCGGGCCGGTGCGCTGGCGCATCGTCGCCAGTTCCGCCTCGAAGGCGGCGGCAAAGCGCTCCTGGTCGACCGGCTGGTGGCGGACATGGCTGTTGAAGTCGCAATAAGGGCATTTGGCCGCGCAGAACGGCCAATGAATGTAGACGCCGAAGCCGGGGGCCCGGTCGAGCAGCATGCTCATGCCTCGCCCAATCTCGCCAGATCCAATCGTGCCTGGGCGAATTTCTGGAAGGCACGGGCGCGGTGCGACAGCGCGGTCGCCTGGCCAGGCTTCCAGCCATGCTTTTCCTCGGCGCTCATCTCGCCAAACGTCTTGTCGAAACCATCCGGCAAGAACACCGGGTCGTAGCCGAAGCCGAGCTCGCCGCGCGGCGGCCAGACCAGCGTGCCTTCGGCCTCGCCGCGATAATATTCGGCCTCGCCGTCGGGGAAGGCGAGGCAGATGACGGCGACAAAGCGGCCCTTGCGCTGCTCCGGCAAAGCGGCTCCCACTTCCTGCAACGCCACTTCGGTGCGCTGCATGGCCATGGCGAAATCCCTGCCGCCGTCGGGGGTTTCAGCCCAGTTGGCGGTGTAGACGCCGGGCGCGCCGTCGAGCGCGTCGACGCACAGGCCGGAATCGTCCGACAGCGCCGGCAGGCCGGTCGCCTTTGCGGCGGCCAGCGCCTTGATGTAGGCGTTTTCCTCGAAAGTGGTGCCGGTTTCGTCGGGTTCCGGCAGGCCATAGTCCTTGGCCGACTTCGCCTCGAAGCCGAACGGCCGCATCAGGTCGGCGAACTCGCGCAGCTTGCCGGCATTGTGGCTGGCAACGACGATCTTCTTGCCGTCAAGTGAGTGAACAGTTGGCGAATGCATCAAAGGCCCCAGATTCTTGGCTCGGCAAACTCGATCGAATTGCCCGAGGGGTCGCGTATATAGATCGAACGGCCGCCTTGCGGCCATTCGAATTCGCTTTCGATGGCGACGTTCTTCGTCTTGAGATGGGCCTTCCAGGCCGCGATTTCCACGGCGGTCGCCGCAAAGCAGAGATGGCCTTCGCCGACCGTGCCATGCGGCGGCACTTTCAGCTTGGCATCGGGCGCGGGTGGGATCTTGGTTGCCTCGGCGTTGAAGATGAGCAGCACACCGGGTCCGCAACGGAAGAACAGGTGGCGGCCTTCGACCTTGCCGAGGAGGTGAAGGCCGAGGGTGTCGCGATAGAATTGTTCGGCTGCGTGCAAGTCTGTGACGTAGAGCGCTGACTCAAGAATGGCAGAGGGAGTCACGAGGCACCCCCCTCTGCCCTGCCGGGCATCTCCCCCGCAAGGGGGGAGATTGGCAGCGTCAAAGCCGGTTCATAATTTGCACCGTCGGTGGTTGGCGAAATCCGCGACCACAGCCGATCTCCCCCCTTGCGGGGGAGATGGCCGGCAGGCCAGAGGGGGGTGTTCAAGCTCGACATTTAAAACCTAAGCCACCGCCATTTGACCCTAAGCCACCGCCATCTGCTGCAAACTCACCAGGCGCTGGATGCCTTTCTTGGCCAGGCCCATCAAGTCCGCGAACTGCCCTTCGGAGAACGGCTCGCCCTCGGCGGTTCCCTGGATCTCGACGATGCCGCCCTTGCCGGTCATGACGAAATTGGCGTCGGTGCCGGCCGATGAATCCTCGATGTAATCGAGGTCGATGACCGGCTGGCCGTCATGGATACCGCAGGAAATCGCCGCGACATGGTCCTTCAGCACCTTGGAAACGCTGGTCATCTGCCGCGCTTCCATCCAGCGCAGGCAGTCGTACAGCGCCACCCAGCCGCCGGTGATCGAGGCGGTACGGGTGCCGCCATCGGCCTGGATGACGTCGCAGTCGACGGTAATCTGCTGTTCGCCCAGCGCCTGCAAGTCGACCACGGCGCGCAGAGAACGGCCGATGAGGCGCTGGATTTCCAGCGTGCGGCCGCCCTGCTTGCCGGCGGATGCCTCGCGGCGCATGCGCTCGCCAGTCGAGCGCGGCAGCATGCCATATTCGGCCGTCACCCAGCCCTTGCCGGAATTGCGCATCCAGCCCGGCACCTTCTCCTCGAGGCTCGCCGTGCACAGGACGTGGGTGTCGCCGAACTTCACCAGGCACGAGCCTTCGGCGTGCTTGGAGACGCCGCGCTCGAAGGAGATGGCACGCATTTCGTCGAATTGGCGTTTGGAGGGGCGCATTCAGGCTTCTTTCTTGTCATTTTCGGAATCTTGGCCGGCTTGTAGCCTCACCAAGCTTAGGGCGCAAAGGAAAATGGCCGGCTGAGCGCAAACGCGGCACCGAGCAATCTGACACAGACGCCGGGCGATCTGACACAGACGCCGGGCGATCTGATGCAGACACCGGGTTGCGCCCACCGTGCCGAAGTCTATATCCTGAACAAGGAGGTTTTTGGCCGTATGACCAAGGCAATCGATCCCGGTTCGCAGTCGCTTGCACTTCAATCACTCGACATGCGCTCACGCGACATCTTCCGGCGCATCGTCGATTCCTATCTCAGGGATGGCGAGCCCGTGGGCTCGCGCAGCCTGTCGCGCATCCTGCCCTCCTCACTGTCGCCGGCCACCATCCGCAATGTGATGAGCGACCTGGAACATCTCGGGCTGATCTATGCGCCGCATATCTCGGCCGGCCGGCTGCCGACGCAGGCGGGCCTGCGTTTCTTCGTCGATGCCTTCATGGAACTTGGCGATCTCTCCGACGAGGAGCGCCGCACCATCGAAGCACAGGTGCGGGCCTCGGGCTCGGGCGCGACGCTGGAGCATATGCTGACCGAGGCCAGCCAGATGCTGTCGGGCATGTCTCGCGGCGCCGGCCTGGTGCTGGCCGCCAAGAACGAGGTGGCGCTGAAGCACATCGAATTCATCCAGCTGGAGCCGACCAAGGCACTTGCCGTGCTGGTGTCGCAGAATGGCGACGTCGAAAACCGCGTCGTCGAGCTGCCCGCCGGCATCACCGTCTCGCAGCTGCACGAGGCCTCGAATTTCCTCAACGCGCATATTCGAGGCCGCACGCTGGCCGAGGCGCGGACCGAGATCGCCCGCATCAAGGAAGAGACAAGGGCAGCGCTGGACACGCTGTCGCAGGATCTCGTCGAGAAGGGGCTGGCGGTATGGGCGGGCGCCGAAAGCGGCCTGCCGGCGCGGCTCATCGTGCGCGGCCGGGCCAATCTGCTCGAAAACGTCACCGCGCAGGCGGACATCGAACTGCTGCGGCACCTGTTCGAGGACATGGAGACGCAGGACGGGCTGATCCAGCTGCTTGATCTGGCCGAGCAGGGATCAGGCGTGCGCATCTTCATCGGCTCCGAAAACAAGCTGTTCTCGCTGTCGGGCTCGTCGCTGGTGGTCGCGCCCTATCGCGACAAGGATGCCCGCGTCGTCGGCGCGCTCGGCGTCATCGGCCCGACCCGGCTGAATTACGCGCGCATCGTGCCGATGGTGGATTACACGGCGCAGCTGATATCGCGCATGCTGCGCTAGGTGTATTGATATTCAGCCGGCCTGCGAGCGGCGACTTCCTGCGCTTCCTGGCCGCCAAGGAGAAAAAGAATGGCGCTCGAAGAGTTCAAGGCCCGGATCAGCCTGCTGCTGGAGGAAATGGTCAACCAGCCGGAAGACCAGCACGAAATCCAGGAACAGCTGCGCGAGAAGCTGCGCGAAATGCGCGCCATGGGCTTGCCGCTGCCGGCGGATCTCGTCGCCTTGGAAAAGCGCCTCGACGACGATTTTTACGCCGCCGGGACCTGAACCCGGAAGCAAGACGGAACCCAGGGACAAACCGGCCGTTGGTTTCCTTCGCGACCAGGTGGAGGAAGACAATGGCCCGAATAGCTGGGACCCGAATGGCTGGGACCCGAATGGCTGGAATCCGAATGGCCGGCCTTTCCGCACTACTCCTCACGACCGCGGCATTCGCCCAGCAGGCCGACCAGCCGGTGCTGAGGGGTCCGGCCGCCTTTGGCGACTGGCGCGCCGACAAGCCCGGGGTGCGCCGCCTGATCAAGCCGGAAGACCTGCCGAAGCCCAATGTCGCCAAGTCGGCCTCGAACAGCGCTGGCCTTGCCGAAAGGCCGGCGGACGCCAAACCGCAACTGCCGGAAGGCTTTTCAGCCGAGCTGATCGCGTCGGGCATCGACAATCCGCGCGTGGTGCGCACAGCCCCCAATGGCGACCTGTTCGTCGCCGACAGCGAAGCCAACCAGATCCGCGTCTATCGTTTGACCGAGGGCAGCGCCAAACCCGCCGAGAAAAGCATCTTCGCCGGCGATCTCAACCAGCCCTACGGCATTGCCTTCTATCCGCCGGGCAGCGATCCGCAATGGGTCTATGTCGCCAACAGCGACAGCATCGTGCGCTTTGCCTACCGCAATGGCGATCTCAAGGCATCCGCCGACCCGGAAACCATCGTCGACGACATTCCATCGAACCATCACTGGACGCGCGACATCGCCTTTTCGCCTGACGGCAAGACGCTCTATCTCTCGGTCGGCTCGGGCTCGAACGCCGCCGGGGACATGGGCAAGAGGCCGAGGGGCGGGCTCGAGGCATGGGTCAAGTCAAAGCCGCTCGGCGCCGCCTGGGGCTCCGAAGAGGGACGCGCCGACGTGCAGGCCTTCGACCCCGACGGCAAGAACGGCCGCACCGTCGCCACCGGCCTGCGCAACTGCTCGGGCATGACCGTCCAGCCGGCGACCGGCGCGCTGTGGTGCGTCGTCAACGAGCGCGATGCGCTGGGCGACAACACGCCAGCCGAATACGCCACATCGGTCAGGGAAGGCGCCTTCTACGGCTGGCCCTGGTACTATATCGGCAACAACGAAGACCCCCGCCACAAGGGCGAGCGCCCCGACCTTGCCGGCAAGGTCGATATTCCCGATGTGCTGATGCAGGCGCATTCGGCGCCGCTCAACATCGCCTTCTACGACGGCAAGGACCTGCCCGCGAACGCGGGATTTCCCAGGGAATACCGCGGCGATGCCTTCGTCGCCCTCCACGGTTCGTGGAACCGTGGCAACCGGACCGGCTACAAGGTCGTGCGCCTGCTGTTCAGGGATGGCAAGCCGACCGGTGAATACGAGGATTTCATGACCGGCTTCGTCGTCTCCAACGGCGAGGTGTGGGGCCGGCCGGTCGGCGTGACGGTGGCCAAGGATGGCGCGCTGATCGTGACCGAAGACGGCAACGGCACCATCTGGCGCGTGACCTATGGCGACGGCCGTTCCTGATCCTGCAGCGCCGGCGCAGGCCCCGTCACCCGGATGAGCGGGCCAGCGCGACGTATCTCGGATGTCTGGTGCAATGGATTCCGTCCCCAGAGAATTCAATTCTGGTCCGTTCCATGCGACAAGGCAGGCCAATCTGGGACCACCAGCCATGACCCTCACCGGCTTTCTCGCCTACAGTGCCGCCCTTGGCATAGCCGCTGCCATTCCAGGTCCCGGCGTCACCGCGCTTGTCGCGCGGGCGCTCGGCTCCGGCTTCCGCTCATCGCTGGCCATGTCCTTTGGCCTGATGCTCGGCGACCTCACCTACCTGACCGCCGTGGTGCTCGGCCTCGCCTTCGTCGCGCAGACTTTCGGCATGGTGTTCCTGGCGATCAAATGGGCCGGCGTCGCGTATCTGGCATTTCTCGGCTGGCGCTTCTGGACCGCCGGCATCACACCCGAAACCGTCGAAGCCCGGAAGGGCAAGGGTGGACTGGCGTCGAGTTTCCTCGCCGGGCTGACCGTCACGCTCGGCAATCCGAAAACGATGATCTTCTACCTGGCGATCACGCCGACCATCGTCGACCTGAAGACCATCACGCTGGCCGACTACGGCATTCTCGTCGCGCTGACGATCGTCGTGCTGTTCGTCGTGCTGGTGCCCTACCTTGCGCTGGCCGCCAAGGCGCGCTGGTTCCTGAAATCGCCGCGTGCGCTAAGGGTGCTGAACCGCACCGCCGCCGGCTTCATGGTCGGCGCCGCGGCGGCGATCGCTGCCCGCCAATAGCCCCTGCTCGGCCAAAATATTCCAGATATCGGCCTTTTCGGAAAACGCTTTTCCGAGACGCAGGCGCTTTAGAGATGCGCCCCACTCGGATATTCTTCGCTGACGGTCTATCTTGCGCGACCGAAGGCCCTTTGCCGCCAATTGCCTGAAATTACTTGCCTGACTCCTGGGAGCGAAACCAATGAACAAGCCCGTCACCTCCGCCCGCGCCCCCGGCCGCGGCCGCATCTACAATTCCATCACCGACACGATCGGCGACACGCCCCTGGTGCGGCTCGACAAATTCGCCAAGGAGAAGGGCATCGTAGCCAAGCTCGTCGCCAAGCTCGAATTCTTCAACCCGATCGCTTCGGTCAAGGACCGCATCGGCGTGGCGATGATCGAGGCGCTGGAGGCGGCCGGCAAGATTTCTCCCGGCAAGACCACGCTGATCGAACCGACCTCGGGCAACACCGGCATCGCGCTCGCCTTCGCCGCCGCCGCCAAGGGCTACAAGCTGATCCTGACCATGCCGGAGACGATGTCGGTCGAGCGCCGCAAGATGCTTGCGCTGCTCGGTGCCGAACTGGTGCTGACCGAGGGCCCGAAAGGCATGAAGGGCGCCATCGCCAAGGCCGACGAGCTGGCCGCGACCATCCCCAACGCGATCATCCCGCAGCAGTTCGAAAACCCGGCCAACCCGGAGATCCACCGCAAGACGACGGCCGAGGAGATCTGGAACGACACGCATGGCGAGGTCGACATCTTCGTCGCCGGCATCGGCACCGGCGGCACGATCACCGGCGTCGGCCAGGTGCTGAAAAAGCACAAGCCCTCGCTGCATGTCGTCGCCGTCGAGCCGGAGGCATCGCCGGTGCTGTCGGGCGGCCAGCCCGGCCCGCACAAGATCCAGGGCATCGGCGCCGGCTTCGCGCCGAAAATCCTCGACACCACGATCTATGACGAGATCGTCAAGGTCTCGAACGAGGACTCCGTCGCCAATGCCCGTCTTGTCGCCCGCCTCGAGGGCGTGCCGGTCGGCATTTCTTCGGGTGCCGCCTTGCAGGCGGCAATCGTCGTCGGCTCGCGGCCGGAAAACAAGGACAAGACCCTGGTCGTGGTCATCCCCGACTTCGCCGAACGCTATCTGTCGACGATCCTGTTTGAAGGTCTCGGGGCGTAGTTTCACAGCCGTTCGCGCCGCGTTCGAAAAGCATAATCTCCCCCCTTGAGGGGAAGATGGCCGGCAGGCCAGAGGGGGTCGGTTCGACCGGATGCGATCTCCTTGCGAGAGATGAAAGTTGGCGCTCTATGTGAGGCGACCCCCTCTGTCGCCTTCGGCGACATCTCCCCCTCGAGGGGGGAGATTACGCGCCTCACTGCTTTCGCCAATTTTCAAGGTTGCATAGCAATCCTGGCCCGCTGAAAAAACCAGCCGTGGCGACCGCCACCCGCTTGAGCCCCACCCTGCTTCCGGTTCATATCGCCCCCGGTCCGTCTTCTTTCGGGCCGGGGGAGAATCCAATGTACAAGCTCTACACACGTCCCGGCAGCGGCGGCTTCGTCGTCGAGGCGGCGCTGGCGCTGGCGAACGCTCCGTTCGAGCAGATCGACGTGCCGAAGACCGACCGGCCGGATCCCGCCTTTCTCGACATCAGCCCGCTGAACCAGGTGCCGGTGCTGATCTTGCCGGACGGGCGGTCGATGACCGAATCGGCGGCGATCTGCATCCTGCTGGCCGAGCGCCATCCCGAGGCCGGCCTGGCGCCGGCGATCGGCGCGCCGGCTCGCGTCGATTTCCTGCGCTGGATGGCCTTCATGTCTTCGGTGCTCTATCCGGCGGTGCTGCGTTTCTACTACGCGCCTCGCTACACGTCCGATGCCGACGGCACGAAGGCCGTCAAGCAGGCCGCGGTCGCCGAGATGGATCGTGGCTTCGCCGTTCTCGACAACGCGCTCAAAGGCCGTGACTGGCTGGTCGGCGACGGCCTGTCGCTGGCCGACATCTATCTCATCATGCTGGTGGCCTGGCATCCAGACATCGAGAGCGCGCGGATGGCATGGCCGAACATCGAACGCTTATGGGCGCGACTGCGCGGCCATCCGCTGATGAAGACGCTCAACACCTCGCACGAGATGTGGCCGGGCTGAAGGTCAATTTCGCAGCGCTGCCCGTTTGCCTTGCAGGAAGCGCCGTACCGCCGGGTCGCGCTCGAGGCCGATCGCCCGGTCATAGGCTTCGCTCGCCTGCGGCACTTGCCCGAGCCTGGCCAGAAGCCCGGCGCGCGCGGCCCAATAGGGCTGATAGTCGTCAAGGCGCTTGTCGTCACCCAGCACGTAAAGGGCCGCCAGTCCCGCCACGGCGCCCTCGGCCTCGGCGATCGCCACCGCACGGTTGATCGCCACGACGGGCGATCCGGCGATCGAAAACAGCGCGTCATAGAGCTCGCGGATCGCCACCCAGTCGGTGCGACCGGTCAGCCGTCGCGCCGCGTGCGCCGACTGGACTGCGGCCTCGAGCTGGTAACGGCCGATGACGCCACTCTGCGCGGCGCGGGACAGCAGCGCCTCCGCCTCATTGATGAGGGCACGGTCCCACAGCTCGCAATCCTGTTGCGCCAACGGCACGAAGTCGCCTTCGGCATCGCGCCGGGCAGCCCGGCGGGCCTCGGCAAACAGCATCAGCGCAAGCAGACCCAGCGCCTCCGGCTCATCCGGCATCAGCGAGGCCACCAGCCGGCCGAGCCAGATGCCTTCGGTCGCCAGGTTGCGGCGTTGTGTTTCGGTGCCGGCCGGGTCCGACCAGCCTTCGGCGAAGGCGGCGTAGATGGCTTCCAGCACCGCGTCCAGCCGCTCGCCGAGTTCGGCCCGCTCCGGCACGCGGAACGGAATGCCGGTTTCGCGGATACGGGTCTTGGCACGAACCAGGCGCTGGCCCATCGTCGCCGGCGAGACCAGGAAGGCAGAGGCGATGGCCGCGGCATCGAAACCCAGAATGGTCTGCAGGATCAGCGGCGCACGCACGCTCGATTCGATCGCCGGATGGGCGCAGGCGAACATCAGCCGCAAGCGTTCGTCGGGCATGTCTTCGTCGGGCAAGTCTTTGTCGGTCATGCGCGCCTCCGCTTCCTCGGCAATCAGCCTGAGATGCTCGCGGCCGGCTTCGCTGGTCAGCCGCCGCCGCACCGCATCGACACGCCGCCGGCGCGCCACCGCCAGCAGCCAGGCTTCCGGCTTGTCGGGCACGCCGGTGCGCGGCCAGCGTTCGAGCGCCGCGGCAAAGGCATCGGCCAGCGCGTCCTCGGCGGCGGCCACGTCGCGCGTGCGGGCCGACAGCCAGGCGACCAGCTTGCCATAGCTCTGCCGGGCGGCCGCTTCCGCCGCCGCCCGCGCGATCTCCGGACGACTGTCCATCACATGGTCTGTTCCCAGATCGGCCGCAGTTCGACCGTGCCGGCGCTGGCGGCGGGGCAGCGCGCCGCCCAGGCGAGAGCAGCATCGGCGTCCTCGGCCTCGATCATGTAGAAACCGGCAAGCTGCTCCTTGGTGTCGGCATAGGGGCCGTCGAGCACGTTGGTCTTGCCGTTGGCCACTCGCACCGACGTGGCGGCCTGGGTCGGCTTCAGCCGGTCACCGGCGAGCCAGGCGCCCGATTTCTTCAACGCCTCGGTATAGGCGCCATAGGCCGCGCTGATCTCGTAGGCCTTGTCGGTCGGCGCTGCCGCCATCGCGGCTTCGTTGACGTAGATCAAAAGCATGTATCGCATGGTCTTCTCCCGTTTTCTCGAAGGCCGCTCCGTTGCTGGCCGACCCTATGTCGCGTGGCCTGGACCGATTTCGACAGGGGCCGCGAAATTCCTTCGGCCTGGTCCGGCGTTTCGGTCATTTCTCCGACAGGTAGTCGGTCATTTCCCAGATCGGGCGCACCTCGACCGTACCGGTGCTGGCCGCCGGACAGCGGCCAGCCCATTGCTTGGCCGCGTCGATGTCGCTCGCCTCGATCATGTAGAAGCCGGCAAGCTGTTCCTTGGTATCGGCATAGGGGCCATCGAGCACGTTGGTCTTGCCGTTGGCCATCCGCACCGAGGCGCCCGCCTGGGTCGGGCGCAGCCGGTCGCCGGCCAGCCAGGCGCCGGATGTCTTCAACGCTTCGGTATAAGCGCCGTAGGCCGCGAGGATCTGCTCTGTCTTGTCGCGCGGCGCATTCGCCGTCGCGGCTTCGTCATTATAGATCAAAAGCATGTATCGCATGGTCTTCTCCCGTTTTTTCGAACGGCCGCTCCGTGCGGGCCGACCCAATGTCGTGCGGTGTCGGCCGATTTCGACAGGTGCCGTGAAAATCTTTCGGCCGTGGCCGCGCCTAGCGCAAGCCGGAAGGTGTCACGCATCCACTCAACCGTTCGTCTAATGGATAGAATTGCGGGTTGGCATTTGCGTCTCGCTGTCTAAACTCGGCCCGGTCGCATCGAGGAGGTGGTGCGGGTGTCGATATTTCAGGGAGGAAACCAGATGTTCCATTTCAGGACGAGATTTGTTGCAGCCAGCGCGGTGGCGCTTTCGCTTGGCCTTGGCGTTGTTTCTGCCGGCGCGCAAGAATTCATCAACGTACTGACAGGCGGCACTTCGGGCGTCTACTACCCGCTCGGCGTGGCGCTGTCGGAGATCTACGGCAAGGGCATCGCGGGCGCGCGTACCCAGGTGCAGGCGACCAAGGCCTCGGTCGAGAACCTCAATCTGCTGCAGCAGGGCAAGGGCGAGATCGCGTTTGCGCTCGGCGATTCCGTCAAGCTCGCCGCCGAAGGCAATGCCGAGGCCGGTTTCCCCGGCAAGCTCGACAAATTGCGCGGCATCGCCGCCATCTATCCCAACTACATCCAGATCGTCGCCAGCCAGGAGTCCGGCATCAAGACGCTTGCCGATCTCAAGGGCAAAAGCCTGTCGGTCGGCGCGCCGGCCTCCGGCACCGAACTCAACGCCCGCGCCATCTTCGCCGCCGCCGGGCTGAAATACGAGGATCTCGGCCGGGTCGAATACCTGCCCTTCGCCGAATCCGTCGAACTGATCAAGAACCGCCAGCTCGACGCCACGCTGCAGTCGGCGGGGCTCGGCGTCGCCTCGATCCGCGATCTCGCCACCTCGGTGCCGATCAACGTCGTTGCCGTGCCGGCCGAGGACGTCGCCAAGATCGGCGCGCCCTATCTGTCGGTGGTCATTCCCAAGGGCACTTATGAAGGCCAGAGCGAGGACGTCGCCACCGCCGCCGTCGGCAATTTCCTCATCACCCGCGCCGACGTCTCCGACGAGACCGCCTACCAGATGACCAAGCAGATGTTCGACCATCTCGACCAGCTTGCCGCCGCGCACGCCGCCGCCAAGGGCATCGATCCGGCCAAGGCGCTCGACGGCATGCCGGTGCCGCTGCATCCGGGCGCGGAGCGGTATTACAAGGAGAAGGGGCTGGTGAAGTAGCAAGGTTCGCTCGGCTTATCTGAGATGTCTTCGCTAAGCGCCCCCCTCTGCCCTGTCGGGCATCTCCCCCTCAAGGGGGGAGATTGGCCGTTGTTATGTTCTTCGCCAAACCTTGCAAAACCTGCGCCGACAACGATGCCGCCGATCTCCCCCCTCGAGGGGGAGATGCCCGGCAGGGCAGAGGGGGGCACCTCGCGCTGCAGTTCGCTTGCTTGGGAGTGCGTCGGATGAGCGAACCAGCCGACAGCAAATCCTCCAGTACTTTCCACCTTCCTGTCGCCGAAGAACAAGTCGAAGGCCTGCCGCCGGGGTTCGGCGACGGCATCGCCGGCAAGGCGGCCTTTGTCATCGCCGTCGCCTTTTCCGTCTTCCAGATCTACATCGCCGCCTATGGCAGCCTTCCGAGTCAGGTGGTGCGGGCCATGCATGTCGGCTTCCTGCTGCTGCTCGGCTTTGCCCTGATCGCCAATCTGCGCGCCAAAAGCATGGCCGCCAAAACAATGTTCTGGACGCTCGGCGCGCTCGGCTTCGGCACCGGCCTCTACAACTGGGTGTTCTATACCGACCTCATCCGGCGCTCCGGCTTCCTGACCACGCCGGACCTGATCGTCGGTGCGGTGCTGGTGGTGCTGGTCTTCGAGGCGGCCAGGCGGCTGATGGGATTGCCGCTCGCGACAATCGCCTTCATCTTCCTTGCCTATTGTTTCTTCGGCAACCATTTGCCGGCGCCCTTCATCCATCGCGGCTACGACTTCGCCCAGCTGGTCGATACCTTCGCCTACGGCACGGAAGGCATCTACGGCACGCCGATCTACGTTTCGGCGGCCTATATCTTCATCTTCGTGGTCTTCGCCGCTTTTCTCGAACGCGCCGGCATGATCGCGCTGTTCAACGATTTCGCGCTCGGCCTCGTCGGTTCATGGCGCGGCGGCCCGGCGCAGGTCTGCGTTTTGTCGTCGGCGCTGATGGGGACGATTTCCGGTTCCGGCGTCGCAAATGTGGTGGCAAGCGGCCAGTTCACCATTCCGCTGATGAAGCGCTTCGGCTTCCGCCCGGCCTTTGCCGGCGCGGTCGAGGCGACGTCCTCGATGGGCGGCCAGATCATGCCGCCGGTGATGGGCGCGGTCGCCTTCATCATGGCCGAGACGCTGAACATTCCCTATGCCGACGTGGTCAAGGCGGCGATCATCCCGGCGCTGCTCTATTTCGGCGCCTGCTTCTGGCAGGTGCATCTGGAGGCCGGCAAGGCCGGCCTGCGCGGCATGGCCAAGGCGGACCTGCCCAACCCGTGGGACGCGGTGCGGCAGCACTGGCCACTGGTGCTGCCGCTGGCCGCGCTGATCTATCTGTTGTTCGCCGGCTACACGCCGGTCTTCGCCGGCACGATGGGTCTGGCGCTGACCATCGTGCTCATCCTCGGCACGCCATTGGCGGCGGCGATCGGGCCGCTCGCCTTCCGCATCGTCTTCTGGCTGGCGCTCGGGCTTGCCGCCGCCTCGTTCATGAAGTTCGGCGTCAACGTGCTGGGCCTGGTCATCGCCGCCCTGATCATCGCCTGCGCCACATTCAAGGGTGGGCGCGAGACGCTGCGGATCTGCGTCGATTCACTTGCCGAGGGCGCCAAGAACGCGCTGCCGGTCGGCATCGCCTGCGCCATCGTCGGCATCGTCATCGGCACGCTGACACTGACCGGCATCGCATCGACCTTCATCGGCTGGATCATCTCGATCGGCGAGAACAACCTGTTCCTGTCGCTGGTGCTGACGATGCTGACCTGCCTGGTGCTGGGCATGGGCATCCCGACCATCCCCAACTATATCATCACCTCGTCGCTGGCCGGCCCGGCGCTGCTGTCGCTCGGCGTGCCGCTGGTGGTCAGCCACATGTTCGTCTTCTATTTCGGCATCATGGCCGATCTCACGCCGCCGGTGGCGCTGGCCGCCTTCGCGGCGGCACCGATGGCCAAGGAGAGCGGCCTCAAGATCGGCATCCAGGCGACCAAGCTCGCCATCGCCGGCTTCGTGGTGCCGTTCATGGCTGTCTACACGCCGGCGCTGATGCTGCAGGATGCCGGGCCGATCGCCGCCCAGTTCGGCTATCCCATCGAGGTCGCCTATATCGTCGTCAAGGCGTGCATGGGCATCGTGCTGTGGGGCGCGGCCGCCGTCGGCTTCCTCGCCACGCGCATGGCGTGGTGGGAACGGCTGGTCGCCTTCGCCGCCGGCGTGCTCCTAGTCGCGGCTGTGCCGCTTACGGACGAAACCGGCTGGGCGCTGTCGCTTGCCTGGATCGGCTGGCATTGCTGGCGGGCGCGGCGGGCCAGAGCATGATCCCGAAAAGTGGGATCCGGTTTTCGGAAGAGACCATGCTCAAGCAAAGAAATAGCAGCGCATGAGCCTGTGCATCCTCGCCGCCGGCAAGACGGTGACGCTGGCGATCGCCGCCTTCACGCTGTCCTGGACGCATTCGGTGGAACGGACGCGATGGGAGGAGGACTGGAAGGTGACGCCGTCCGGGCTGCAAGTGGTCGAGGCGCGCATCAAGGGTTCGGGCGCCGGCATGGAACCGCCGGAGGGCGCGGTGCTGAAAGACGGCTGGTGGGTCTATGTCCCGAAGGTTGGGCCGCAGCGTCACGTCTCTCTCGCCGCCTCCGGCGCAACCGGCGGCGGCTGGACGCTGTGCACGGTTCAGGGCTGCCGGGAACTCGGCAGGGAGGCCGGCGGCTCCATCGCGCTGGAGCCATGCGGGTCGGATGGCACGAGCCAGCCGCGATAGCGCACCAACGCCAGTTGCGCGGCGAGATCGCAATCTAGCCAAGGAACCGCCCGCGCAGTTCGGCCGACGGAATGTCGCAGCTGTCCTTCCTGCCGAACAGGGCATAGCGATTCTTGGCGACGCGCTCATAGAGCCAGTCGCGCAGCGGGCGCGGCAGCAGCAACAGCGCCTTGGCCGCGCGCCACGGCCAGCCGAGTTCCGCCATGACGGCGACAAAACTGTCGAGCCGCGTGAAGGCGGCACCGTCGACAAGGACGAGATTGGTTTCGTAAGCGTCGGTGCGCAGCCCGTGCTTCCTGAACAGCGCTTCGCCGAAAGGCGACTGGGCTGTGGCGAAGCGGAAGCGACTTTTGCGGTCCAGCTTGACCACCATGCGCACGAAGCCGGAGCAGAGTACGCAGACGCCATCGAAGACGATCAGCTGACGGCTTGTACCTGACGGCTCAGAGGGACTTGATTGGGGCAGATTTGATTGGGGAAGGTCGGTCACGCGGGCCTCGGCTGCTCGTGTCCCAGGACACTAAGCCAGCCGCAGGCGGGGTTAAAGACGTGGCGATGCCGCACGCCGCCCGTCACTGAGGACCCGGTCACCCAGAACGGGACGCTCGGCGCGATAGGTGGTGGCACGCGCGTTGGCACCGGGCCTGCAGATGCGGCTGTTGTGGCGGCTCTCGAACGTCATGGTCAGTGCGCGCCCAGCGACGTGCCGCGACGGGCGCAAGCCGGACCGGGACCGCGCATGTAGTAGCGCTCGGGCCGGTAGGTCGGCGCGACGAATTCGCGGATGGCGGCGGCATAGCCGATGAGGTGCGTGAGGAAGTTCATTTACCCTGTCCCTGTCCCGATTTTCGGATGTCCCTTCCGAATTGCGAGAATGATAGCATCGAGGCGTGAATAGTCGGTGAACGTGATGTTAATTTCTGGTCGAAAACCCGTCGCTTCGTGGCCGGAATGCGGCTGATTCGGGGTGTTTCGGTGCCTTTTGTCGCCATTTCGCTCAGTGTGACTTTTGCATCACATATGTTTCGTTTGAATGTCGCCCGCGCGCGGTTCTGTTTCAATTTCCGCCGCGCCCGTGAAATTTCCGTTCGGGACGCTTCGATGCGGGCCTGACTTCAAGGTGCTCGAACATCAAGCGATCAGGAAACTGGCAAGGAACTGGAGCGCGCGCCATCCGTTCTCACCTTCATCGCGTTCCTGAAGGGAGTTGTCATGGCGCCGCGTCCTGCCTGGAGGGGCTATCTGAAGCTGTCGCTGGTCACCTGCGCCGTCGAACTGACCAATGTCGTCACCCACACCGAAAGGGTGTCTTTCCGCATCCTCAACCGCAAGACCGGCAATACGGTGAAGCGCATTTATGTCGACGCCGAGACCGGCGAGCCGCTTGGCGACGATGACGAGATCAAGGGCTATGAACTCGACGACGGCGATTTCATCCATATCGAGGAAGACGAGATCGAGGCGGTGCAGATCGAATCCTCGCACACGATGAGCCTCGACGGTTTCGTCGACAAGGCCTCGATCCAGCAGGTCTATCTCGATACGCCCTATTATGTCACGCCGGGCGACAAGGTGTCGGAAGAAGCGTTTGCCGTCATTCGCGACGCCATGTCGGGCAAGAAGATGGCCGGGCTGGCGCGCATCGTGCTCTATCGACGCGAACGGCCCGTGGTTATCGAGCCGCTCGGCAAAGGCATGGTGCTGACCACGCTGCGGTATGACAACACGGTGCGCCAGCCTGATACCGTGTTCGGCGAGATCGAGGCGGTGAAGACCGACCAGGAGATGACCGATCTTGCCGAACTCATCATCGACAAGAAGAAGACGAAGTTCGACCCGTCGAAATTCGACGACAAATACGAGGACGCGCTGCTCGAGCTGATCCGCGCCAAGAAGGCCGGCCACAAGGCGCCGAAGGCAAAGGCCGCGCCAAAACCTTCCAATGTCATCAACCTGTTCGACGCGTTGAAAAAGAGCCTGTCGGACTCCGGGTCATCGAAAGCGTCTTCGTCGGCGAAAGCCAGGCCGGCAGCCAAACGCGCCAAGCCGAAAACGGCCGCGCCCAAACGCAAATCGGCCTGAGGACCAGAGAAGCCTGAGGACCAGGGAAGCTTGAGAACCAGAAAACAATGGCCGGACTCGAACAGTATCATTCCAAGCGCGACTTCAAGAAAACGTCCGAACCGGCCGGCAAGGTCGCGCGCGGCAAGAAGGGCGAGGTTGGTGGCGGTCTCTTCGTAATCCAGAAGCATGCGGCGACCAGGCTGCATTACGATTTCCGCCTCGAGCATGACGGGGTGCTGTGGAGCTGGGCGGTGACGCGCGGCCCGAGCCTCGACCCGCACGAAAAGCGGCTCGCCGTCCATGTCGAGGACCACCCGATCGACTATGCCGGGTTCGAAGGCACCATTCCCAAGGGTGAATATGGCGGCGGCTCCGTCATCGTCTGGGACGAGGGGACATGGGTTCCCGAGACCGACCCGGCCAAGGCGATGAAGAAGGGCTATATCAACTTCGAGCTCAAGGGCCACAAGCTGCATGGCTCATGGCATCTGGTGCGGCTGAGGCCGCGCCCAGGCGAGAAGCGCGACAACTGGCTGCTGATCAAGTCGGACGATGCGGCGGCGCGTCCGGGCGAGGATATCCTCGAGGAGGCGCCGCAATCGGTAAAGTCGGGCCTGACGATCGAGGAGGTCGGCGCGGGCAAGACCGCCAGGGGCGAGAAACCGAAAGTCTGGCATTCCAACAGGCCGGCCGCCAGCAAGGCGAAGGCCGCGGGCCGGAAACTCGACTTTGTCGAACCGCAGCTTGCCACGCTGGAACGGGAGGCTCCGTCGGGCGAGGACTGGCTGCACGAGGTGAAGTTCGACGGCTATCGCATGCAGGCACAGATCGCCGGCACGGAGGTGCGGCTCTTGACCCGCGCCGGCCTCGACTGGACGGAGAAATTCGGTGGCGAGATCGTTGCCGAACTCGCTCGCCTGAAGTGCAGCGACGCCATCATCGACGGCGAGGTCGTCGTGCTGGCCGACAGCGGTGTCTCGTCCTTTTCATTGCTGCAGCAGGACCTGTCGGCGAAGCGGACAAACCGCTTCATCTACTATGTCTTCGACCTGATGCGCCTCGACGGCAAGGACCTACGCCGCGAGCCGCTGGTCGAGCGCAAGCAAGCCCTGCAGGAACTGCTCGGCAAGCCATCCGAGAACGCGGCGGTGCGTTTCTCCGACCATTTCACCGAGCCCGGCAAGATCATGCTGGAGCATGCCTGCCGCATGGGACTGGAGGGCGTCGTCTCCAAACGCGCCGATGCGCCCTATCGCAGCGGGCGCGGCCCTAGCTGGGTGAAGTCGAAATGCACGGCGCGGCAGGAATTCGTCATCGGCGGCTATTTGCCGTCGGACAAGACCGGGCGCGGGCTGCGCTCGCTGCTGGTCGGTTATTACGAGGGCGGCAGCCTGCACTATGCCGGCCGCGTCGGCACCGGCTTCTCCACCAGGGGTGCCAACGATCTAAAGAAGAAACTCGATGAGCTGAAGGCGAATACCTCGCCGTTCGACGCAGCCGTTCCCAAGGGCAAGGGGCTGGTCTGGGTCAAACCCGAGCTTGTCGGCGAAGTGGAGTTCCGCAGCTGGACATCGGACCGTATAATACGCCATGCCTCGTTCCAGGGGCTGCGCGAGGACAAGCCGGCGGAGGAAGTCGTGCAGGAAAAGCCCAGGGCGGCGACACCCAAGGAACCACGGGGCAAGACATCAGGGGGCAAGGAACCAGGAGGCAAGAGCTCAGCCAAGATGAAATCCGCGCCAAGCGGCGCTGGCAAACCTGCCGGGGCGATGACAACCATGGTAAAACTCTCCCATCCCGACAAGCTGCTGTGGCCCGACGAAAAAATCTCCAAGCAGGGCCTGCTTGATCACTACGCGCAGGTTTGGCCGCGCATGGAGCGCTTCGTGATCAACCGGCCGCTCAGCCTGGTGCGGGCGCCCGATGGCGTCGGCGGCCAGCGCTTTTTCCAGAAGCACGCCTCGGCCGGGATGAGCGACAAGATAGCCCGGACGAAGGACCCGACGGACGGCGAGGAGATCCTGTTCATCCGGGATTTCGACGGCATCGCCGCGCTGGTCCAGTACGGCGTTGTCGAAGTTCATATCTGGGGCTCTACCGTCGACGAGATCGAAAAGCCCGACCAGATCATCTTCGATCTCGATCCCGACGAAGGCGTCGACGTCAAAAAGGTGCGCGACGCCGCGCTGGATATCAAGGACAAGCTCGACGAGCTGTCGCTGCCGAACTTCGTCAAGACATCGGGCGGCAAGGGTTATCATGTGCTTGTGCCGCTGAAGCCCGCGGCCGACTGGGACGAGGTCAAGAATTTCGCCCATGATTTCGCCAGGGCGCTCGAACAGGCCTCGCCCGACCGCTACACGGCGACGCTGTCGAAGAAGGCGCGCACCGGAAAGATCTTCGTCGACTATCTGCGCAATGGAAGAGGCTCGACGACGGTGGCGCCCTTTTCGTCGCGCGCCAAGAAGGGGGCTACCGTGTCGATGCCGGCGACCTGGGCCGAAATCGAGGCCGGACTGGCGCCCAACGCTTTCCCGATCGGCGACAAGACGACGATGAAGCAGTTGAAGGAGCCCGATCCGTGGAAGGAGTTTTTCGAGGTGGGGAAAGCGTTGAAGCGGGGATAGGTCCGAGACGAAGCCGAGACCTTCCGATGCAAGTGCAACATCAGCAGAATGGCTGACGTAGCGTTCCGTCACACCCCCCTCTGTCCTGCCGGACATCTCCCCCGCAAGGGGGGAGATCGGCTATTTCAAAGTGTCGTTCATTTCTGCAACGTTGGAGATTGGCGAAAGTGGAGGAGCGCCTAATTTCCCTCCTTGCGGGGGAGATGGCCGGCAGGCCAGAGGGGGGTGCTGTCCCGCCAACGACTGCCGGAGTAGCGCCGCTGGGCCATCAACCCAAAAACACCTTCTCGAACGCCTGCTTTCCCGGTGGTGAAAACACCACCGCGCGGCTGTCCTTCTCGCGGCGCGCCCACTTCTCGGCAAGGATCTTGTCGAGGATCGCGGCACCCAGCGTGCCGGCGAGGTGGGAACGGCGCACGCTCCAGTCGAGGCAGGCACGGCAGACCGGGCGGCGTGGCTTGGCGCCGACATTGATGCCTATTGCCGCGAAATGCGATGCGGCCGAAGGCCCGAGCCTGATTTCCTTATCGTCGCGGATCAGGATGTCTTTTTCGACCAGTCGGTCGAGCATCGCCACGGCCTGCTCGCCGGCGAGGTGATCGTAGCAGACGCGGGCCACGCGCATGGCGCCGTCGCGCGGGCCCGGCCGCACGCGCTTCGGGCCGACGGCTTCGGCGACCCCGGTAATGGCTTCGATCATGCCTGCCACCTGCGGCCCGGCGAGGCCGTAATAGCGATGGCGGCCCTGGCTGGCCAGGGTCAGAAGGCCGCCCTCCATCAGTTTCGACAGATGCGAGGAGGCGGTCGGCAGCGAGACACCGGCTTCCAGCGCCAGTTCGCTCGCGGTCAATGCGGTGCCGCCCATCAGCGCGTTCAGCATGTTGGCGCGGGCCGGATCGCCGACCAGGCTGGCGATGCGGGCAATGTCGGGTCCTTCACGCATAGTTCGTTCCTCGTCGAAGCATTCTCGTCAGATAAGCATTATTCTCCGGTCGGCTCAAGGAAGCGGCGAAGCACACCACGACGGCTCCTGACACCAAACTGCCTAGCACACACAGGCGCGCGACGTTTCGACCGCGCTCGAACCATTGATGCAACGATCCGAGGAGACGACCATGACCATCACCTGTTTCATCCGCTATGAGATCGACCCGTTCGGCAAGGCTGCCTTCGAGGAATATGCCCGCAACTGGGGCCAGGCCATTCCACGCTGCGGCGCCGACCTGATCGGCTATTTCGCGCCGCATGAGGGATCGGCCACGACGGCGTACGCCGCCTACAATATCGACAGCCTGGCGGCCTACGAAGCCTATCGCGCCCGGCTTGCCGCCGACCCCGCCGGCAAGGCAAACTACGCGTTCGCCAAGCGTGAACGATTCATCCTCAAGGAGGACCGCATGTTCCTGAAACTGGCATCCGGCCCGCATGCGCCAAGGCTTGATCCTGAAAAGTTGCAGACTTTTCAGACCGGGATCATGCCAAGGGAAAAGGTGTTGCCGTGATCGCGGTCATCTTCGAGGTCGAGCCGGCCGAGGGCAAACGCGATGCCTATCTCGGCATCGCCGCCAAGCTGCGTCCGCTGCTCGATGGCATCGATGGATTCATCTCGATCGAGCGCTTCCAGAGTTTGGCCGGCCCCGACCGCATCCTGTCGCTGTCGTTCTGGCGCGACGAGGAAGCGGTCAAGGCCTGGCGCAATACGGAAGAACACAGGCAGGCCCAGAAGGCCGGCCGCGGCGGTATCTTTGCCGGCTATCGACTGCGCATCGCGCATGTGGTGCGCGACTATGGGCTGACGGAAAGGGATGAGGCGCCGGTCGATAGCCGGGCGGTGAATGGGTAGCGACTCCTCCTTCTCCCCTTGCGGGAGAAGGTGGCCGAGCGAAGCTCGGTCGGATGAGGGGTGCTCCAGCTTGGCGATACTCTTCATCCAGACCGTAGGCCTAAATCGCCAACGTCTCACTCCGCTGGAACACCCCTCATCCGTCTCGGCGCTGCGCGCCGATCCACCTTCCCCCACAAGGAGGGAAGGAAAGAAGCTCAGGCATTCCCGATCAGCACGCCCGCGGCGAACACCAGCGCGCCGCCGAGCACCACCTGGAAGGCGGCGCGCAGGAAGGGCGTCTGCATGTATCGGTTCTGGACGAAGGCGATGGCCCATAACTCGAAGAACACCACCACGGCGGCAACGGCGGTCGCGGTCCAGAAATGTGGGATGAGATAGGGAAGCGCGTGGCCGAGGCCGCCTGCGGCCGTCATGACGCCGGTCGTGACGCCGCGCTTTATCGGTGAGCCGCGTCCCGAGAGCTTGCCGTCGTCGGAGGCGACTTCGGTGAAACCCATGGAGATGCCGGCGCCGATCGAGGCCGCAAGTCCGACCAGGAAGGTCTGCCAGGTGTCATGCGTGGCAAAAGCCGCGGCGAAGATCGGCGCCAGCGTCGACACAGAGCCGTCCATCAGACCGGCAAGGCCCGGCTGCACATAGGTGAGGATGAATTGGCGCTGCTCGGCCGCCGCTTCTTCGTCCTTCACCTCGCCAGGCACGTGCTTCTGCTCCAATTGCTGAGCCAGCGTCTCGTGGCCTTGCTCGACCGCCGCCAGATGATCGAGCAGTTTGCGCGTCGAAGCGTCGGTGGTACGCTTTGCCGCCTCGACATAAAACAGGTAGGCTTGCCGCTCCATCACCTCGGCCTGGCTGCGCACATTTTCGATCCCGAGCGGCCGGACAAGCCAATCGGGCTTGCGCTCGTAATAGCCTTTCACATGTTCGCGCCGGATCAGCGGAATGCGCTCGCCGAAACGCTTGCGATGAAGCTCGATCAGCGCATCGCGATGGCCATCCTCCTCATGCGCCATCTCCTCGAACATCTTCGCCGATTGCGGATACCTATCCGCCAGCCCATCGGCATAGGCCCGGTAGATGCGCCCGTCGTCCTCCTCGGATGAAATGGCCAGCGCCAGGATCTCCTGTTCGGACAGCGATTCGAAGGGACGGCGGCCGAAGCCGAAAACGCGGGAAAGCATGAGCAAATCACCCTAGTTTAGAATTGTTCTAAACTAGGGTTTGACGGACCCCGGGTCAATCGCGCGCTTGCTCACGGCTCAAGAATTGTTGAAGCCGACGCCGGAGCGTGCCCTTCATTATTGGCAAAGGTTAACCTATATAGTTGAACTCAAGACAAGGATGAGGATCAACGCATGACGAAGCCGCACGCAGAGCATTTCGACCCAAAGCCCGTTCTCGATCTCATTGCCAGCATCGAGGCCGACCTGCAGCGCCTGAAGGGCCTGGTCGAGCAGCAGGTCGAGAAGTTCGACCCCGCCAATCCGCACAACAAGGCCCCGGACGGCAAGCTGACCGAGGAAGGCGTCGAATGCTGCTACCGCATGTTCGACGAGGGCAAGTCGCGCTATTCGGTCGCCCAGCAGATGAAGATCTCCTTCGCCGCCGCCACCCACCGCTTCAACAACTGGCGCAAGCTGGGCGGGACCAAGAGGCAGCGGACGCTGCTGGGGTGAGAACCCGGTTCGCCGCAGGCAGCGGGACTCCGGCTGCATGCTCTGCGATTGGAAGACAATCAGATATGTCGGCGGGCCAGCACCCCCCTCTGGCCTGCCGGCCATCTCCCCCGCAAGGAGGGAGATCAGACTTCATCTTTGCCTTCGCCAATCTCACACGCCGCAAGGAAGCGGCGGCCTCTAAACTGCCAATCTCCCCCCTTGCGGGGGAGATGTCCGGCAGGACAGAGGGGGGTGTGCCGGCCGCAACGCTGGCGACATTTTGTACCTCGTCATAATCGCCAAATTTTGTAGCGGTCACATCTTTTCGTTGGCTTCGCGCGGGCCTTTGCGTGCACCATGACGGGCCACATCTCGCAGGATCCGTCATGATCACCCCTCCCGGCATCGCCGACATCCACGCCGCCGCGGCCCGGCTCTCCGGCCTGATCGTCGAAACGCCATTGATCGAATCGGCCGAGTTCAACAAGCGCTTCGGCGCGCGCATCCTGTTCAAGCCGGAGACGCTGCAGCGCACCGGCTCGTTCAAGTTCCGCGGCGCCTACAACAAGCTGTCGTCGCTGAGCGAGGCGGAACGCGGCCGGGGCGTCGTTGCCTTCTCCTCGGGTAACCATGCGCAAGGCGTTGCCGCCTCGGCCGCCATGTTCGGTGTCAAGGCGGTCATCGCCATGCCCGCCGACGCGCCGGCGATGAAGGTCGGCAATGTCCGCAAGATGGGCGCGGAGGTGGTGCCTTTCGACCGTTTTCGCGATGACCGCATGGCCGTGATCCGCCCTTACATCGAGAAGGGCATGGTGCTGGTGCCGCCCTTCGACGATCCGGCCATCATCGCCGGCCAGGGTACGATCGGCCTCGAACTGATGCGCCAGGCGAGAGCGCTTGGCGTCGAGCTCGACGCGGTGATCGTTCCCTGCGGCGGCGGCGGCCTGTCGAGCGGCATCTCCGTTGCCGTCAAGGATGCTTCGCCCGGCACCGCCGTCTGGGCGGTCGAGCCCGAGCATTTCGACGACACGCGCCGCTCGCTCGCGGCAGGCGCCAGGGTCTCGAACGAGCCGGGCCATGATTCCATCTGCGACGCGCTGCTGACCGCCGAGCCGGGCGTGATCACCTTCGAGATCAACCGCCGGAACCTCACTGGAGCCATCGCCGTCTCGGACCAGGCGGCGGCGCAGGCGATGCGCGACGCCATGGCCTATCTCAAGCTGGTGGTCGAACCCGGCGGCTGCGTCGCGCTGGCGGCGCTGTCGTCGGGCGAGATCGAGCTGTCAGGCAAGAATATCGCCGTGGTGCTGTCTGGCGGCAATGTCGATTTCGGGACGTATGCCGGGATCATGGCGGCGGCTTAGGCGCTCCACGCGGAAGCGTCGCGCTTGAGCATCCCCCTCTGTCCCGCCGACTTCAAAACTTCCCGATATCGCGGCCCCTAATCCAGCGTACGCCTGAACCGGACCAACGCGACGCCGGCAAACAAAACGACAAACACCACCAGCCAGCCAATCTCGGTTGCCACGGCCGGCAGTTCGGCGCCCTTCAGCATCACCGCGCGGGTGATGCGCAGGAAATGCGTCAGCGGGAAGATCTCGCCGAAGGTCTGCGCCCAATCCGGCATGCCGCGATAGGGGAACATGAAGCCGGACAGCATGATCGACGGCAGGAAGAAGAAGAAGGTGAGCTGCAGGGCCTGCATCTGCGTGCGCGCGATGGTCGAGATCGTATAGCCGAGCAGCACCAGCGACAGCACGAACACCAGCACCGCCGACAAAAGCAGCGACATCGACCCGGTGAAGGGGATGGCGAACAGAAGCTTCGCCGCCGCCAGCACCACCACCACTTGCACGGCGCCGACCGCCAGATAGGGCAGCACCTTGCCCATCATGATCTCGAGCGGGCTCGACGGCATGGCGAGCAGGTTTTCCATCGTGCCGCGCTCGGTCTCGCGCGTCAGCGCGATCGAGGTCATCATCACCATGGTCATCTGCAGGATGACGCCGAGCAGGCCGGGCACGATGTTGTATTGCGAGATGCCTTCGGGATTGTAGCGCCGGTGCACCACGACATCGAGCTGTCCCCTGGCGGCCTCGGCGGCGGCTTCCTGCATGCCCTGGGCCCTGAGCAGGGCCTGGCTGGCGACGGTGCCGAGCGTGGAGATGGCGCCGCTGGCGACGGCAGGATCGGTGGCGTCGGCCTCGATCAGGATCTGCGGGTTGTCGCCGCGCTCGACCCGCTTGGCGAAGTCGGCCGGTATGGTGACGACGAAGGCGACGTCGCCGCGCGCCATCAGGAACTCGGCCCCCTCGGCGCTTTGCGCGACATGGTCGAAGCGGTAGTAGCCGGTGGTCTGCAGCGCCGCGACGATGGCGCGGGTGTAGGGGTCGCTGCTGGTCGCCACCAGTGCGGCAGGCAGGCTCTTCGGATCGTTGTTGATGGCGTAGCCGAACAGCACGAGCTGTATCAGCGGCACGCCCAGCATCATGGCGAAGGTGATGCGGTCGCGCCGCATCTGGATGAATTCCTTGATCAGCAGCGCGCCGAGCCTGGCGAAGGAGAAGATGCCGTTCATGCCATGTTGTCCTTCGACCCCGACATGAACTGGATGAAGACGTCCTCCAGGCTGGTTTCCCCCGGCGCCACCGTCACGCCCTTGTGCTCTTTCTCGACATCGGCAAGTGCCGCTTCGAGCGTCTTTTTGTCGGAGCCGACGACATGCAGCGTGGCGCCGACCGGCGCCACCTGGTCGACGCCGGGGCGCCCTTGCAGCGCTTCGGCCACCTGATCGAGCCGCGGACCCTGCAGCACGAAGGTGGTCAGCCCGGCATTCCTGACCACCTCGGCCACGGTGCCGGTGGCCAGCATCTTGCCGTAGGAGATGTAGCTGATGCGGTGACAGCGCTCGGCCTCGTCCATGTAGTGGGTGGAGACCAGCACGGTCAGCCCGCCGCTGGCGAGGCGGTGGATCTCGTCCCAGAATTCGCGCCGCGCCTTCGGATCGACGCCGGCCGTCGGCTCGTCGAGCAAAAGCAGTTTCGGCTTGTGCATGATGCAGGCGGCCAGCGCCAGACGCTGCTTCCAGCCGCCCGACAAGGTGCCGGCCAGCTGGTTGCGGCGCGTGGTGAGGCCGAGCTCTTCCAGCGTCCTGGCGACATGCTCCTCGACCGGCTTCAGCCGGTAGAGCCGCGCCACGAATTCGAGATTCTCGCCGATCGTCAAATCCTCGTAGAACGAGAATTTCTGCGTCATGTAGCCGACTTCGCGTTTGATCCTGAGCGAGTCGGTGCGGATGTTGAAACCCAGCACCGTGCCTTCGCCCTCGTCCGGCGTCAGCAGACCGCACATGATGCGGATGGTGGTGGTCTTGCCCGACCCGTTGGGACCGAGGAAGCCGACGATCTCGCCTTCGGCGACCGACATCGTCACGTGGTCGACGACGGTCTTGTCGCCGAAGCGCTTGACCAGGCCATGAACGTCGATGACATTCATTTTGCCGTTTCCGCAAGATCGACATCGACGATCTGGCCGGGCTGCAGCGGACCCGCATCGCCCTCCGGCCGCGCCTCGACGAGGTAGACCAGCTTCTGCCGGTTCTCCAGCGAATAGATCACCGGCGGGGTGAATTCGGGATCGGGCGAAACGTAGCTGACGCGCGCCTTGACGTCCGCACCGCAGCCGTCGCAATGCACGCTGAGCAGGCTGCCGACCTTGACCGATGAGAAGGCGGCCTCCGGTATATAGACGCTGAGCTTCACCGCCCCGTCGGGCAGCACCGAAATCACCGGCGCGGTCGGACCCGCCGTGTCGCCGGGATTGCGGATGACGTCGTTGACGCGGCCGGGCGAGGGCGCCGCCAATATGCGCTTGGACAACCGCCACTCGGCCTGGTCGAGCGCGGCCTGCGCTTGCTTAACCTGATTGTCGGCGGCCTTGATCGTCTCGGCGCGCGCCGGCAAGCCGCCGACGGCGAGATTGGCCTCAGCCTGGCCAACCTGCGCGTTGGCGGTCTCCAGCGTCGCCGAAGCGGTGTCGTAGTCGGCCTGCGTGCCGGTACCGCGCTTGAACAGGTCGGCGGCGCGGTCGTATTTGCGCTTGGCGTCGTCGGCCTGCGCCTTGGCCATGTCGACCTGGGCCTTGAGCGCGGCGATTTCTTCCGGTCGCTTGCCGACCTGAAGGTCGGCAAGCTGTGCCTGCGCCTGCGCCAGGCTCGCCCGCGCCTGCGCCACCGCGATCTTGGCATCGGCGCTTTCCAGCGTCACCACCGTCGCGCCTGACGTGACGCGGTCGCCGCGCTTGACCGTGACGGTCTCGACCTGCGCCACCTCGATCGGCGCCAGCAGCACATAGTCGCCTTCGACATAGCCGACGGCCAGCGGCGGCGCCGGGGCGCAGGCACCGAAAAGCTGCACGGCGAGCGGCAGCGAACATAGAAAACTCATGGTCTTTGCCCCTTCATTTCTGCTTCTTCCTGGCGGCCAGTATGGCGCTGAGATTGTCAGCCGTGACCGCCACGACCTTTGCCGCCTCGGCGCTGCCGATGTCATGCCAGCCCATGCGGCGCATCACCGCTTCGCGGCCGATGCGGAAATAGATGACCTGGCCGATCAGCGTGAACACGGTGAGCCGGGTCCGTTCGCTTTCGGCCGGCTCGCCGGTCGCCTGCTCCCAGATCAGGCACAGCCGGCGATGCGTCGGCTCGAACACGCCATCATAGATGCGGTCGAGCGCAGCCGTGGGATGCGACAGCTCGCGCAGCACGAACTGCACGATCTCGCCGGCCTCCGGCTGCGCCACGATGAAGCCGACCATCCGCTCCAGCGCCGCGAAGAGCTGCGCCCTCGCCGCCTCGGGATCGGTTGGAGCCGCCGCCTGGCTGTTGCCCAGCGCCTGGCCGGCGACGGTCTGGATGGTCTCGACGATGAAGTCGGCGGCGGCGGCGCGAAGGCCTTCCTTGCCGCCGAAATGGTAGGCGATCGAACCGATATTGGCTCGCGCCTCCGCCGCGATCTCGCGGGTCGAGGTGCCGTCGAAACCCTGCCGTCCGAACAGTTTCAGCGCGGCGCGGACGAGCGCGGCCCGCGTCAACTCCGCCGGGGGCGTGTCGCGGCGTGGATTCTTGGCTTCGGGCGATTTGATCATGGCCCATCTTTAATCAATCGATTGATTAAAGTCAACTTGTGTGCGGGGCTGTCTTGCCATCGCCTGCGGCAAACGCTTTAGTGCGCGGCCATGGGCAAGGAAGTCGAGCGCAAGTTCCTGGTCTCCAGCACCGCATGGCGGAACCTGGTCGAGGCGGATATCCGCATTCGCCAGTTCTATCTTGCCGCCGCGCCCGGCCGGACGGTGCGGATCCGCATCAGCGACGGCGTGTCCGCCAAGCTGACGCTCAAATTCGGCAGCAAGGCGCGCGAGCGCGACGAATACGAGTATCCGGTGCCTCTTGCCGAGGCCGAGGAGATGCTGGCCTTCGCGCTAGGACGTGTCATAGAGAAGACACGCCACCATGTTAGGCATCGCGGCTATCTCTATGAAGTCGACGTCTTTGGCGGCGCGCTGGCAGGACTTGTGATGGCCGAACTCGAGACGCCGGAAGACGTGCCGGACGAAATGCTGCCAGACTGGCTCGGCCGTGAAGTCACCGGCGAGCAGAAATTCTACAACGCGTCGCTCGCCCTCGGGGGGATTCCGGAGATCGCCGCATGAGTTTTCGCATCGACCCGCGCCTGCCGCTGACCGGTGAGGTCAGACGCATCCTTGCCGAGGAAATTAGCAAGGCACTGCTGCATCTGGACGCGGCGCAGAGCCGGCCGGAACAGGGACTGCACAAATGCCGCAAGCGGCTGAAGGGCGCACGTGCCTTGCTGCGCCTGGTTCGTTCCGGAGACGAAACTTTCTGCACGACCGAGAACCAGTGCTATCGCAATGTGGCGGCGCTGCTTGCAGGCCCGCGTGAAGCAACGGCGCTGATCGAAACCATCGACCGGCTGGCGGCAGGTTTTCCCAAGGAGAGCGCCGATGGCGGGCTCGATGCCGTGCGCGACAGGCTGGTCGCCCGCCAGCATGATCTGCACGAAGGCGCCGGCCTCCAGGCGGCAATCGGCGCGGCGACCGCCGCTTGCCAGGACGGCATGAAGCGGATCGAAAGCCTTGCCTTGCCCGACCAGCCGGAACAGGCCGCCGACGTGCTCGCCGAAGGCGCCCGCGTCACCCTGCGCCGCGCCAGGAAGGCGCTCGACAAGGCCGGCGCACGCGGCGAGGCCGACGATTTCCACGATTTGCGCAAGGCGGCCAAGACGCACGGCATGCACCTGTCGCTGCTGGGCCGGCTTTGGCCGACGCCGATCAAGGCGCGGCGCAAGGCCGTCGACGAACTGGGCGAGCGGCTGGGCGAACTGCATGATGTATTCGTCATGCGCGCGCTGCTCGAGGCCGACGACCAGCCGCTTGGGCCGCACGCGGATACGAAGCTTCTCGGCAAGCTGCTGAAGCGCTCGGAAAAGAGCTTGAGGAAATCCTGCCTTGCCGAGGCCGCCGACCTGTTCGGCGACAGCCCCAGGCACGCGACGAAAAGACTGGCCCGCAAGGCGCGCGACGATCTGGCCGGCCCGCAGGAAGACGCCAGCGCATCGGCCGGCTAACCGCGGCTGGTGTCCGCACGCCAGCCTGTGTTAATCACGCTCTGCTATGACCGCGCCGGCCGACACGCTTCTCGACCGCCTTGGCCGCTGGCTTGCCGGCCGGCTGCAGGAAGAATCCTCGGGCTATGAGCCCTACACGCCATCCGATGCCGAAACGCTGCGCCGCACGCTGGAGCCCGGCGACATCCTGCTGGTCGAGGGCAACCAGAGGATCTCGGCGGCGATCAAGTACCTTACCCAGTCGACATGGTCGCATGCGGCCTTTTATGTCGGCGATGCCTTGCCCAAGCCGGAAGACGGAGCGGAGCGGCCCCGGCTGATCGAGGTCACCATGGGCGAAGGCTGCGTCGCCGTGCCATTGTCGCGCTACCGCACCTACAACACCCGCATCTGCCGGGCGAGCGGCCTGGCACCGGAGGACCGCGACATGGTCGTCGCCTTCATGGTCGGCAAGCTTGGCTTGAAATACGACCTCAAGAACATCTTCGACATGCTGCGCTTTTTCCTGCCGACGCCGCCGGTGCCGGTGCGCTGGCGCCGCCGCATGCTGGCCTTCGGCTCCGGCGACCCGACGCGCGCCATCTGCTCGACGCTGATTGCCGAGGCGTATGGCCAGATCCGCTATCCGATCCTGCCCGAGATCACCCGCGCGCCAGGCCGCGCCTCGGCGCAGTCGAGCTATTCGCGCAAGGAAATCCTGCACATCCGCCACCACTCGCTGTACACGCCGCGCGACTTCGACCTGTCGCCCTATTTCCGCATCGTCAAGCCGACCCTGGAATATGGCTTCGACTACCGGGCCGTGACCTGGGACGACAAGGCTGCGGACGCGGAGACGAAGGCCGCCGAATAGTCCTTTCACGCCGGAAGCGGGCGCCGTCCTTTTGCCGCGGACTGCTCGGGCGGCCGCGCGCCGGCATCGCGCGGGTGCGGGCCGATCGGCATGATCGCCGGAAACGGCGTCGCGCCGAAGGCAAACGTCCATTTGTAGCCGGTGAGACCGTCCTCGGGCGTGGTGTGCTGGTCGTGATGGGCGAGCAGCCTGGCGCGATCGGCCAATTCCTCCGCCTCGCGCCGCACCATCTCCGCCGTCTCCGGCCGCATGCGCCTGGAGAAGCTGACGAAGGTCGCCTCCTTCTCGATGTGCGTGATGGCCCAGCCGATAAAGTTCTTGTTGGTCATCTCGAACAGCGGCCTGAGCGGGCCCTCGAAATTCCATTGGATCGGCGTCTCGACCAGCAGCCTCGCCGTGAGTCCCCGCCCGAGCGCGACAAGGCCGAGTTCCTCGAGGTCGCGCAGATAGAGGAACATCGAGGCCTCGCTCAGGCCTTGCGAGCGCATGATGCCTTGCGGCGTGAATTTCTCCGACAGCATGACGAAGATGAACAGCAGCGCCGGCCGGCCGGCCAGCCTGCGCTCGATCTCGGGCGCGATGTGGTTGACCGGCCCCGGCCCCCGGTTCATCGAGCCGAGCACGTTTTCCAGCTCGACGCCGGCGGCCGCGCAGATCTCGACCAGCCGGTCGAGCTTACAGTTCTTCTCATGGAAGATGCGCTTCACCGTCGGCTCGGAAACACCCATGCGCTCGGCAAGCTCGCGATAGGTGACACCCTTCGCCTTCAGCGTCCGCTTCAGCGCCTCGAAGATCAGACCGCTCACGGGATGCACCTCTTGCCGGGAGTTTCGTATCGATATTCGATACTAACAGCAATCAGGCTTCCCGAGAAGTATCGAAAATCATAGCTGTCCGCCATCATCACAGGAGACCCGCCATGAACCGCCTCATCATTTCCGCCCGCCTTATCTTCTCCGCCTTTGCCGCCACCATCGGTATCGCCGCCACACCGGCCGCCCAGGCCGGCGAGCTCTGGCGCGCCACGGGGCTCGAACAGCCGGAATCGGCGCTGTTCGACGCCGCCAACAACCGCATCATCGTTTCCAACATCGTCGGCAATCCCGGCGATGCCGACGGCAACGGCTATCTCAGTGTGCTGTCCCCGGACGGCAAGACGGTGACCCAGCACTGGACCGACGGCATGGACGCGCCCAAGGGCATGGCGATATCGGGCGGCAAGCTCTATGTCGCCGACATCACCAAAATTCGCGTCGTCGACCTCGCCAGCGGCAGGCTGGTCGCCAGCATCGCCGTGCCGAATGCCGTCTTCCTCAACGACATGACATCGGACAAGGCCGGCAAGGTCTATGTCACCGACATGCTGGCCGACACGATCTACCGCATCGGCGGCGACACGCCGGAACTGTTAGTCAAGGACCCGATGCTGGCCTCGCCCAACGGCGTCTTCGCCGATGGCAACAGGCTGATCGTCGCCTCCTGGGGCAAGGGCATCAAGCCCGACTTCAGCACAACGGAACCCGGTGGGCTGCTGGCCGTCGACCTCGCCAGCAAAATGGTCTCGCCGCTGCCCGGCGCGCAGAAATTCGCCTACCTCGACGGCGTCGTCGCCATCGGCGACACCATCTATGCCACCGCCTACATGACCGGCACGCTCTACCGGTACAGGGCCGGCAGTGCGCCGGAAGCAGTGGCGCATTTCAAGCCGGGCAGCGCCGACATCGGCACCGACGGCAAGTCGATCCTCTATGTGCCGCTGATGAACGAAGGCGAGGTGGTGGCATTGAAGCTCGATTGAGAACCGGCGCTTCGGGGCTATCCCGCGCCATCCCGGGCGACCATCGCTAACAGCCGTGAGGTGGGCCGTGGTAGGACTGTCCATCGACAACAACGGTCAGGGAGGTTTGGCATGGATGGACCCCTGAGAACCCGGCCGCCATGACGATGACCTCCTACCGCCCGATCGCCCGTTCGGAATTGCCTGACGATACAGCCGCTCTCGCCCGTTATCTTATCGGCAAGCTGGTGGTGCGCGACTTGCCCGAAGGCATGGCCAGCGGCCGCATCGTCGAGACCGAGGCGTATGTCGTCGGCGATGCCGCCGGGCACGGCTACCGGGGCATGACCTCGCGCAACCGTTCGCTGTTCCTCGAGCCGGGGCACGCCTATGTCTATCTCGCCTATGGCGTCTCATACATGCTGAACGTCTCGAGCGGGATGGAGGGCACCGGCACCGGCGTTCTGATCAGGGCTCTCGAGCCGCTCGAAGGCATCGCGATCATGCGGCGGAACCGCAGTGTCGAGCGCCTGCGCGATTTGGCGCGCGGACCGGGACGGCTGGCGATGGCGTTGCGGATCGATCGTTCGCTCGACGGGCTCGACCTTTGCCGGAAGGGCCCGCTATGGCTCGCAAGCGATAATCACCCACACGGCGAAATCGGGCAGGGCATCAGGATCGGCATTTCGAAGGACGCGGACCGGCCGCTGCGCTTTTATGTCAGGGGCAGCCCATTCGTCAGCGGTCCAAGGTCGCTCAACCGTTAAGGACGCGGCGGCCCTCCTCTTCCTGATGGAAGCCGGACGCGAAGAGACTTCCCCGCCAATTGCGCTCGGCGCGTCGCGGATGGTCGGAAGCAAAACGCCGGCGCGCTCGGCGCGTGTCTTCTGGTCGATACCGGCCAGGCCCATGCGGCAGCGATCATCGGCCAGATCCCGTGTTCATTTTTCTGGTACGTCCCGGGAATTGCAGGATAGGGTGTTTCTATCGGGGCTAGGGGGCAACGCAGTTGAAAATTTTCAGGACCTTGACGACGTCGGCATGCCTGCTGTCGACAATTTTCATGCTGACGGGCTGCGGGCACCTGATCAACAGATTGATCTGACGACGGGCCTGAGGGGCACCAGGCGCCCCATCAGGCATCGTCGCTCACCACCTTGCGCCGCTGCAGAAGCCGCGCCACCAACCAGCACAGCATCGCCCAGGCGAAGCCCGCGCACCAGCCCGCCAGCACATCCGACGGCCAGTGGACGCCGAGATAGATGCGGCTGACGCCGACCAGAACCGCCGTCAGCACGGCGAGCGACAGAACGTAGATCTTGGTCGCCCGGCCATGCAGGAAGCGCGCCGCCAGCGAACCGAGCGTGAGGTAGGTCACCGCCGACAGCATCGCATGGCCGCTCGGGAAAGAGAGCGACGTCTCGTTGACCAGATGCGAAACGAGTTCGGGCCGGGGCCGGTCGACGCCAACTTTCAACAGGCTCGACAGAAGCTGGCCGCCGGCCACGGCGACGAAGATGAGAAGTGCGGTTCCCGGCCTGCGGATCAACAGCAGATAGACGATCGTCGCCGCCGTGATCAGCACCAGCACGCTGGTGCTGCCGAGGCTGGTGATGTCGCGCATCGCCCCTTCCAGCCATGGCGGGCCGAGCGGCACGCCGGGCTGCCCCGCCTGGCGGAAGGCAAGCAGGATCTCGGTGTCGAAGCCATGCGGCTCGGTTGTCCGCGCCAGTTCCATCAGTTCCACGAAGCCCCATAGCCCGCCGGCGATGACCAGGCCGGCCAGCAGGACCGGGAATTCGATCCGGTTGAGCAAGGTGGTGGCGGTGTCTTTCATCGGATCGGTATCGCAGCCGTCATCTCGGGTCATCGTCCTTGCAGATAGGGCCCGAGCGTGATCAGCGCCACCGCGGCGATCGCCAGCAGGATGCCGGTCGCCTGCAGCGCGTTGACGCGCTCGCCGAAGAACACCAGCGCCACGACGTTGACCGAGACCAGCTGGATGACCGCCGAGAGGCTGAACGACACCGACATGCCGAATTCGCGGATCAGCCGCAGCATGATCAGATTGCCCAGCGAGTAGAGCGCGAGCGTCAAAAGGATCTTGCCCAGGCTCGGCGCCAATCCCCATTGCTTGGCCGCGGTCGCCGCCAAAAGGAAGATGACCGTCGAAAAGCCAAGCTGCAGCAATCCCGAAAAACTCAACGTCCCGTCCCTCCTCGAAGCGGCTGCCGCCGCCTGTGCCGCGGCCCTTGTTTCCGAAGCGCGCCGGGACGTCAAGCGACCTCGTTCAAACGAAGGTCTTGGCAACGGCAAGACAGAGGCTCAATGTATCGACGCCGCCCAGCCTGTCGATCGAAGGGCGGTCAGGGGCTCATGATACGCATCTTTCAGAACTTGGCGCGGCGCTGGAGCGAGCTTTCGCTCGCTGTGCAATTCCTCGTTGCCGGTGGTTTTGGCCTTCTGGTCGTCATGCTGCTGGTGGGTGCCTGGGTGACGACGCAGATCCGAGACGGCGTCACCCGCAATTCGGCCGCCACGACGGCGCTTTATGTCGACAGCGTGATCGCGCCGCTGCTGCCCGACCTGCGCAAGAGCGAGGAACTCAGCGAATCCGTCAAGCAGGCGCTCGACGAAACGCTCGGACAGGGCGCGCTCGGCAAGCGCCTGGTGTCGTTCAGGCTGTGGCGCCGCGACGGCACCGTGCTCTATTCGAAAGACTCCTCCCTGATCGGCCGCCGCTTCGATCTGAACGACCACCTGCGTTCCGCCTTCCAGGGCAACGTCGCTGCCCAGTTCGACACGTATGACGACAACGAAGAGAAAGAGCGGGCTTCGGGTGAGCCGTTGCTGGAGATCTACAATCCCGTGCGCGAACCCTGGTCCGGCGATGTGGTGGCGGTCACCGAATTCTACGAAATCGCCACCGATTTCAAAGCCACGCTGGCCTCCGCCCTGCTGTCGAGCTGGCTGATCGTGGCCGGCACCACCTTGACGGCATTCCTGCTCCTGTCGGGCATCGTGCTGCGCGGCAGCCGCACCATCGACGACCAGCGCGGAGCGCTGCGCCGCCAGGTGTCGGAGCTGCAGGACCTGGTGACGCAAAACAGCGCCTTGCGGCAGCGCGTACAGCGGGCGTCCCGCCGCGCCACCGCGCTCAATGAAAGATATTTGCGCCGTATCGGCGCCGACCTGCATGACGGGCCGGCCCAACTCGTGGCCCTGGCGGCGCTACGCATGGACAGCCCGGTGTTTACCGGCGATGACCATTGGGAGGGGAACCGCGCGACCGAGGTGGCGATGATCCGCAAGACGCTCGAGGATGCGATGCGAGAGATACGCGGCATCTGCAACGGCCTTGTCCTGCCGCAGATAGAGACGGCCGCGGCAACGGAAATATTGCGGCTGGCCGTCAAAGAGCACGAGCGCCGAACCGGAACGTCGGTGGCGCTCACGCTGCCAGGACAGTTGCCCGAACCCGGCGCTTCGGAGAAGATCAGCATCTATCGTTTCGTACAGGAAGGGCTGAACAATGCCTATCGCCACGGCCGCGGCAAGGATCAGGCGGTGGCTGCCGGAATGAAAGGCGGCCGGCTCTTCGTCGAAGTATCGGACGGCGGACCAGGCTTCGACCCGGCGGCACGGGTCGAGGGATTGGGGCTCGCCGGCCTCAGGGAGCGGGTCGAAAGCATTGGCGGCCAGTTCGAAGCCTTGACCGGACCGCAAGGCACGCGCTTGGTGATCAGTTTATCGGTTGAGGAGCAAGCATGACCGAAGCCATTCGTATCGCCATCATCGACGATCACCCGCTCTTTCGTGAAGGCGTGACGCGCAGCCTGTCGGAGATCGGCGGCTTCGAGATGGTCGGCGAAGGCGCGACCGCGCAGGACGCCGAACGCATCGCGTCGACGGCGCGGCCCGACATTCTGCTGCTCGACATCTCCATGCCGGGCGGCGGCCTGACCGCGGTTGCAGGCATCCTTGCCAACCATCCCGCCCAGAAGATCGTCATGCTGACGGTTTCGGAGGCCAATGCCGACGTGACCAAGGCCCTGAATGCCGGGGTACACGGCTATGTCCTCAAAGGTGTCGGATCGCGTGCGCTCGCCGACATCCTGCGCAACGTGGTGGCAGGCGAGAGCTATCTTTCGCCGATGCTGTCGGCGCGGCTGCTTTCCGATCTCCAGTCCCAGCAGCCTGCCGACGGCATGGCGGACCGGCTGCGGCAACTCACGGAGCGGCAGAGCGAGATCCTGCGGCTGGTGGCGGAGGGGCTCAGCAACAAGGAAGTTGCCCTGCGGCTGGATCTGCAGGAGAAGACCGTCAAGCACCATATGACCGGTGTGCTGTCGAAACTCAACGCGCGAAACCGCACCGAGGCGGCCCTGATGATGCGTGAGTTTCGTGACCGCGACCGGAACCGCGCATAGACGCCATCGCTATGCCGGCGCCATGGGGGAAACCGCGCGAGGATCGATAAAAACGAGGTCACCTCCGCCGGGGGCGGCGGAGGTGACATGCGAAGCCGGCCGTTGCCTGTTGACCAGCTTCACAAGGCCCGGATTCACAAAGCCTTAAGACGTTTGACATCGGCCGGCGTGGCCGGGCGGTCGACGATCGTTCGGTCGAGCGCATCCTGCATTCTGAAACGGCCGTTCTCGATCTTTTCCGTCAAGCCGTCCGGGTGCTCGACCGTGATCGTGCTGCCATTGATGTCGACCTTGTCGCCGGTCGCGGCGTTGACATGGCTGCCGCTCTGGCCCTTGCCGGAGGCGGCGCCGCCTTTTCCGGAATTGCCGCCGCTATTGCCATTGCCGTTCCCGCTGTTGCCGCCACCACTGTTGCCGCCGCTATTTCCACCACCGTTGCCGCCGCCGTTGCCACCGCCATTACCACCGCCATTACCACCGCCGTTGCCACCGCCATTACCGCCGCCATGGCCACCGCTGGCGGCCTGTGCGCTGGCGGCGTCGATTCCAAGGGCGGAGCCGTGAAAGGCAATCTGATAGGGGGCGAGAGTCAGCGCCAGGAAAGCCGCCGATCCGAGCGTCAGCCGTCGGCAACGGGCCGTGATCGATCCGTACATCCTGATCTCCGTCGATTGAGCCGGCGTGCCCATCCCAACGTTGCAGTGCAACCAACATCGCCGAAAGACGTGGTGACCGGAAGCGACCTCCGACCGTTGCGTTTGTCACCCAAGACCTTTGCAAGCGCAAGCTTGGACTAAAGTCCCATATCGCATGCCTGAGAACCCGCCTCGCGGGCAATGGAGCGGCCGCGCCGCGCATCACCGCCGACGGGGAGACAACAGCCGTCGAGCTTGAAGGTCACCTCTGGCGGGAGTGGCGGAGGTGACGGAAAGAACCCCTTGCCTGGCCTGTTCAAGAACCCATTTCGCGGCTCCCCGGCACAAGCGGACACGGCCGCCTTGCCGGCCTTCGTGGAATGTCGTTAAAAGCGACTTGCCGTGTCACGAAAATGTGACCGGCCGACTGTAAGGGGTCGAAAAACACAAGCTCCAGCCACTCCAAAGCCAGAGGCCCCAATGACCGAACACCGCGCCCCCGACGCCAAATTCCGCACCAGCCTGCTCGAGGAAAACGACGGACCGGCCATCAATCCCACCGACAACCGCACCATGGGCGAGATCATCGCCGCGCGGTTTTCGCGCCGGGGTTTCCTGAAGGGATCGCTCGCCGTCTCGGCGATTGCCGCCACCGTCAGCCCGCTGGCACTTGTCAGCGCCGACGAAGCCCGTGCCGCGGACGGCTCCGCCTTCAAATTCGACGAACTCGAGGCCGGCATCGACGACAAGCACCATGTCGCGCCGGGCTATGACGCCGACGTGCTGTTGCGCTGGGGCGATCCGCTGTTTGCCGATTCGCCGGAGTTCGATCCGGCCAAACAGTCGGCCGAAGCCCAGGCGAGGCAGTTCGGCTACAACAACGACTATGTCGGCTATATCCCGATCGACGGTTCCGCCGAGCATGGCCTGCTGGTGGTCAACCACGAATACACCAATCCGCATCTGATGTTCCCCGGCATCGTCAAGATCGTCGACAAGGACGGCAAGAAGGCGGCCGAAGTGGCGCCGCTCAGCAAGGAGCAAGTCGATGTCGAGATGGCCGCGCATGGCGGCACCATCGTCGAGATCCGCAAGGTCTCGGGAAAATGGCAAGTGGTGCGCGACGGCAAGCTCAACCGCCGCATCACCTCGAACACCGAAATGACCCTGTCGGGCCCGGTCGCCGGCCATGACCGCGTCAAGACCAATGCCGATCCATCGGGCACCAAGGTCATCGGCACCATCAACAACTGCGCGGGCGGCGTCACGCCCTGGGGCACCTATGTGATGTCCGAGGAGAACATCCACGGCTATTTCTCCGGCGAACTGCCGGAGGGTCACAAGGAGGCCGCCAACTACAAGCGCCTCGGCATCCCTGAAGGCGCTTACGAATGGGGCGCGCATTACGACCGCTTCAACCTGGCCAGGGAGCCTAACGAGGCCAACCGCTTCGGCTGGATCGTCGAGGTCGACGTCAACGATCCGACCTCGACGCCGAGGAAGCGCACGGCCATGGGCCGCTTCAAGCACGAGGGCGCCGAATCGATCGTCGCCAGGGATGGCCGCGTCGTCTTCTATCTCGGCGACGACGAGCGCTTCGACTATGTCTACAAGTTCGTCACCAAGGGCACCTTCAATGCCAATGACCGCGCCGCCAACAAGGACCTGCTGGACGACGGCACGCTGCATGTCGCCAAATTCGCCGAGAACGGTTCGGTGGAGTGGCTGCCGATCGTCTTCGGCCAGGGGCCGCTGACGACCGAAAACGGCTTCACCGGCCAGGCCGACGTGCTGATCGAGACACGCCGCGCCGCCGACCTGCTCGGCGCCACCAAGATGGACCGCCCGGAGGACATCCAGCCCAATGCCGTCAACGGCAAGGTCTATGTCATGCTGACCAACAATTCCAAGCGCAAGGCCGACCAGGTCGACGCCGCCAACCCGCGCGCCGAAAATGCCTTCGGCCACATCATCGAAATATCGGAAGAGGGCGGCGATTTTGCCGCTGCCAAAGGCAGGTGGGAAGTGCTGCTGAAATGCGGCGATCCCTCGGTGGCCGATGTCGGCGCCACCTTCTCGACGGCGACGACGGCCAATGGCTGGTTCGGTATGCCCGACAATTGCGCGGTCGATTCGGCCGGGCGCCTGTGGGTCGCCACCGACGGCCAAGGTCCGAAGGCCACCGGCCGCACCGATGGCCTGTGGGCGGTCGACACGGAGGGATCGGCGCGGGCGACCTCGAAACTGTTCTTCCGCGTGCCGATCGGCGCCGAGATGTGCGGCCCGCTGTTTGCGCCCGACGACCAGACCGCCTTCGTCGCCGTCCAGCATCCGGGCGACGGCGGCGAGGACTGGGACGCGTTTGGCCGCCCATCCTATTATGAGGATCCCTCGACCCGTTGGCCCGACTTCAAGCCCGACATGCCTGTACGGCCGGCGGTTGTCGCGATTACGAAACAGGGCGGCGGCAAGATCGCCGTCTGATATCAGGCGCCGGTTTGCAATTGCGGGATGGGCCTTGGCGATCCGGGGCCCATCCGGCCTGAACCGTTCAAGCCTCGGGAAAGATTGGCAATTTAGGAATGGCGCCCTAACTCTTCCTTCAGGAGACCGCCATGCCTAAGTCCGTTTATGACCGTGGCCTGCTCAAACCCGATGATATCGCCAGGCTGCAACGCGTGTTCGACGAGGCCTGCCGACGGCGCGAAGCGCATCCCGAATCCACCGAGGCGCGCGAGTTGGCTCTCACCCTGCTTGCGCTCCACAATGCCGGCATGGTCGACGAGGATATGCTGATGGAAGCCGTCGGTTTCCGGCGGCTGGAATCGAAATCGGCGTGAACGCCAGGGGCCAGGAGCTCTCCTACCCCTGGCTCTGGACGACAGCCACATTGATCGTGCTTCTCGGTTTGAAACCGATGGACTCGTAGAGCTTTATCGCGCCGGCATTGGTGACGTAGGCGTGGAGGTAAGGTATCTCGCCACGCGCAAAAATCCGATTGGCCACGAACAGGGACATCAGTCGCCCAAGGCCACCGCCGCGAAATTCCGGGTGGGAGCAGACGCCGCTGAGCTCGGTGTAACCCGGCTGCTTCATCCGCTCGCCGGCCATCGCCACCAGCCTGCCCTTAACTTTCACGCCCCAGAAGTCGCCGAGGCTCAGTGCCCCTGACGTGAACGGCCCGGGCTTGGTGAGCGACGCCAGGGCAAGCATCTCGGCTACGTCGTCCTGCGTCAGGCGTTGCACGCGCTCATCCGACACGGCCTGCAACGGTGCATCGGCGAGCATCTGGACGGCGGTCGCCGACGACGTTGCCAGGAGGCTGGCCGGAAGGGCAATCGCGTCGGCCTGAGCCATGATGACGCTCTCGCCCGGACCGACAAGGTCCGCCAATGCCTGCAGGCTTTCGGCATCGTCCGCTGCGGTGGCGG
This sequence comes from Mesorhizobium sp. B1-1-7, assembly GCF_006442705.1. Taxonomy (NCBI): domain Bacteria; kingdom Pseudomonadati; phylum Pseudomonadota; class Alphaproteobacteria; order Hyphomicrobiales; family Phyllobacteriaceae; genus Mesorhizobium; species Mesorhizobium sp. B1-1-7. The sequence continues at coordinate 230,658 of NZ_VFWQ01000006.1, read as the reverse complement.
CGAAGAGGGCGATCGACGGTGAATAGCGCATGGCGAGCTTGCCGCCTTGCGCGAAAGCCCGATGCCGCGTCTCCAGTGCGCTCCAGACGGGCCGGTCGAGAACATGTTTCATTGCGCTGCGCCTTTTTTCACGCGTCGATCGAGCGGGGCCATGGCCAGGCCGTCCTCGATGGCGGCGAGTTGATCGAGAAGCGGCCCCGAAAGATCCCGGCACAGATCCGCGACGGCGCGCTCGATGCGCGGCCAGACGTCCTGCTTCGCAACGTCGACCAGGTGCTGGCCCTTCCTGGTCAGCGAGACCATCTTGCGCCGCTGGTCGCCGTCCGACTGGATGGCTTCGACCAGGCCCAACTCGGCCAGAAGCGACACGCTTCGCGTCACGCCGGGCTGCGTGAGCCCGAGCGACTGCGCCAGTTCGCCGACAGCCAATGGCCCCAGCCTGTCGAGCGCGGCCAGCAACGGGTACTGACTCGACTGAAGCGGAACCTCCAGGCCATCGAGCACGCGCTGCGCATCGGCCTGCAATTGCTCGCCTATGCGCTTCAGCCGGCTGCCCAGGCAGAGATATCCAAGGGATTGCAGAACATCTTCCATGATCAACCTGTTCGATGCATAACCATAACATGTTATATAACAAGGCAAGCGAATAGGTCAAGGCGATGGCGGGCTGACGAATACCCGGTGTTTTCCGTCGCCTCGACCTTAGTCAGCCCGACGCGGCGGATGCGGGGAAGGAGCCGGCAATTCGCCTGGTGATCGCCTTGGCCAGTATGGCGGCATTGGCGAAACAGCCGCGAATGCTCGGCCGCATGCCGGTGAACCAGAGGCCCGGCAGTTTCGGATCGGCCTCGCCGCCGTTGAAGAGCGGAACGCCCTTGTTGTCGAGCACGCCGAGATTGCCGACCATGCTCTCCAGCCCGGTGCGGTAGCCCGTCGCGGCAATGACGATGTCGGGATGGACCAGGCTGCCATTGGCGAGGATCACGCCGTCGCGGGTGAACTCCCGTATCGCCGGCACCACGACGATCTTGCCCGATTTGATGGCGTCGACGGCGCCGTCATCGGCGGCGATCGCGGTGTAGTCCGAGGTCAGGCGGCTGACGCCGCCCGACGGCGCGGGCGGCATGCCGAATTTGGTGAGGTCCCCGAAAACCAGGCGCTGTGTCGCCGCGATCACCGCATCGGCAATGCGGGTCGGCAAGCGCGCCATGAGCGGCGAAAGCCGGTGCACGGCAATCTTGCCGATCCGCTTGGGCAGAAGGGCGGGGCCGTTGCGGGCCGACAGCCAGATCGCGGACGTATCCACGTCGGCCAGATGATTGAGCGCGTCGAAGCCCGAATTGCCGGCGCCGACGACCAGCACCTTCTTGCCGGCATAGGTCGTCGCGTCGCCAAAATCCGCCGAATGGACGATCCGGCCCGCGAAGGCCTGCATGCCCTTCCACTGCGGCGTGAAGGGCTGCCTGTCGCGGCCGGTGGCGACGACGACATGACGCGCCAGGCGCGAGCCGGCGCTGGTGCGTATGGCCCAATGATCGCCCCTGAACACGATGGTCTCGACGGCAACGCCAAACTCCACCGGCAGGCGGTTCGTCTCCCTGAAATCGTTCATGTGGCGGATGACGACCTCCCTTGGCGGAAAGGCGGGTGTACCCGTGGGATAGGCAAGGCCGGGCAGCGTCGAGAGATCGCGGTGGGTGTTGAGACGCAGCTGCCGGTGCCGCCGATGCCAGGGCTCGGCCAGCCGGCTTTCCTTTTCCAGGATCGAGGTCGGCACGCCGGCCTTCATCAAAGCCTGTGCGACAGCCAGTCCGGCGGCGCCGGCGCCAATGACGATTGCCGGCTCGACCGCCGCCACCTGTTCCATCATCTGTCTGGTTGTCGTATCAGCCATTCATTCTTCGGTCCCATTCAACCACTATAGCATCCCCGCAACGCTCGCAGGGCGCTGTAACCGTCTGATCGCGGGCAGGATCCCCCGATACAGCGGATCGGCAGCGATTTTCGAGGCCCGCGCCAAGCTGCGGCTGCGCTCCGGAGCATTCCACCGCCACGCCGGCCGGAGCCGATTGCCGGCTTCTGTCCCAATACATCGCGCCCTATATGGCATATCGGCGGCATCGGCGATAATCAGGTCGCGGCAATGTGATTGATTCGAGGTCCGGGGGCGGATCCCGTTACCGACGCAGGAATTCGAAACCGGCAACCGATTTCGGCTTCCCGCGAAAAAACAAGGCGCCGTGGCGCGTCCTGCGTGTCGACAGACACGTCGCGCCACAGACGGCACGCGGAAATCTCGACCATGCCCTCCTTGCGGATCTATTTCGACAAAATCCTCGAGGGCGCCTCGCCCAAGGTCGAGCGCCAGGAACTGACGCATGTCGAACGCCTGGCGATCGTGCGCCGCCACGGCGACTTCTCGCTCGCCTATTCCACCGCCGTGCAAGCGAAGCTCTCCTATTTTGGCGACGCCGACGGCTACATCGCCTTCGGCACCAAGATGAAGCATCATTTCGCGCTTGGCGACCCGGTGGCGGCGCCGGCCCGGCGGCCCGACTACATCAGGCGCTTCGTCGAGACCGCCGGCGACCCGTGGTTCGTGCAGATCGGCGAAGAGACCGCACGCGTGCTGGCCGGGCTCGGCTACAAGGTCAACCGGCTGGGCATCGACACTCGCCTTGTCCTGCCCGAACATGATTTTTCCGGCAAGCGCAATGAGACCGTGCGCTATTCCGAACGCTGGCTTTTAAAAAAGGGCTTTTCGTTCGACGAGGACAAACGCACGATCCATCTCGACGAGATACAGCGGCTCTCCGACAATTGGCGCGGCGACCGCATCGTCAAGCGCTGGGAAATGGGGTTCCTCAACCGTCCGTTTTACGATCAGCTCGGCACCGACATGCGCCGCTTCGTCCTGCATGGCCCGGACGGCGACCTTATTGCGTTGCTCGATTTCGATCCGATATGTCGCGACGGCAAGATCATCGGCTACACCACAGCCTTCAAGCGCAAGCATACCGATGCCTCGCCGCACGCCGAGATCGGCCTGACCAAATTCGCGGTCGACCGTTTTCGCGAGGAAGGCATCTCAGTGGTCACGCTTGGCCTGTCGCCGCTTGTCGACGTGACCCCGAGCGGGTTTGCCGAAAGCGATTTCTGGCGCAACACCTTCCAGCGCGCCTATTCGTCGCCATGGGTCAACCGCCGCAGGTTCAACCTGCAGGGCCAGGCGGCCTTCAAGCGCCGTTTCCATGGCGTCGAAGAGCCGGTCTATGTCGCCTTCCGCGAGGGGACCTATATCGAGATGCTGGGGCTGCTGCGGCTGGTCAAGGCGATCTAGGTCTGCCGGTATTCAAGTGATGCCGGCCCTGCCTGAATCTCGACAGACCTGCCCGTGAGTGCCCGCGTCAATTCCTCAGCCGATAACCCGTCCGGAAGATCCAGGCGACGATCGCTATGCAGACGGCCAGGAACACCAGCGTCATGCCGAGGCTGACGCCGACCGAGACGTCGGCCTTGCCGTAAAAACTCCAGCGGAAGCCGCTGATCAGATACACCACCGGGTTGAACAGCGTGATCGTCTTCCAGATGCCGGGCAGCATGTGGATCGAATAGAAGCTGCCGCCGAGGAAGGTCAGCGGGGTGACGATCAGCAGCGGCACCAGCTGCAGCTGCTCGAAGCTTTTAGCCCAGATGCCGATGATGAAGCCGAACAGGCTGAACGTCACCGCCGTCAGGATCAGGAAGGCGAGCATCCAGAACGGGTGTTCGATGTGCAGCGGCACGAACAGCGAGGCGGTGGCCAGGATGATCAGGCCGAGGATGATCGATTTGGTGGCCGCGCCGCCGACATAGGCGATGACGATCTCCAGATAGGAGACCGGCGCCGACAGAAGCTCGTAGATCGAGCCGACGAATTTGGGGAAGTAGATGGCGAAGGAGGCGTTGGAGATCGACTGCGTCAGAAGCGACAGCATGATCAGGCCGGGCACGATGAAGGCGCCATAGCTGATGCCGTCGATTTCGGTGATGCGCGAGCCGATGGCCGAGCCGAAGACGACGAAATAGAGCGATGTCGAGATGACCGGCGAGACGATGCTCTGCAGCACGGTGCGAAAGGCACGTGCCATTTCCATCCGGTAGATCGCCCATACCGCGCGGAGGTTCATGCCTCCCTCCTCACCAGATTGACGAAGATCTCCTCGAGCGAAGAGTTTTGCGTGTCGATGTCGCGGAACTGGATGCCGCCGGCCTCGAGGTCGCGGATCAGCGAGGCGACGCCCGGCCGCTCGGCCTGGTTGTCATAGGTGTAGGTCAATTGCGCGCCATCCGGCGACAGCTCCAGCGCATAGTGCGAGAAGGCTTCCGGGATCGTTGCCAGCGGATTGCGCAGTTCCATCACCAGCCGCTTGCGGCCGAGCTTGCGCATCAGTTCGGCCTTGTTCTCGACCAGGATGATCTCGCCGCGGTTGATGACGCCGACACGGTCGGCCATCGCCTCGGCCTCCTCGATGTAGTGGGTGGTGAGGATGATGGTGACGCCGTCCTCGCGCAGGCGGCGCACCATCGCCCACATGTCCTGGCGCAATTCGACATCGACGCCGGCGGTCGGCTCGTCGAGGAACAGGATGCGCGGCTCATGCGACAGCGCCTTGGCGATCATCAATCGCCGCTTCATGCCGCCCGAGAGCGTGATCGCCTTGGCGTCCTTCTTGTCCCACAGCGACAGGTCCCGCAGCACCTTCTCGACAAAGGCGTGGTTTGCCGGCTTGCCGAACAGGCCGCGGCTGTAATTGACCGTCGCCCAGACGCTCTCGAAGGCGTCGATGGTCAGTTCCTGCGGCACAAGGCCGATCAGGCTGCGCGCGGCGCGGTAGTCCTTGCCGATGTCGTGGCCGTCGACGGTGACCGTGCCGGTCGAGCGGTTGACGATGCCGCAGACGATCGAGATCAGCGTCGTCTTGCCGGCGCCATTGGGGCCGAGCAGCGCGAAAATCTCGCCGCGCTGGATGTCGAGATTGACTTCCTTGAGCGCCGTGAAGCCGGTGGCGTAGGTCTTGGAGACCCCGGAAATGGACAGGATGGAGGGCATGGGTGAAAAAGGCTGCTTGAAAGAGGTTCCCTGATATAGGCCGAATGTCGTTGCGTGCAACCGGAAGTCAATGGCCCTGCTGACAGTTCTGGACAAAGACGCGCCGTCGCATTGGCCTCCCCTTTGTTTTTCTGCACGTCGTTCTCCCAAACCGAGATCGGTTTGGGGCGGCATGCATTAGCAAGACAGTGCCGGCCCGGGCGAGCCAGCAGTGGATGCGGCTGGACAGTGCCTGTTCGTGCGAAAGGAGCTTCCGGTCTAACGCTCGCTGGCTGTTCTTGACGTAGAATTTGCCGTCAGCCGCCAGCAAGCGCCGCCGATCGGCGTGTGCGCGAAGCCGTGATCAGTCTGAAGATGCGCAAGTTCGCGGACGCGCCTGGCGAGGTGCCCGAAACGAACGGCGTAGAGCCGCGCATGCGTCATATTGGCGGGGCGCTGCGGCGTTCCGCCTCGCGGCGGGACGCCGCTTTGACCGACCGGCGCGACGGGCCTATCCTTCGCGAATATTGGAAGCTGCCGGAGCCTGCCATGGACCCGCTCATACTATCGCGCATGCAGTTCGGCGCGAATATTTCGTTCCACATATTGTTTCCCGCGATCACCATTGCGCTTGGCTGGGTGCTGCTGTTCTTCAAGCTGCGCTACAACGCGACCAGTGATTCCGCCTGGATGCGGGCCTATTTCACCTGGGTGAAGGTGTTCGCGCTGTCCTTCGCCATGGGCGTGGTCTCGGGCGTCACCATGAGCTTCCAGTTCGGCACCAACTGGCCGGGCTACATGGAAACGGTCGGCAACATCGCCGGGCCGCTGCTGGCTTACGAGATCCTCACCGCCTTCTTCCTGGAGGCGGCCTTCCTCGGCATCATGCTGTTCGGCTTCCGCCGCGTGTCGAACCGCATCCATACGCTGGCGACGGTGCTGGTGGCCGGCGGCACCACCGTCTCCGCCTTCTGGATCATCGCGCTCAATTCCTGGATGCAGACGCCGGCCGGCTTCGAGATGATCGACGGCAAGGCGCACGCCGTCGACTGGTGGGCGATTGTCTTCAATCCGTCGATGCCCTACCGGCTGGTGCACATGCTGCTGGCGTCGGGCCTGACGGTATCGTTCCTGATCGCCGGCCTGTCGGCGCTGCGCTACCTCTATGGCGATCGTTCGGAATCGATGTGGAAGGCGCTGCGCACCGGCGTCTTCACCGCCGCGATCCTGATCCCGATCCAGATCCTTGCCGGCGACCAGCATGGGCTGAACACGCTGGAACACCAGCCGCAGAAGATTGCCGCGATGGAGGCCAACTGGAACACCGGGCCCAACGTGCCGCTGGTCCTGTTCGCACTGCCCGACGAGGCGGCAAAGGAAAACAAATTCGAGATCACGATTCCGGATGGGGCCAGTCTGATCTTGCGGCACTCGACCGGCGGCGTGGTGCCGGGGCTGAACGACTATCCCGGCAATCATCCGCCGGTCTTTCCGATCTTCTGGAGCTTCCGCATCATGGTCGGCACCGGCATTTTGATGCTTGTCGTCTCGTGGTCGGCCGCCTTTTTCCTCAAGCGCCGCCACAGCCTGCCGAAACCGCTCGCCTTGCTGATGGTGCCGATGGCGCTGTCGGGCTGGCTGGCGACGCTGGCCGGCTGGTACACCACAGAGATCGGCCGCCAGCCCTGGCTGGTGACGGGCGTGCTGAAGACCGCCGATGCCGTCGGTCCGGTCGCCGGCAGCCATGTCGCGCTGACGCTCGCCATCTATCTCATTCTCTACGTGCTTTTGCTGATCGCCTATCTCGGCGTGCTGGTGCATCTGGCGCTGAAGGCGGCGAAGGACGGCGATAGATCGCCGCTGCCGGGCGTGCTCAACGCACCGATGTCGCAGCCGGCGGCGGGGGAGTGAGAAAATGACCTATGACTGGCCAACCCTGCTTCCCCTGATCTTCGCCGGCCTGATGGGCCTCGCCATCCTGATCTACGTCATTCTCGACGGTTTCGATCTCGGCATCGGCATCCTGTTCGCAGCCGCCGAGGACGCCGAGCAGGACACGATGATCGCCGCGATCGGTCCGTTCTGGGACGCCAACGAGACCTGGCTTGTGCTGGCCGTCGGCCTGCTGCTGGTCGCCTTCCCGATGGCGCATGGCGTCATCCTGACCGCACTTTACATCCCGGTGTTCGTGCTTCTGGTCGGGCTGATCCTGCGCGGCGTCGCCTTCGATTTCCGCGCCAAGGTGCCGACCGAGCGCAAGCACCGCTGGAACCGTATTTTCCTCCTGGGATCCATCATCGCCTCCTTGGCGCAGGGCTATATGCTGGGCGTCTATGTGCTCGGCCTCGATGTCGGCCTGGGCGGCATGGCGTTCGGCGTGCTGGTGGCGTTCTGCCTGGCCGCCGCCTACGCGGCGATGGGCGCGGCCTGGGTGATCTACAAGACCGAAGGCGATCTGCAGAAGAAGGCGGTGCGCTGGCTGCGCACCGCGCTGGTACTGACCGCGCTCGGCATGGCGGCGGTGTCGCTGGCGACGCCGTTTGCCAGCCCGCGCATCTTCGACAAATGGTTCGTGTGGCCGCAGATGCTGTATCTGTCGCCGCTGCCTATCCTGTCGGCGCTGCTGTTCCTGTGGCTGTGGCGGCAGACCTTCCATCTGCCCAAGCCCGACGACCGCCATGCGCTGACGCCGTTCCTGACCTTGGCCGCGATCTTCGTGCTCGGCTTTGCCGGCCTTGCCTGGTCGTTCTACCCGTTCGTGGTGCCCGACAGACTGACCATCTGGCAGGCGGCCTCGGCGCCGGAAAGCCTGGCCATCATCCTGGTCGGCACCGTGGTGGTGCTGCCGATCATCATCTTCTATTCCTTCTATGCCTACCGCGTGTTCGGCGGCAAGGCGACGGATTTGACCTACGACTGAGGCACCGTTGCCGGTTGCTGGAGTTTCAGATCAGTCCGGAATCGCGTGCCGCCGCCGTCGCCTCGCCACGGGAAATGGCGTCCAGTTTTCCCAGAACCGCCGAGACATGGTGATCGACCGTCTTCGGCGAAATGGCGAGGTGCTCGGCAATCCGCTTGTTGGAGAGGCCGCGCTCGATCAGTTGCAGCACTTCCATCTGGCGCTGCGTCAGGCCGGCGCTGTTGGCGCGCGTGGTCTGGCGCGGACCGCGCGCGATGTTGTTGACGCCGTTGCGCCGCATGATCTCGCGCACCTTATGGGCCACCGCCCCGGCGCCGAGGCGCTCGAAAATCTCCAACGCCGACCGCTGCGCCGGCTCGTCGCCCTGCAGCAACGCGAGCCCGCGCTCGAAGGAAGCGCCCATTCCCGCCCACACATCAGCCGCCCCCCGCCAGTTGCCGCACAGCAGCATCCGGTAGGGTTCGGCCATGCCCGTGGTGTCGCCGGGGTCGCAATCCGGCGCCAGCACCTGCCGCCAGCAGGCCAGTTCGGCGAACACGGCCCGCGTCGGCGACAGGCTCTCGGCCGCGTCGATCAGGTCCAGCGCCTCGTCCGTGTCGGCCTGCCCGAGCCATGCCCGCTCGGCCATCAGCAACGCATAGGGCGCCAGCCTTTGCAGTTCCCCGCCCCTTTCCAGGAAGCGCATCATCTCCTCGAAGAGCGGCCCGGTTCCGGAGTCGCCGCGCCGGACGCGTAATTTGGCCAGCGCCACCACGGCGGGATAGCGCACAAGAGCCGTCGCCTGGTCATTGGCAAGCAGGTCGAGCGCCTCGGCCTCCGCCAAATCCCATTGCCCCTGACGCAGCCGCAGCTGGGCCAGCACGCCGCGCATGTAATCGCGCCAGGTGACGAGGTCGTTTTCGACGCAGTAGTTGATGCCGCGCTCGAGCAGGGATCGCGCCTCGCTATAGCCGAGCTGGTTCATCTCGACACAGGCGCTGTTGGTGAAGGCGCGCGCCGCGTGCTCCTGAAAATTCTGCTCGATGGCGATTTCGAGGCTTTGGGCGAGGCGCTGGCGGCCGCTGGCCAGATCCAGCCATTGCTCGGCGGAGCCGACATTGTTGAGGGCGTGGCAGAAGATGTCGGGCCGGTCGAGCAGCCCGGCCAGCTTGATCGCCTTGTCTCCCAGCGACAATGCCTCGTCGAGCCTTTCGGACAGCATCGCCAACTGCGAGAGATTGGAATAGGCCATCGCCAGTTCCGGGCCGGCGGGCGCGGTCTCCAGCAACGCGACCGCCTGGGCGCCTAGCAGATCCGCGGTCTTCCGATCCCCGAGCAGATAGGCGAAGCGTGACAGGCACCTGAGGCTGTTGCCTTCCTTCAGCACGTTGCCCAGGTCGCGCTGCAGCTTGCGCGCGTGTTCCTGCGCCGCGATGGCGTCGTCGATGCGGCCGATCAAGTGGCATTCGAAGGCATATTGCTCGTAGAGCGCGGCACGCTCTTCGGCCGGCAGGCCGTCCGCCTGGCGCAAGGCGACTTCATAGTAGCCGGCGGCGTCGCGATGGGCGCCAACCCTTGACGCCTCGCGCGCCGCGAGCGGCGCCAACTCCCGCACCACCTCGAAATTGCTTGCCTCGACCGCGTGATGCACCAGACGCGCGGTGGCGATGTCTCCCCGTTCGAGCAGCGCCGACAGAGCCCGCTGGTTGAACTGCCGCCTGTGGCTGGTCGTCAGCGTCATCTCGATGGCGCGGCGGGCGATCTCATGGCGGAAAGCATAGGCATCGCCCAGATCGTCCAGCAGCCCGTTCGACACGCATTCGGCAAGCTGGCCGGCGCTAGCGACGCCGCACAGGCCCTGCAGGGCCCAGGCGTCGGCACGGCGCGGAAACACCGACACCGCGTCCAGCATCGAACGCGCGCCGGCGGACAGGCGCTCGGCGCGCGCCAGCACGGCGTCGCGCACACTGGCGGGCGGCATCGTCTCGTTGTCGGCGCACAAAAGTTCGGTGACGAAAAAGGCGTTGCCGGCGGTGGCCCGGTAGATGGCCTCGCCATCGCGCCCGGCGCTCGCGGCCAGCGACCGCACCGCGGCCTCGCTCAGCAACGGCACCTCGATGCGGGTAATGCTACCCGCCGGAATTTCGCCCAGCGCCCGGCGTACGCGCATCTGGCCTTCGCTGCGGTCGGTGCGCGCCGTCAGGAGCAGCAGGATGTGGGTGTTGGCAATCCGCCGGCCGAGGAACCTGATGAAATCGAGGGTCGCGTCGTCGGCCCAGTGCAGGTCCTCGATCACCAGCAATGTTGGCCGGCCCTTGCTCTCGAACACTGCGAGGGCGTCGGAAAACAGGGGCAGTCTTTGGCCCTGCCGGGCGTCGATCGCCTGCGGCAGCGGCCATTGCGCCTCTCGCGCCAGATCGTAGAGCGGGCCAAGCGGATCAGGGATCGACAGGTCCTCGCAGGCGCTGCGCAGGATGCGCGCCCGCTCGCCGGCCTCGGCGATGAAGGACTCGACAAGCGCCGATTTGCCGGCGCCCGCCTCGCCCGACAAGGCCGCTACGTGGCCGTGGCCGCGCGTGGCTTCCGCCAACAGGCCGTCCAGGTGCTCCAGCTGTGTCTGCCGTTCCAGAAGCATCATCATCCGCTCGATTGTGGCCTGATTTGCCGTCGCGTCGCGTTCAGCCGTCACTATAGGTGGGTTCGGTATCCGCTGTGTGGCTCCGGACAACCAACGTTGCAAACATGGGGAATCGTCCCGGCAAATATGGGGAATGGTTCCGATGCGCGGGCTTGGCGAGCGTGATCAAAGGCCCCAGCGCTCGAAACCGAGTGTCGAATCCATGAAAAAGGGAAACCCGATATGCCTCGCTATGTTGTTGAACGTACTTTTCCGGATGGTCTCAACGTGCCGATGAATGAAGCCGGCGCCGATGCGATGGGCGGCGTCATCATGCGCAACGCCGAGAAGGGCGTCACCTGGGTGCAGTCCTTCGTCTCGGCCGACAAGAAGCAGAGTTTCTGCGTCTATGACGCGCCCTCCCCGGAGGCGATCCGCGCCACCGCCCAGAAGAACATGCTGCCGGTCGACAAGATCACGGAGGTGCGGGTTCTTGACCCTTACTTTTACCGTTGAGCCCGACGATGAGCATCCAACTGCCCTTCGCGGCCATGGTGGCTTGCCTGACCACGCGTCCAGCGAGGTGTCGGCGGCTTCGAGACCAGTCGGACGCGGCCCGTTATTGGGCCGGGTTCTGCGGTGGCTTGCCTCATTGCTGTTCCCATCATTGCGCCCGCGTCGGCGCCGGCTGCCTCCGCAGGACGACTATCTGAGACGCGACATCGGCCTGCCGGAGCTCGTGGAGCTGCCGCCGCAATACTGGGACTTCACCCGGTTCGACCGCTGATCCAGCCAGATCCGACTTCGCAGCAGGAGCGGCAGGCCGCTCCTGTGCACCCTCAACAATGAATGGAGAGAAAATGAACATCCATCTGTGGACCAAGCACCTCATCAACCTGTCGGTCCTGTCGATCGCGGCAACGGCGGCGAGTGCCCATGACAGCGGCGGGCTCGATGCGAAGGTGCGGGCGGCCAACAGCCGCTTCGAGAGCGTCTTGACCGCCGTCGGCGAAGGCTACGCGCCGATCCCTTGCGCCAGCGGCATCACCGGCGGCGCCATGGGCATCCATTATGTCAACGCGGCCTACCTGAAGGACGATGCGGTCGATCTGGCAAAGCCCGAGGCCGTGATGTACGAGCCGATGGCCAACGGCAAGCTGCAGCTGGTGGCGGTGGAATACATCACCTCGAAAGGGCCGGCCTCGCTCGAAGGCCAGCTGTTCAATTTCGACAGCGCGCCCAACCGCTATGGCCTTGGACCGTTCTACGAGCTGCATGTCTGGGCGTGGAAGAAGAACCCGACCGGCACCTTCGCCGACATGAACCCGAACGTGTCGTGCGACGCGGTGACGATGAGCGACTGAACCGGAATGCCGGCATCGCGCCCGGCTCCATCGCTTGTCTGACGCTTTTCCTGGAATTGCTTCAGCCCTGGTGTGGGACGATCCCAAGCGTGCCCACGCCAGGCCAAGGACCGATCGGCGTCAGCCCATATACTGGGCTGGGGGCGGGTGGCCTACCGGTTGGTCCCGGGGCGCGGGGAGTGTTAGCTCCCCGCGCAAACCTTCATCCGTTTGCCTGCAAACCGCTGGATGCCTCAGTTGCTGGCGGCCTGCACCAGCACCGGCTTCTCGCTGTAGAGATTGGGAAACAGCGCCTTCAGGTTCGCCACCTTGGGCAGGTCGTTGTAGACGATGTAGGGATAGGTCGGGTTCAGCGTCAGGAAGTCCTGGTGGTAGTTCTCGGCCGGGTAGAAGGTCTTGCCGGTCTCGATCGTGGTGACGATCGGCTTGGGATACAGCTTGGCCTGGTCGAGCTGGGCGATGTAGCTCTGCGCGATCTTCTTTTGCGCGTCGTTTTCGGCGAAGATCGTCGAGCGGTACTGGGTGCCGGAATCCGGACCCTGGTAGTTGAGCTGGGTCGGGTTGTGGGCGACCGAGAAATAGACCTGCAGCAGCTGGCCATAGGTGACCTTCGACGGATCATAGGTGATCTCGACGGATTCGGCGTGGCCGGTGCGGCCGGAGCCGACCGTCTCGTAGACGGCGTCGTCCTTGGCGCCGCCGGTGTAGCCGGAAACGGCCATGCTGACGCCCTTGACGTGCTGGAACACGCCCTGCACGCCCCAGAAGCAGCCGCCGGCGAAGATTGCCTTTTCGCTGCCGCCGGCGGCCTTCTCGTCCATTGCGGGCGGCGGGATCACCACGGCGTCCTCCGCCGAGACGGCCGGCGTCAGCCAGAAGGTGGCGCCCGCCGCGGCGAGCGCCAAGGCTGCCAGCGCGCCCCTGACAAAGCCGATCGAACGGTTCTTGGTGTTGATCATGGTTGCACTCCTTATGGCTTGCATTGGGACCAGTCTATTGGATCAGATACGACGGCGCGATCCGTGAGTTGCGGAATGGGCTCACATTCATGTGCGCCATGCACTTGCCGGACATGCACTTTACGAGAACTCCAGGGACTGTCCCCGGCTGGACAGGGAGCCCGCCAGGGACAGCGGCCACGGCCAATGTTCAGTTGGCCGGAGCCATGGCATCCCCCGCCGGCTTCATCGCGTCGGCAGCGGGTTTCATGGCGTCCGCCGCCGGCTTCATGGCGTTGTCGGCGGGCTTCATGGCGTTGGTGGCCATCGGATCGGCCGGCTTCATCGCATCGGTTGCCGGCTTCATGGCATCGGCGGCGGGCTTCATCGCATCGGCGGCTGGCTTCATCGCGTTGGTGGCGTCGTCGGCGCGGGCGATGCCACCGGCCAGCAGTGCCGTCGAGCATAGAGCGAGAGCGAGCGCCGGCAGCGTCAGGCGGGAAAGAACGGTCATGGTGGTCTCCTTGGGTGGGCTCGCGCTTCGGCGGCCGGGGTCTTGCGGCGCCGCTCGTGCGGCGTTGCGCAAATTCTGCGGGAGCGGGATCTTCGCTCCGGTGAACTCTAGTTGGTCGCCGCGGCCAGGATCGGCCCGCCGCCCGGCGATTGCACCAGCACGGCGGTGCTCAAGTCGCCGGAAGCCGCCGGCAGATCGAGCGCGGTGGCGTCACCGGTCCAGCTGCCGAGCCTTGTCAGCGCATGCACGACATTGGCGTGGGGCAGCGTGCGGCCGGTGTTTTCGCCGCGCGCCACCGGCACCTCGACGACGCCCTTGGTGTAGCGCACCAGCCAGACATCGGCCTTGCCGCCCGGCGCCGAACCGGCGCCGATCACCGCCTTGCCGCCATCGAGCGACAGCGACGGGCCCTTGGTGTGGCCGGCGCTGGAAATCAGGCGCTGGATTTCGCCGGACGCGGCGCCGACGCCATCGGCATGGCCATTGACCACCACTTGCGGCGTGAACGGCCCGTCGCGACCGAGCGCCGGCTCGTAGCGGACCTGGCGCTGGGTGAATTCCTGCCTGCCGAACGTGTCCTTCCAGCCGAGATAATCCCAGTAGGTGACGTTGAAGGACAGCGCCAGCACACCGGGCTGGTCCTTGACCTTGATGAGGTTGGCGTTGGCCGGCGGGCAGGACGAACAGCCCTGGCTGGTGAACAGCTCGACCACGGTGAGCGGCTGCGCGGCCGCCGCGCCAAGGCAAGCTGTGAGCGCAAGCGCGCCCAGGCTGGACAACAGGGCGAACCTTCCGGCTGGTGATCTCGGCATCGACTTTGCTCCGTGGGGACGGCGCTGCGATGCGCCGCCGATATCCCCACTTCGCCGCCGCCACGAGCTTCGTTACAGCGCTCACCGGTTCGTGATCGTGGGCTGGAGTTTTTCCCTTCTCCCCTTGCGGGAGAAGGTGGATCGGCGCGCAGCGCCGAGACGGTTGAGGGGTGCGCGAAGGATCTCCGTCTTGGCCAAGCTGGGGCACCCCTCATCCGACCTCGCTTCGCGAGGCCACCTTCTCCCGCAAGGGGAGAAGGAAGAGGCAGCCATTACTCAGGCTTATGCGAACTGCCCAAAACGCCACAATGGCGTGTAGTGCATGATCGGCCGCTCAAACGTCGCGCCTTCCGCGACAAATCGTTTTCCAGCATCCAGCATGGGCTGGAAGGTATCGAGTTGCCTGGCATGCTCCAGCGTGTCCCACACACTGGTGTTGATCAGCGACGATGTCGCTTCGTCCGCGCCAGCGTAGAAGTCCAGCAGCCCGGGCATGGCCTCGATGCCGGGCCGCAGCGCTGCCTCGGCGTCCAGCATCATCCTTCGCAACAGCGCGAACTTCGCGGCATCGCAACGCAAAATGGACACACGCAGCACGGGGCCTGACATCGCGTTCTGCTCCAAGAGCCGACATACCGGCATGTTAGGCCATGCGGACCCACGCCGCCAATACCCCGCCGCTTCGTTACAGCGCTCACCGGTTTGTGATCGGAGCTGGAGTTCTTCCTTCTCCCCTTGTGGGAGAAGGTGGATCGGCGCGCAGCGCCGAGACGGATGAGGGGTGTTCCAGCGGAGTGAGACGTCGGCGCCAAGCTGGAGCACCCCTCATCCGTCGCCTTCGGCGACACCTTCTCCCACAAGGGGAGAAGGGAAGAAGGCGCTCCTATCGCCAAGGCTGCAAACTCCTGTCCCCCGCATAGGCGATGATCGTGTCGCAGACGGCGTTCATGTCTCTCAGGATATCGTCGTTCCAGAAGCGCAGGATGCGAAAACCCTTCGCCTCGAGCTCTCTCTTGCGGATCCGGTCGGTTTCCGAGTCCGCATGCTGGCTGCCGTCGATCTCGATGATCAGCCGAGCTTCGGGGCAAACGAAATCGGCAACATATTTTCCGATTGGCATTTGACGCCGGAATTTTATCCGATCGAGCCTGCGGTCGCGCAGTTCCTGCCAAAGCTTGGCTTCCGCTTCCGTCACGTCGCGCCGGAGCGAACGGGCAAAATTGCGCTTGGCGGGGGCGACGGGTTGATGCGGCATGGGGCCAGATTAGTCCGCCGCAGCGCTCCGTCCAGCGCCCCCCTCTGTCGCCTTTGGCGACATTTCCCCCCTTGAGGGGGGAGATCGGCTGCCTCCTACTGCGTCAGTGCCGTGGCCGAGGGCCGCTTGTTGAAGTCGCATTTGCCGGTGACGTTGTAGAAGAAGTCGGCGTTGCTGACCGGCGCCGGGACCGGGTTGCCGCCGTCTTCCCAGGCCTGGTAGCTTGTCGCGCCGCAGGGCACGATGCTGAAGATATCGACGGTCTGACCGGTCGCGGTCTCGGTCAGACTGTTCGCGTATGCCCCGTTATAGAGCCGGTTGGATGTCGCCGGATCGTTCGACATCAGCTTCTTCGGGTTACCCGACGGCACGTCCATCTGCAGATAGAGGCCGCCCATCGTGCTGACATCGACCGCCGCGCCGGCGCTATTGGCCGGGTACATCGTATCGACACAGTAATATTTCGTGCCGCTCGCGTCGGTCTTGAGGGTCACGCCGGTGGGCGGATTGTTGCCGACGGTGCAGACCTGGTTCTGAACCAAGGTGGTGACGGTTTTCCCGGTTGAATCGGTGGTGAGGACGCTGACGTTGGTGGTGCCGTAGCCCTTGGGGTCCTTGGTGTTGCCATAGGTGTAGTCGATCGTCATCAGCGGCTTGGCCACAGTCGCACCGAATTGCGTGCCGTAGAGCGTCATCGTCTTGTTCCAGTAACCCGACACCCCGGTGACCTTGAAGGTCGCGTTTACCAGCGACGGCGGCTTGCTGACCGCCGACACGACGGCAACCGGCACGGTGTCGATCCTGGCGATTTTCATGAAAATGGTCGGCATGGCGAAACTTGCCGTGGCCCGGGCGGTGGCGGCGGCGGTGGTGGTACCAGCCACAAAGCTGTTCAGCGTCGCGGTGCCTTGTCCGCCGTTGGCGATGAAGGAATCCTGCAGCGCCGCCTGGCGCTGCGCCAGCGTCGAGGTGGTATCCATGGTTGTGATCGACAGCAGCGCCGCATCCAGCGCCTGCTGCTGGTTGGACCGGGTCTGGACCGCGCTGGTATAGTCGACCGAGAAGCCGACGGCGGATATGATCGGCACCAGCATGAGAAAGAACAGCGGCATCAACGACCCGCTGCGTGAACGGGCGAACCCGCTGGCAACCCTGCGCATTTCCTAACCCCCAAGGATATTAGAGGCTGCGCAGGTACCACGCAGCCGGGAAACCAAGGTCTAACGTGATCGATCAAAGTTTAAGCATTCCTGGCCGCCGGGCCGGTATTGCGGGCTTTTTGGCGCGGCTCACCGCTTTGTGATCGACAGGGCGGCCCTTGGCCCGCAAGCCTTGCCGCCGCTGGCCGCCCCTGCTAAAGCGCGCGGCATGAGCACGCCCCTCGACCACATCCGCAATTTCTCCATCGTCGCCCATATCGACCATGGCAAATCCACGCTGGCCGACCGCCTGATCCAGTCCACCGGCGGGCTGGAGCTGCGCGACATGAAGGAGCAGGTGCTGGACTCGATGGATATCGAGCGCGAGCGCGGCATCACCATCAAGGCGCAGACGGTGCGGCTGAAATACCGCGCCAATAATGGCGAGGACTATATCCTCAATTTGATCGACACGCCCGGACATGTCGACTTCGCCTATGAAGTGTCGCGCTCTCTGGCCGCCTGCGAGGGCTCGCTGTTGGTCGTCGACGCCTCACAGGGCGTCGAGGCGCAGACGCTGGCCAATGTCTACCAGGCGATCGACAACAACCACGAGATCGTCGTAGTGCTGAACAAGGTCGACCTGCCGGCCGCCGAGCCCGAGCGCATCCGCGAGCAGGTCGAGGAGGTGATCGGCATCGACGCCTCCAACGCCGTGCTGATCTCGGCCAAGACCGGGCTCGGCATTCCCGATGTGCTGGAGGCCATCGTCCACCAGCTGCCGCCGCCGCGCGAGGGCGATGCGTCGGCACCCTTGAAGGCGATGCTGGTCGACAGCTGGTACGACGCCTATCTCGGCGTCATCGTTCTGGTGCGCATCATCGACGGCGTGTTGAAGAAGGGCCAGACCATCCGCATGATGGGCACCGGCGCCAAATATCTGGTCGAGCGCACCGGCGTGTTCACGCCCGCCCGCATCAATGTCGACGAGCTCGGCCCCGGCGAGTTCGGCTTCTTCACCGGCTCGATCAAGGAAGTGGCCGACACCCGCGTCGGCGACACCATCACCGAGGACAAGCGCCAGACCGCGCATGCCCTGCCCGGCTTCAAGCCCGCGCAGCCGGTGGTGTTCTGCGGCCTGTTCCCGGTCGACGCCGCCGATTTCGAGGATCTGCGCGCCGCCGTCGGCAAATTGCGCCTCAACGACGCTTCCTTCTCATATGAAATGGAAACGAGTGCCGCGCTCGGCTTCGGCTACCGCTGTGGCTTCCTCGGCCTGCTGCACCTCGAAATCATCCAGGAGCGGCTGGAGCGCGAGTTCAACCTCGACCTGATCGCCACGGCGCCGAGCGTCGTCTACCGGCTGCTCCTCAATGACGGCTCGATGAAGGAGCTGCACAACCCGGCCGACATGCCCGACGTGGTGAAGATCTCGGCGATCGAGGAGCCATGGATCCGCGCCACGATCCTGACCCCCGACGACTATCTCGGCGGCATCCTGAAGCTTTGCCAGGACCGGCGCGGCATCCAGGCCGACCTCTCCTATGTCGGCAAGCGCGCCATGCTGACCTATGACCTGCCGCTCAACGAAGTGGTCTTCGATTTCTACGACCGGCTGAAATCGATCTCCAAGGGCTACGCCTCGTTCGACTATCACCTGACCGACTATCGCGAGGGCGACCTGGTGAAGATGTCTATCCTGGTCAATGAAGAGCCGGTCGATGCGCTGTCCATGCTGGTGCACCGCACGGCGGCGGAAAAGCGCGGCCGGCAGATGGTCGAGAAGCTCAAGGAGCTGATCCCGCACCATCTGTTCAAGATCCCGATCCAGGCCGCCATCGGCGGCAAGGTCATCGCGCGGGAAACCATCTCGGCACTGCGCAAGGACGTGACCGCCAAATGCTACGGCGGCGACGTCTCGCGCAAACGCAAGCTGCTGGACAAGCAGAAAGAAGGCAAAAAGCGGATGCGGCAGTTCGGCAAGGTGGATATTCCGCAGGAGGCGTTTATCCAGGCGCTGAAGATGGGGGATTGAGGACCATGTTCGTTCCTGTTATGTTCTACTCGAGATGAACTACGACGCCCGCGAGATATCCAATCTCTTCCTCGATATGGCCGAAGCCAAAGGCCGTCGACTGACTTCTATGGCATTGCTAAAAATTCTATATTTTGCCCATGCGTGGCATCTCGCAAAATATAAAGAACCATTAATAGGTCAGAAATTTGAAGCCTGGAAGCACGGCCCCGTAAACAGAGTTGTCTACGATCAAATCAAGCGCTTCGGTGCTGGGCCGATTACGGAGCGCTTGCAGAAATTAAATGTTTCGACTGGTGCGTTTGTTGACGCTGAAACCGCGATTGACGGAGAACGCCTCGTATTTTTGGAAAACGTGTTCGCCTATTATTCTGAGTTCCATCCGTACAAACTGTCGGATCTGACGCACGAAAAGGGCACGCCTTGGGATATCATTTGGAACACGGCCGAAAAAAACGCGGTTCCGGGGATGTTGATCCCTGACAAACTCATTCTTGAATGGTTTGAAAAAACTGGAGGAAGGCTCTATCGTTCGGGTGAACAAGGAGTGAACACGTGATTCCCCTTACCAACCCTCCCCTCGTTGAGGTCTTGCGGGCCGACACGACAAGCGTGCAGACAGCAGTGCGGTCGCTGCTGGAATTTTACAACCCTATAGATGGGGGCAAGTTCAACTACCTGCGGGCCGTGAAGGCTGTACGGAAAGCATACAAAGGGTTTCATCAGATCGATCAATTGTTGGCAGCGCCGCTCTCGACAAAGGAGCGTGTTGGCTACAAACCGAATCAAGATGTAATTGCTTTGGCTAGTCCTCTGGCGTTCAATCGCAGGACGCAGGTTTTTGATTTAACAGGTCGCCGATTTCCTTTCGCCCGGGACCGATTTGCTACCTTTCGCATTCCATTCTTTTTTACTGAGAGCGGCGTCGTCAAGCTCTACTTCCTTCAATACAGGAAGTCCTTCTTTCTTTCTAAGGATGTATATTGTGGCATGTTTTCAGTGCACAGAAAATTCCTTTTGGAGCAGGAATTCTATGGTGAAACCTGCGACGTCGAATATGTCGACTGTTCGTCGGACGAAGACGGCGGTTCGCGAAATCGCAAGGTATATTCGTCGCAGAATCTAGAGATGTGGTCCGATGAACGTCTTACGGATCAGCTTGGTGTCGTCGCTTCTGCCATGGACGAGATCGAACGACGTCAGCTTAAGGTGAAGAGGATCAGGCCGCTTCGCGACGTCGAATTGCCGTTGTTCGACTAGGCTCTGCCGAAATCGGCCTTCGCTAGAAATCGTCGTCGTCGGGCTCTTCTGGTTCGGACAAATCGTCGTAAGACGACGTTTTCTTGATTGCGTTTGCAGTTCCGCCTTTGATGTCCTGGTCCTTCTCTAAGTCGAAGTCTGCATCGTAGAATGAGACATTATTGTCGTAGAGCTGCTTGAAGAACTCGTGCCCTTGAAGATTCTTGGTTTTAAGTTTGAGGCCAAACTGGCGGTCTGCTTCAAATGAGAACACCCAGTTAGGACCGAGAAGAGGCTTGTCCCCGACCTTTTCCAGTATTTTGTCGATGGGCAATTTTTCTTCCATCTTAGCCACCTTGTGAACGTCCAAAGCCAAAAGCATCGAGAACGGCCCGCATCGATCGAATATTTCACTGAAGAGGGCTTTGGCGAGGGGGATTTCAAGCTGCCTCGCCAACCAAAGTGCCCAAACAACCTCGAAATCGTGACCAGACCTAACGTGCTGGATCAGTGATTTTTCAATGGCTCTTCTCCAAAGCGCTACGTCAACGCCGTCATTTAGGTGCCGCCATGCGACCATCTGAGCGACATAGTCCCAACTATGAGGGAATGAGATGCAGCACCTAATGAGGAATGGCTCAAGCGAATTCCAATGAAACTGCCATATCTTTAGGTCGTCTATTTTTCTTAGCGCATATTTAATTATGGCCTCATCTGAGCGCAGATTGGACACGGAAAGAACCTCGTCCAACGTGTGAACAAAATCCGAAACGTCGGCTTTGGCGTACTCTTTATACCTCTCCAGCGAGCGTCTAATCTCAACCGGCCAGAACGGCTCGACATCTTTGCTGGCCTCAATCACCACCGTTTTTGAGTCGTTGGTATCCAGCTCTAGAAGTCTGATCGCGTCTCGTATGGTGCCGAGAACAGCGTATGCTTCATCAAGGTTATCGGATCCAATATAGATGTCGTCGACCAGCCTTAGCATAGGCACCTCAGGACCGACTCGCTCGCGGAAGTTTAGATCGATCCGAACGCCAATTATCTCTGAGATTAATCGAGAAAAATCAGGTCCTACGGGGATGCCGATTGTCTGCCCATCTTGACTTTGCCGGACGATGAAATCGAGGCGATTTCCAAAAATAGTTTCCGACTCAATTTTTCGATCTGCTTTGGAGGCAGCCTTCCCGTGAAGCGCCCAAGGAAGGCAGTGGGTATATATCGAATGAAAAAATCGTGATATATCTGTTTTTATAATGTACTTTGAAGAGGCGAACTCTTTTCGTCTCTTGCCATAAAAATCACCGAAGCTATCTATCTTTTGGGGGCGCGAGGCCACTTCGCTGAAAACGGGTATTGAGCAGGAATCCGTTGAAAGAGACAGATGCTCATCAATTTCATCGGCTCGCGCTATGAAATACTTTGCACAATCGACCATAAAAAGCGGGTTAGGCATCGAAAACGTTCGACGCTGGCCGTTGCGCTTCGTTGCGTCAAAGCGGGCTGGCTCTGTAGCTGACTTGGAGATCAGGTATTCCGCGGTGGCCAAAGGACCGAGTGAGGCCTCATGTAAGTTCTCTATTCTAAAGACGGGGGGTAGGTTCTCCGGGAAATATCCTGCCTCCAACATCCGTTCGGAGAAAATGTTGGGATCGGCGCCAATGAAGTCGACCATGAGAATATTCCATAACCAAGTAATGGCTAAGTTATGTATCAGCACCGGACGACATTTAGAAGGCGATAGGCTGCCTTTATGAGAGCACATCCTGGCGCTCCTCGAACAGCTTGGGGGAAACATCACATGCGTAATCCTTCAGACACCATCGCCGCTCTCGGCCTCGCCATCGGCGGTGCCTTCGGCCTGGCCGGCACCTTCGTCGCCAGCGCGCCGCTGCGTGAAACACTCTGGACGATCGACGGCGCGGCGCTGGTGGTGGCGACGGCGCTGCTGACGATGAAATATCAGCGGCTGGGCAATGATTGCGTCGCCGCGGGCTTCCTTACCTTCCTGGCCGGCGAGACGCTGCTGATGGCCGGCAATGCGGCCGGGTTGGAGGCCAGCGTGCCTTCCTATGTCGGCGGCATCTCGCTTTGGGCGGCCGCCCTGGTCATGGTCAGCGCGCCAAGGACATTTGCCCTGTGGATGCGGCTCACCGGGCTCGTGGCCGCCGTGCTGTTTGTCGTCTCGGCTTGCATGATCCTCTGGGGCGCGCCCTTGCTGCCGACCTCGGCGCCGCTGCCCGCCGCCGGCTATCCGTTCCTGGTGCTGACTTTTGTCGGGTGGATCTGGACGCTGCTACGGGAGCGGTGAGGGGGCGCCTTACCTTCTCCCCTTGCGGGAGAAGGTGGATTGCCGCGAAGCGGCAAGACGGATGAGGGGTGCTCCAGCGGAGTGAGGCGTTGGTGTTTTTCTATTTCGATCTCGTAATTGTCTGACGGTATCGCCAAGCTGGAACACCCCTCATCCGTCTCGGCGCTGGCGCGCCGATCCACCTTCTCCCGCAAGGGGAGAAGGGAAGAACGCGCTTCACCGCTGCACCGCCCGATCCGGCATCCGCCCCGCATTGACATCGCGCGACTACCGGCGTCATTGAGCGCCGGCCATGGGGGCCAGGGGATTATCCATGAAAAAGATCTATGAAAAGCCGTCGCTGAACAAGCGCGAGAAGCTCTCGGCCGTGACGGCCATTACCTGCGCGATCTCGCAACCCTGCGGGAAATAGAGTCCGCGGGAGGCCTTCCCGGGCGGACTTCCCCGCGCTGCCGCCGGCTATTCGAGCGATGAGCGCTTCGGGCGGCTGACGCAACATATCAAGTAGGGCGCTGACGCGCCTTCCTTCCCCCCTTGTGGGGGAAGGTGGATCGGTGCGCAGCGCCGAGACGGGGTGCTCCAGCGGAGTGAGGCGGTAAAAGTTCTGCTTGCTTCAGGGCACTACCGTTGACGTATCGCCAAGCTGGAACACCCCTCATCCGACCTCGCTTCGCGAGGCCACCTTCTCCCATAAAGGGGAGAAGGGAAGACCTTCACCGCCCGCGCCGCCCGAGCGCTCTCCCAAGATCAATCCGACACGACGGTACGAAACCGTACCAAGTTCCCGGCTCGGTTGCTCGTGCAATATCGGACCGGTACACAAATCGGGCGGCGGACCTGAACAAGGTCGCTGGGTGGCCGGCGCGGGGCTCAGGCAATTGTCACAACGGCATCGCGCCGGCCATTTCCCCAATCGATGCCCCGGCCAAATGTAGTCGGCAAAGCCCGATGCTGGCGGCGCCTCTCGCCAGCTCCCCCGATGTCCGCGCCCGTCGGCGCGGCGATCCGGCGGCCGGCGAGACGTTCGGCGCCTCCATTGCAATAACGGCAATCAAGCGGGTCGGATGCAGGCTGGAGCCGGAATGCTCTTCCCGGCGAATCGGCTGCCGTTTGTCCTATGGTGGACATGAAAATCATTCGCCACGGCAAGAAGAGCTAGAGAATTCGATCCATGCGTATTCCCAAAAGTGGCTTTCCGTGATTGTCTGACTTGCGCAGGGCTACTAAAGCGCACCGCGCTTGAACGGATTCAGGCGACGCGCCTCAGCTCTTTGTTTCCGGTGCATGTCGTTCTCCCAGAAATCGAAGTCATTTTGGGGCACCACGCATTGGGCTGGTCAAGTCAACCAAGGGGGGATGAACGTGGCTAAAGGAACGCGCAAAGCACCGAGGAAACGCACATTCGATGCACTTCCCGATACTGTTGATTTCAGGGACACTATTTTTGTCCCGACACTCATACGCGTGGCGCCGGTCTCGGACCTGGCGACGTATCGATCCCATCGCATTCCAGTGCTCAACCAGGGCAGCGAAGGGGCTTGCACGGGCTTCGGGCTCGCCACGGCGGCGAACTATCTGTTGCGCGTCCGCGGCGAGAACCCGAACGCGGACGAGGTGAGCGCCTGGATGCTCTACACCATGGCAAAGCGCTATGATGAATGGCCCGGCGAAGACTATGCCGGATCCAGCGCGCGCGGCGCCATGAAGGGCTGGTTCAAGCATGGGCTTTGCGCCATGACCCTGTGGAAGGAGAAGGTGCCGGACCCCAAATTGAGCTCCGAGCGGTCGGCGGATGCGATCCGGCGCCCGTTGGGTGCGTATTTTCGCGTCAATCACAAGGACCTGGTCGCCATGCACTCGGCGATCAGCGAAGTCGGCGTGCTCTACGCGACAGCGGCCGTGCACGAAGGCTGGCAGCAGGTTGGCAAGGGCGATGCGGCGATCACGTTCCGGCCGGGAACCATCGGCGGCCATGCCTTCGCCATCGTGGGATACGATTTGCGCGGCTTCTGGATCCAGAACAGCTGGGGACCCGATTGGGGCGAAGGCGGGCTTTCAAACCTGTCCTATGCCGACTGGCTGGCCAACGGCAAGGACGTCTGGGTGGCGGCACTAGGGGCGCCCATCGACCTCGGGCCGCCCGTCGCCACGGCAATGATGCGCGCGGGCGCTCCGCGCAGCTACGAAAGCCAGGTCTACGCCGATCTGCGGCCCTATATCATCACCTCCAAGAACGACGGCATCCTCGATAGCAAGGACACCTATGGGCTGACCGAGGACGGGCTCAAGACACTGATGACCGAGCGTATGCCGGCGGCGATGAGCACGTGGCGGACCAAGCGTGTCCTGCTCTATGCGCATGGCGGGCTGGTTCCTATCGATTCCGCGATCCAGACCGTGGCCAACAACCTTGGCCCCTTGCTCAAGGCCCAGGTCTATCCATTGTCGTTCATCTGGCGCTCCGACGTGTGGAGCACCATCCGCGACATCCTCCAGGATGCGATGACAAGGCGCCGCGACGAGGGCATCCTCGACAAGGCCAAGGATTTCATGCTCGATCGGGTCGACGACATGCTCGAGGTCGTCGCGCGAAATCTCGGCGGCAAGGCGCTTTGGGACGAGATGAAGAAAAATGCCGAGCAGGCCTCCAGCCAGAAATACGGGGCCGCGAGGCTGGCTGCCGGCCATCTCATCGACCTCGCGGGCAAGATCGATGAAATCCACCTGGTGGGCCATAGCGCGGGAGCCATTTTCCTCGCGCCGCTGGCGGCGAGATTGGGCAAGGCGGGCGTCAAGATAAAGAGCGTCAGCCTTTGGGCGCCAGCCTGCACGCTGAAGCTGTTCAATACGGTGTACAAGCCGCTGATCGAGAAGGGCGTCATAGAGGCGTTCGACCTCTATACGTTGGATGACGCCACCGAACAGGACGACGACTGCGCCAATATCTACCACAAGTCATTGCTCTATCTGGTCAGCAATGCCTTTGAGGACCGGCCGCATATTCCGGGCATACAAAGCGGTGTTCCGCTGCTGGGCAGGGAGGTTGACGCAGGCACGATCCCCAAGGATTTCTGGAAGAAGCCGGCGCGCAAATGGCTGATATCACCAGGAAGCGCCAGCCACGCGCGCCATCACGGCGATTTCGACAATGATGACACCACGCTGCGTTCGACGTTGAAGCGTATCGTCGGCTCCACGGTATCGCCGCCGACGCTGCCGCCGACACCGCCGGCACTGGTGCAATCGCGTGAGGCGCGCATCCAATACCGTCAAAAACTGGACGTGGCCCTGCGGCGCTAGACCGGGCTTGCTCGCATGCCCGGTCATGACTGGTGACCTGCGGATGGGAACCCGCAGGCCCTTATGCCTGTCGCCCAAAAGTGAGCTCGGCGGGCGTGTCAGGACTCGATCCAAACCTTCTCGAAATGCTGTTCCAGCGCCTGGTGCTGTTCGCAGCCTTCGATGCCCTTGCGGTAGGTCCGGTAGACGGAGCGCCAGTAGGGTTGGATGATGATGCCTGAATCGCGCAAATTCTTCTCGATGCCGGCCATGATCTCCTTGCGCGCCTTGGCATCCGGGGTGGCCAGCGCCTTGTCGAGCAGCTCGTCGAACTCCTTGCTGGCATAGGCGCTTTCGTTCCAGGCGGCGCCCGACTTGTAGGCGAGCGCCAGCACCTGGACGCCGAGCGGGCGGCCGAGCCATTCGGTGCAGGAAAAGGGGTATTTGCTCCAGTCGTTCCAGAAGGTGGCGGCGGGCAGCACGGTGCGCTTGATCTTCAACCCGGCCTCGCGCATCTGCGCGGCGATCGCGTCGCCGGTGCTCTTTTGCCATTCGACATCGACCGAGATGAGGTCGTACTCATGGTCTGCCTTGCCGGACTCTGCCAGCAGCTTCTTCGCCGCCTCCACATCGCGCTTGGCCGGGCCGATATCGGCATATTCGGGATGCATGGGGCCGACATGGTGGTTGTCGGCGGGTTTGCCGCGGCCGTCGAGGCCGAGCTTCAGCACGGCGGCATTGTCGACGGCAAGCTGGGCGGCGCGACGCAGCTTGACATCCTCATAGGGCGCATTGCCGACATTGAAGCGGGCGACGATGGTGGAGCCGGTGGCGATCTCGGAGTTCATCAGCCCCATCTGGTCGGTCTGCGAGACGGCGTCGGAGGCGGTTTCGTGGTCGGTGTCGATCTCGCCGGATTCGAACGCCGACAGCATGGCGTTGGGGTCGGAGCCGTAATCGACCCATTTAATGCCATCCAGGTAGAATTCACCCTTCCACCAGGGCTTCGACTTGCGCTTCACTTCGGCGCCGGTCTCGGCATCCCAGCTCACCAGCTCGCAGGGGCCGGTGGTGATGGCCAGCGCCTTCATGGGATCGCCGTCGCCGTCATAGGAGCGGTGCATGATCAGCGCCGGATAGTCGGCCATGCCGGCGATCAGCGAAATGTCTGGCTTGGGCAGGTTGAGCTTGATGGTGAAGTCGTCGACCTTCTCGATGCCGCCATCGACCACCTTCTTGGTGTCGGCATCGACCAGCGCGCCCATGCGCGCGGCGACCGAATTGCCGGCGACACCGGCCTCGCACCAACGGGTGAGATTGTGGACGACATCGTCGGCGTTGAAGGCGTCGCCGTTCGACCAGGTGACGCCCTTGCGCACATGCAGCGTCAGCGTCCTGGCGTCGTCGCTCATCTCCCACTTTTCGAGCAGCCAGGGCTCGAACGAGAAATCAGTGTTCCAGCGCACCAGATATTCGTTGCAGTGGCGGGCGACATTCGACATTTCCACGCCGTCGAAGGTGCGCGGGTCCTTGAAACCCTTGACGTTCATGGCGACACGCAAGGTGCCGCCCTTCTTCGGCTCGGCCGCGCGGGCCAGGGTTGGGGCGAGACCGCCGAGCGCCAGCGCACCGGCGGCGCTGACCCCGAGGCCGGCCATGAGCGCCAGATATTCGCGGCGGTTGATGCCGCCCTTCCTGAAATCGTCGGCGACGGGCCCGGCTTGCGGGTGCAGTTTGCGGTCGGTCAGCATGAATTTCATGGTCATTCCCCTGTTGTTGAGCGTTCCGGCCGGTCGCCACGCGGGGGCTGCGACCGCCGGGGGCGCCATTTGCTGGTGGGAATGATAGGGCTGGGTGACGCTAGGGAGTGTTCTGGAATCCGCAGGAGTTATGCGGTGCTCCGCAGGGGGTGATTGTGGCGTGAGAGCCAATCCCGATCGCCGAGTTCCATCACGTCTGGTCCGCGGCTTCGCGTTCACCAGCGGCTTCCCCCACTCCGTCTCGGCTTCGCCGAGCCACCTCTCCCCCCTCCGGAGGGAGAGGAAGGGCGCCAACGTCGCCAAGCTCGCGCCTTTCCTCTCCCCCGTCGACCGGGGGAGAGGTGTCGAGCGCAGCTCGACGGAGTGGGGGTCGACCCATGGCTCGGTCGTTGTATTTCGTCAGAACGGTGCCGCCTATGGCTGCTGGCCCGCCAGCATAGCAACATAGAGGCGCCCAACAAAAAACCCGGCGCGAGGCCGGGTTTTCCAAAACGTCCGCTCAGGCTGAAATCAGCTGACCTGGGTCTTCGAAGCGGCGGCCTGGTCTTCGGCCATCTTCTGCTGGAACATCTGCGCGAAATCGATCGGGTCGAGCATCAGCGGCGGGAAGCCGCCATTGCGGGTCGCCTCGGCGATGATCTGGCGGGCGAAAGGGAACAGAAGGCGCGGGCATTCGATGAACAGGATCGGCAGCATGTGCTCCTGCGGGAAGCCCGAAATGGCGAAGACGCCGCCATAGACCAGCTCGACGTTGAACAGCACTTCCTGGTCGAAGGAGGCCTTGGCGTTCAGCGTCAAATTGACGTCGAACTGCTTGTCGGAGAGCGGGTTGGCGTTAACGTTGACGTTGATGGCGATGCCGGGCGCCTTGTCGCGGCCGCGCAGCGAATTGGGCGCGCCGGGGCTTTCGAAGGACAGGTCCTTCACATATTGGGCCAGGACGTTGAGCGACGGCTGCTGCGCCGCGTTGCCGTTTCCGTTGGCCGCGCCGACCGGCGCGTCATCATTGCTGGCCATGAGCCTTTTCCTTTTGCCTGGGCAGCGTTGCTGACCGAATTGAAATCGGGCGTTCGCTACCATGGTCGGCATGACAAGACAAGGTTTGCCGCCTTCGGGTGCGGGGCGATGGCTGCCCGTCCTCCGCAGCCGTTGAGGAAGGGCTCCCTTCCTCTTCCCCGTCGATCGGGTGAGAGGTGTCGAGCGAAGCTCGACGGAGTGGGGGTCGACGTTGGCGCAAGGCGGGCAATGCTTGCGCCTTGGTCCCTTTTCAATTCGTTCGTGGCGCTTGCCACGTGGTTCCCCCACTCCGTCTCGGCTTCGCCGAGCCACCTCTCCCCCCTCCGGAGGGAGAGGAAGGAGCCTGGCTGGGGCGGCGCTGGCCGTTCATAACAAATCAGAACGCTGCAGCCGCTGTCTCAATCGTCCTTGAGCCGCCGCCAGGGCGAA
Source organism: Mesorhizobium sp. B1-1-7 (assembly GCF_006442705.1). Classification (NCBI taxonomy): domain Bacteria; kingdom Pseudomonadati; phylum Pseudomonadota; class Alphaproteobacteria; order Hyphomicrobiales; family Phyllobacteriaceae; genus Mesorhizobium; species Mesorhizobium sp. B1-1-7. The sequence continues at coordinate 201,979 of NZ_VFWQ01000006.1, read as the reverse complement.
TTGTGATCCGGGCCGCGCTTCAAATCGTCCTCGCGCGAATAGTCGCCGTCGTCGAGGTCGATGACCTTGTCGCGCTGGCGTCCGCGAAAACCGCCGGTCGAGAAATTGGTGGCGACGACGATGCGGCCCTTGAGCCGGCTCCAGGCAAGGTCGCGCACCGGCGGCAGGAACAGCAGCAGGCCGATGATGTCGGTGATGAAACCCGGGATGATCAGGAGGATCGCGGCGACCACGATCATGGCGCCATGGGCGAGCTGGCGGCTGGGATCATGGCCGTCGTTCATCTCGGTGCGGATGCGGGACATGACGCCGAAACCCTGGTGCCGCAGCAAAAGCACGCCGGCGAGGCTGGAGGCCAGCACCAAGCCGACCGTCGCCAGCGCGCCGATCTCACGGCCGACGACGACGAAACCGGCGATTTCCAGCAGCGGAAGTGCGAGAAGAAAAAGGGGAAGCAGCGAAATGCGCAAGTCTTGCCAATCTTTCGGTGGTTTTGGTCGTTTTCGATGTTTTGCCCGCTGGCGACCAATCGCCGCTGGCACTAGGGCTGTTAGATAGGTATGCCTGCCTTTGATTTGAATGATTGCGCCTTGCGTTCTATATGCTTTGAATGTTGAACGCTATGCGACCGTGGGCTTGCGGGCCGGGCGGTCCGGCCACGAGGCAGGGATTGATTGGCGGAAGATATGGGATTCTTCGACTTCGGCACGATTTTCTTCCTGATCGCGGCGGTGGTGATCTTCTTCCAGCTGCGCAATGTGCTGGGCCGTCGGACCGGTAGCGAGCGGCCGCCTTTCGATCCCTATACGGCGGCGCGCACCGGCGACAAGGACGCCGCCCAGAAGCCCGAGAACGTCGTGTCGCTGCCGCGCAAGCGGCTGCCGGGCGAGCCGGCAGCACCCGACGCCTATGCGGCGATCGATGCCTTCGCCAAGCCGGACACCGACCTCAACAAGGGCCTGCGCACGATCAAGGACAATGATCCGTCCTTCGATCCCAAGGGTTTCGTCGACGGCGCCAAGATGGCGTACGAGATGATCGTCATGGCCTATGCCGATGGCGACCGCAAAACGCTGAAGAACCTTCTGTCGCGCGAGGTTTTCGACGGCTTCGTCGCCGCGATCGGCGAGCGCGAGGCCAAGTCGGAGAAGATCCAGTCGTCCTTCGTCGGCATCGACAAGGCCGATATCGTGTCGGCCGAGATGAAGGGCGGCGAGGCGCATGTCACGTTGCGCATCATCAGCGAGCTGATCTCGGCGACGCGCGACAAGGCCGGCACCGTCATCGACGGCGACCCCGAAACCGTGGCCGAGGTCAAGGACGTCTGGACCTTCGCCCGCGACACGCGCTCGCGCGATCCGAACTGGAAGCTCGTCGCCACCGAAGAAGAAGACTGAGCCCTAACAACGGCGGGCTCCGGTGTCGCTATCGCCTCTCTTTTCGGCAAAGTCTTTCGATGATCTCCCCGGCTGGGGCGACGACGACCATCTGCCGGCGTTCGAGGCCTTTCGCCGTTCCGCTTTCCACGTCCTGGCCAAGCCTTACCGGAGCGGTGCGCTCGGCGTCGATTTCGGCGCTTTCGCGGAGGCCTATGCCGATGCACGCGGCGCCTCTTCGCCGAGCGGGGCGCAGGCCCGCGCGTTCTTCGCCCGCACGTTCTTCGAACGCCATTTCGTCCCCATGCTGGTGCGGGCCGAGACCGGCCTCGTCACCGGCTTCTACGAGCCGCAGGTCGAGGCGTCGCCAGTGCGGACGCAGCGCTTTTCCGTGCCGCTCATGTCGCGGCCGGCCGATCTCGTCGATGTCGACGACGCCAACCGGCCTGACGGGATGGATACTTATTTGGCCTTCGCTCGCGGGCTCCCGGACGGGTTGGCTGAATATTTCGACCGCGGCGCCATCGAGCGCGGTGCGCTCGCCGGCCAAGGGCTGGAGATCGCCTGGCTGGCCGACAAGGTCGATGCCTTCTTCATCCATGTGCAGGGGGCGGCGCGGCTTGCCATGACCGACGGCCGGCTTTGCCGCGTCACCTATGCCGCCAAATCCGGCCAGCGCTTCACCGGGCCTGGCAAGATCCTGAGCGAGCTCGGCGAAATCCCGCTCGCCGAGGTGACGATGCAGTCGATCCGCGCCTGGTTCAAGGCGCATCCGGACCGCGTCGACGAGATCCTGTGGCAGAACCGCTCCTACATCTTCTTCCGCGAGGCAGCGGTGGATGACTCTAGCCTTGGCCCGATCGCCGCCGCCAAGGTGCCGCTGACGCCCGGCCGATCGATTGCCGTCGACCGGCTGCTGCACACATTCGGCACGCCCTTTTACATCGACGCGCCGACGCTCACCGCTTTCGACAAAAGACCGTTCCGGCGGCTGATGATCGCGCAGGACACCGGCTCGGCCATCACCGGGCCGGCGCGCGGCGATCTGTTCGCCGGTTCGGGCGATGCCGCCGGCGAGATCGCCGGCGTGGTGCGCAACGCCGCCGACTTTTTTGCACTGGTGCCGCGCCCGCTGGTCGAGGGCGCGTGATGAGCAAGCGCCCGGATAAACCGCATGAGAACAAGCTCAGCGAGGATGACCGCGTGCTGTGGAACCTGGTGGCGCGCTCAGCCAAGCCGCTGAAGGGCAGAACCGCCGTCGACATTCCAGACATTGCGCTGGAAGCCAGGCCGACGCCGTCGCAACCGGCCCAGCCCGCCACCAATGCCGCCGGTTCCGCAAAGCCGAAGGCACAGCATGTCACGCACCGCCTCGACGACCCGACGCTGGACAAACTGTCGAAGGGCCGGCTGCCTATCGAGGGCCGCGTCGACCTGCATGGCATGACGCAGGACGAGGCCTATTCGCTGCTGTTCTCGTTCCTGCACCGGGCACATGCCGGCGGCATCCGCTATGTGCTGGTCATCACCGGCAAGGGGTCGTCCTCAGGCGGCGATGGCGTGCTGCGGCGCGCGGTGCCGGCCTGGCTGTCGACGCCGGCATTCCGGCCGCTGGTCTCCAGCCACGACCATGCGGCCCGCAACCATGGCGGTTCGGGCGCGCTCTATATCAGGCTGCGGCGGGCGCGCACGTGAGGCCCGAAGCCACGAGGCCTGGCGCATGACCCCGTTCGGCGAAAAGCTGCGGGCGCTCCGAAGCGAGCGCGGCGTCAGCCAGAAGGACATGGCGGCGGCGATCGGCGTCAGTGCGGCCTATCTGTCGGCGCTCGAGCATGGCCGGCGCGGCGCGCCGACCTGGACGCTGATCCAGAAGATCATCGGCTATTTCAACATCATCTGGGACGATGCCGAGGAGTTGGCGCGGCTGGCCGAGGCCTCGCATCCGCGCGTCAGGCTCGACACGTCGGGCCTGAGCCCGGCCGCCACCGAGCTCGCCAACCTTTTGGCCGAGAACATCGAAAAGCTCGACGAGGCGGAGCTGCGCAACATCACCGCATCGATCCGCGCGGCGCTCGGCAGACGGCCGTAGCGGGCTTTGCAGGGATACCGAGGCGACTGGGCATTCGTCCCAACGCAAAACAGCGCCCGCCGGCGACAGCCGGCGGGCGCTGTAGCGAGATCAATTCTTGCCGGCAGTGCTGCCGCCGCCATTGCCGCCCCTGCCGCCATTGCCTTGATGGTCACGGCCACCATTGCCGCCGCCCAGGCATTCCGACGTGCCGGCGCCGCAACAGCGGCCGGCCCAAACGTCGTTGTTTTGCGTGTTGGCACAGCTTGGAACGGTCTGGCCAGCCAGAGCGGATCCGGCCAGGCCCGACAGCGCGACGGCGGCGAGGAGGGTGTTACGCAGAAAAGCAGTCATTTGAAGTCTCCATGTTTGGTTTCGGTTCACGGCTGTGTGTCGCCGGCCGGACCGAAATGGTTCATGGAGGTGCGGAAATTTTTGTAACGGCTCGCGCCCTAGGATGACGAAGCAACGCGTGCGACCACCCAGGAGGGCCGCGAAACCTACTGCACCGACCCGACCAGGACCTGCTGGCCACCGCGGATCGAGACCCAGCGGCCGGTGTTGTCGATTGCCTGCCGCTTGAGGAAGCGATAGCCGGTCTGGTCCCATGGCCTGACCTTGTCGGTCAGATTGTCGAGCACATAGTCGCCCCCGTCGGTGCGCACCGTCAGCACGGCGTGCCCTTCGCCGTCGGGCTTGCGCACCACGGTCATCAGGAGGTTGGCCAGCGAGACGCCCATGCGGGAGAGCTGGCGGCGCTTTTCCAAGACATAGTCCTCGCAATCGCCGACGCCCTTGTCGGGATAGGCCCAGACCTCGTCCTTGCCGTAGATATCCATGTCGCTCATCGGCTTGACGGCGGCGTTGACCCTGGAGGTGACATTGACCAGCTTGCGCATCAAGCCGTCGGTCAAGGCGGCAGGCGCCAGCCTGGGCGGACGGATCGAGCATTCACCGGGATGCAGCCTGCAGAAATCGTAGTGGCCGATCGGCTGCGAGGTAAGACCCCCCGTCGCCATTGCTCCGGCCGCCAAAGCCGGCGCCACCCAGCCTCCCGTTACCGCCAGCCCGGCTGCTGCCGCGCACGCGCGCAGCCTTCGCGCCATCGTTGAGGAATTCATTGTCCCCGCTCACCCTGTTGTTAACGAAAAGTTAAGGGCGATTTACAGTCCGTGTCAATTACGACGACAGTCTGATTTGCAGCATGGTTACCCGCGGGGAGGAACAGCGTCTATTGTGCAACAGAATCGGGCTTGTGGCCGGCCTTTGCGCCTATTGGTCCGGATTCCGGCGGCCGTCGCCGCTTTTTTTCGTCTTTTGAAGTCGTTGCGGAGACAAAACCGGTCAACGGTCTTGCCGCGATTGCCTATCGCTTGGCGGTGCGGACCAGCTTCGGCTTGACCGCTACCCGGGTCTGGCGGCCATAGCTGGTGATGAAATCGACGATGCGCGGCACGATCTCGGAGCGGAAACGCGAGCCGTTGAAGACGCCGTAATGGCCGACCGCCGGCTGCATGTAATGCGCCTTCCTGTCGGCCGGGATGTTGACGCACAGATCCTGCGCCGCCTTGGTCTGGCCAAGGCCCGAAATGTCGTCGTTCTCGCCCTCGACGGTAAACAAAGCGACGTTGCGGATGACGGACGGATCGATCCTCGTGCCGCGATGCGTCATCTCGCCCTTGGGCAAGGCATGGCGCACGAAGACGGTGTCGACCGTCTGCAGGTAGAATTCCGCCGTCAGGTCCATCACCGCCAGATATTCGTCGTAGAAATCGCGGTGCTTCTCGGCATTGTCGCCGTCATGCTTCACAAGGTGCATGAAGAAGTCCTTGTGGGCGATGATGTGGCGGTCGAGGTTCATGCTCATGAAGCCGGAGAGCTGCAGGAAGCCGGGATAGACCTCGCGGCCGAAGCCCGGCACCGGCCAGGGCGCTTGCATGACGACATTGTCGCGGAACCAGTCGATGCCCTTTTCCTCGGCCAGCAGGTTGACCGCGGTCGGGTTGCGGCGGGTGTCGATCGGGCCGCCCATCAGGGTCATGGTCGAGGGCACGAAAGGATCGCCCTTGGCCTCCATCAGCGCCACCGCGGCCAGAACCGGCACGGAAGGCTGACATACAGCCATCACATGCGTGTCCGGACCGAGTGTGTGCAGCATATCGATGACGTAGTCGATATAATCGTCGAGATCGAAGCTGCCGTCCGACAGCGGCACCATGCGGGCATCGACCCAGTCGGTGATGTGGACATCGGCGTAGGGCAGCATGGCTTCGACCGTGCCGCGCAGCAGCGTCGCGTAATGGCCCGACATCGGCGCCACGATCAGAAGCTTCGGATCCGGCCGGCGCCCGGCGGGAACCGCGCGCTCGAAGCGGACGAGATTGCAGAACGGCTTCGACCAGACGGTCTTTTCGGCGACCGCGACGCTCTTCCAGTCGACCACGGTCTTGTCGAGGCCGAAGACCGGCTTGCCGTAGCGGCGCGTGGTGCGCTCGAACAGTTCGGCGGTTGCCGCGATGGAACGGCCCCAGGGCGTATGCGAAAACGGATTGAGCGGGTTGGAATAGAACAGCCGCACCGCGTCGGCGTAAAGACGCGCGGGCTGCAAGGCGGCGTGGTTCATTTCATAGAGCTGGTAGAACATCGAGAACCCCGCTGCTGCCACGACCGAAGGGACGACGAGCCGCGCCGAGCCTAAATGTCTCGCGGCGAAGTTAACAACTAATTGCTGCGATGCAATACGTCACGTGGCGTGATCTATGCCCTTCTTTCGTCCAAGGCTTGGGAATCGGCCCTGAACGGGGCGAGCCGGCTCAGTGTGCGGCTGCGAAGGCGGGGGTCTTGCTGGGCCCGGCCTGTGCCGGACCCAGATATCTCAAACGCGTGCCATGCAGACGGCGGTGTGGCCGGAGCCGATGAAGCCGAGCTGGCCGGCCGCGCCCTTCGACAGGTCGAGCACGCGTCCCTTGATGAACGGGCCGCGATCGTTGATGCGCACGACCACGCTGCGGCCGTTGTTCTTGTTGGTCACCCGCAGCTTGGTGCCGAAAGGCAGCGTGCGGTGGGCCGCGGTCAGCGCCGACGGGTTCATGCGCTCGCCCGATGCGGTCCTGGAATGCAGGGCGTACCACGAGGCACGGCCACACTGAGCGGCAGCGGTCGCCGAAGTTGCGGAAGCGCCGACCAACAGGCCAGCAGCGATCGTTACCGCGACAAGCGCGGTCTGTTTTGTGTTCTTCATATTTGGGGGAAGGCTCCGTTTTTGACAGACCCCAGCCGTTAGGTGCGAAATAAGGCAGGAAATGCGGCAGTCATCTGGCAGTTCCATGGCAAGAGCACACGTTTGGAGTCGCCGGGTAACAGTCTGTCAGGGATTTCTTGGCGAGATTTGATCAATTCGCGATGATCTTTTCGCTGCTATCCGAGATCCGTTTGACAATATCGGGGATTAATCTCCAAGTAGAAATCGTCAGGATTGAGCCACTTCCTTTGGCTCTTTCATCGTGGTCACGGCGCCACGAGCGATCGACTGGGAAAGCGAGATCCGTCAATGAGACCGACCAAAAATCTGCTGGCCAAAAATCTGCTGGCCTTGATCGTGCTGGCCATCGGCGCGCTGTGGTCGCTGCAAGGCATCGGCATGGTCGGCGGCAGTTTCATGACCGGCCAGTCGCAATGGCTCTATATCGGCATCGCCGCCATGCTGGTCGGCCTGGGCGGGCTGGTATGGGCAAACCGGCAGGGGTGAGTTGCGACGAAAGGGTCGACCCCCACTCCGTCGAGCTGCGCTCGACACCTCTCCCCCGATCGACGGGGGAGAGGTGGCTCGGCGAAGCCGAGACGGAGTGGGGGAAGCCGCTCGCCAGTCGCGCAGCCGCTGCAAGACGGACCTAACCGAACAGCCGGTCAGCGCATCCTGCTCTCTCACTGCGACCAATATTGCCAGGCCCAGTAGAAACTTTCGTCGCGTGGCGGCAGGCGGTCGCGCCCGGGCTGGAGCCGGACGGGCGCCGGCGAGCGGGGGGCGTCACGCCTGGCCTCCTCGTCGTTGGACGCAAGGCCCAGCAGCCAATTGCCGAAATGGGCGAACAGCACGGCGGTGGAATGGGTCATCGTCGTTCTCCTTTCGCTTTTCATTCGCGTCCCGCCCACGGGACGAACACGCGCTCGATCCTGCGGATGGTGAATTCGAGCACGAAGGCGATGGCCGCGATCACCAATATGCCCATCACCACGACGTCGGTGACCAGGAACTGGGCGGCCGACTGAATCATGAAGCCGAGCCCGCGCGTCGCCGCCACCAGTTCGGCCGCGACCAGCGTCGACCAGCCGGCGCCGAGCGCGATGCGCAGGCCGGTCAGGATCGAGGGCAGCGCGCTGGGCAGGATGACGTGGCGGACGACTTGCGCATGCGTGGCACCCAACGAGCGCGCAGCGTTGATGCGCTCCTGCGAGACGCCGCGAACGCCGGAGGCGGTCGACAATGCAACCGGCGCCAGCATGGCGATGGTGATCACCAGGATCTTCGACGGCTCGCCGATGCCGAACCAGATGATGACCAGCGGCAAGTAGGCGAGCGGCGGAATCGGCCGCAGGAATTCCAGCAGCGGATCGAAGATGCCGCGTCCGACCGTGCTGATGCCAATGGCGAGGCCAACCGGCACGCCGACGAGGATGGCCGCGATCAGCGCGGCAAACACCCGGCCAAGGCTGGCGACGGCATGCTGGGCGAGCGTCGCGTCGACGAAGCCGTCTCGGATAACGACGATGAACTTGTTCCACACGGCGAGCGGCGAGGGCAGGAACACCGGCGACACCAGCTGCAGCCGGGCCGACAGCGCCCATAGAGCCAGCACCGCCAGGATGGTGACCGCGCTGACGATGCGGGCCGAGACGCCCGTCCGTTTCGGGCTCGGCCTGGACCACGGCACCGACAGGCCGTCAGCCTCCTCGATGCGGGAGCCGGGCCGCTCGCTGTAGGAGGAAATGGTCATGCCGTCTCTCCTTCGAAGATGGCGTCGGTCAGTTCGCCGCGCGCCTCGGCAAAGGCCGGATCGGCCTTGATGGCGCGGATGGCCTCGCCTGACGCGTAGCGCCTGGAGAAGCCGGGCTCGAAGGTCCGCACCACGCGGCCCGGTCCGGGCGCCAGCACGACGATTCGGGTGGCGAGCACCAATGCCTCCTCGATGCCGTGCGTCACCATCAGCACGCCGACCTCGCTTGCCGTCCAGAGATCGAGCAGCGTCGTCTGCATGCGTTCGCGCGTCAGCGCATCGAGCGCGCCGAGCGGCTCGTCGAGCAGCAGGAATTCGGGTTCGGCGGCAAGCGCCCGGGCCAGCCCGACACGCTGGCGCATGCCGCCGGAAAGCTCCCAGATGCGCTTGTCGCCAGCGCCGTCGAGTTTCACCAGCGCCAGAAGCTCATCGGCGCGCCGTGCCCGCTCCGCCGGCTGCACGCCACGCAGCCTGAGGGCGAAGGCGACATTCTCGCGCGCGGTCAGCCACGGGAACAGCGCATCGTTCTGGAAGACCACCGCCCGGTCCGAACCGGGCGCCGTGATCGGACGGCCATCGATCGTGGCCGTGCCGCGCGCCGGCGCGACCAGGCCGGCCGCGACATTCAGCAGCGAGGTCTTGCCGCAGCCGGAACGGCCGACGAGGACAACGAAGTCGCCCTTGGCGACGTCGATCGACACCCGCTCCACGGCTGGTGCCGGCTGGCCGTCATAGTGGACCGAGACCTTGTCCAGTACGAGATGGGGGTCGAGCACGAGATGCGGCATGGGTCCTCGCAAATTTGAGGGAAATCCGCCCGCCCCGAAATCCATTTCATCAGCGGTTTCGGGGCAGGCAACACGCAGCGTCGGGAAGAAGCGCGCGTGTCTGGTTGAGCGCTAGAGCAGTTCCAGGAAAAGTGTGAAGCGGCTTTCCGTCCGGAATTGCGTCAAAACAAAGAGTTAGAGCAGTTCACCGTTTCCGTTAAACGGTGGGCTGCTCTAGTTCGAGGCCTGCGCCTCGGTGACGTATTTCGATGTCACGTATTTCGAATAGTCCGGCAGCACGGCGTCGACCTTGCCCTGCTCCTTAAGGAAAGCGGACGCCGCCGCGATCGCCTTGACGGTGCCGCCGCCGAGGAACTTGTCGGAGGCCTGCTCTTCCAATGTCGGGAAGACATAGCCATTCAGGAGTTCCGGCACTTCTTCCAGCTTGGCGCCGGTGAGCTTGGCGATCTTTTCGGCCTGCGGCGACGACGCCGACCAGGTTTCCGGCTTGGCGAGGTACTCGGCATAGGAAGCACCGGTCACCTTGACGAAGCCGCGCACCGCTTCCGGGTTCTTCTCGGCGAAGTCGGTGCGCACGATCCAGGCGTCGAAGGTCGGCGCGCCCCAGGCGGCGACCTGCGAAGAGTCCACCACGACCTTGCCCGACGTCTTGATCTGGCCGAGCGCCGGATCCCAGACATAGGCCGCGTCGATGTCGCCACGCGTGAAGGCGGCGGCGATTTCCGGCGGCCTGAGATTGAGGATCTCGACCGATTTCGGATCGACATTCTCATGCTTCAGCACGGCGAGCAGGCTGTAATGCGTCGTCGAGACGAACGGAACGGCGACCTTCTTGCCGGCGAGGTCGGCGACCTTCTCGATGCCGGCGCCGTTGCGGGCGACCAGCGCTTCGGATTGCCCGATCAGGCCGACGACGAAGATGGTCTGGATCGGCAGTTCGCGGCTGGCCGCCGCCGCCAGCGGGCTCGAACCGACATAGCCGATGTCTACGGAACCGGATGCGACCGCGGCGATGACATCGGCGCCGGAATCGAACTTGCGCCAGTCTATTGCCGCCTTGGTCGCCTTTTCATAGGCGCCGTCGGCCTGCGGCACCTTGGAGGGCTCGACCACCGTCTGATAGCCGATGGTGATCTTGAGATCCTGCGCCATGGCCGGACCGAGGAAGGCGGCGCCGGCAAGGGCCGCCGACGACAGGAGAAGGATGCGTCGCGAAATGGTGGACATCAAAGGGCTCCATGAAACACGAGAAAACCGGATTGCCCCATGATAGTCAGCTAATTCTATCGTTCTTGTAGAGTTAAATCCTTCCAACGAAGGCAGATTTGTTGGAAAAAAGCTATCGGTGGTGCGGTGCCGAAGCGGAAAGGGCGGCTGTGGCGCGCCCGTCGTCACATCGCGGCACTGCCTCGGGCAGCGAAATCATCGAACTTGAGCCGCCGCTGTCCACCGAACGGTGGACGACGCGAAATCCCTTTTGTGGTGGCCTACCGCCAATGGCGGAACGTTGGTTTCCCGCCTGGCAGCGCTAGCGGAAGTCATTGAACTTCAGTCAGCTGGACGTGGTGTCCGTAAAGAAAAAGGGTAGATGATGCCGATAGAAAATTTGTTAGCTGAATTTGCGCCCGATGGAAACGGAGGTTTAGTCGTAATATGCGAGCAACCCGGCGGAGGATGTATAGTAATACATCGTGTAGCTTCTGCTAGGGAAAATGTCGACTATTTCGTTTCACCAGACAAGAATGGCGCATTGTTTGCGGCAGATCTGGCTCAACTAACAGAGAACATCAACGAGCTATTTCGAAAAACGCAGGAAGCGAGGTTAGATAGGAACGCGAAGTTGGGAATACTATACACGCCAAGAGGCTGGATGCCGGTCTGGAAATATGAAAACTCGGATCACGCCGCACATCATAGGATAGAGCATAGGTTTTCCTACGATTCACTAAGCAATGAGGAAAAAGAAAAGCTCTTTTGGCTTGGGAAGCCTGAGTAACTACGGTGCGCTCGAGCAACGCTCTGCCCCTATGTTGGGGGCGAGCGGCACGCAACCCATCCACGCGCCGCCACTTACGTCTGTGAAGCGGAACTGTTCGGTCCCGCCGCACGCGCGAAGACAAAAATCTCATTGGAGATCAAGAAGGCGTCGCTGGCCAGCGTGATCGAGCAGGTTGGCTTGCGGGTCGGCCTGCCTATGGAGCCATACCAGCTAGGGGCGCGGCGAGCGACGCGGCAAGCTGAACCAGCTCCGCCTGCCGCCGCACGCCGGTCTTCTCGAACAGCCGCAGCAGATGCGTCCTGACTGTGCTGCGGCCGATGTCGAGGACATCGGACGTCTCCTCAACCGTGCGGCCGGCTGCGATCTGCTCGAAGACGCGCGCCTCGGCCGGCGTCAGGCCGAACAGCGCCGCGACCAGCGCGGTTGGCGCGACAAAGGGCGTATCGGCCCGGGCCACGAACACCGCCGCGACCACGCTGGCATCGAACGCTCCACGCCCCGGACGCAGCGGCAGCACATGCAGGGCTCCGGCCGAGCCGTCCTTCCAGCGTATCGGAACTCCCAGCCCCTTGCGGCCGATGGCGCTTTCGTCCTGCGCCGCCTGCGATACCGCGACGGCCAGTGCGCTGGACACGGCCGACACGCTGGCGGTGAGAACGCCGTTGCGGATGTTGAGGAGGTCGCCGCCGGCGACGAGCGCATGCGCCGCCGGGTTGGCATGCACGACACGCAGATCCGCGGTGGTGAGGAAGATCGGTGCTGTCAGCGTGTCGAGCACCGTCTCGAAGGTCGACCGGGCGATCGCCGCCATGTCGAGCAGCCGGTTGATCGTCGCGGCGCGCTGCAGGTGCGGGATCAACAATCGGGCGGCCTCGATCTCATAGTCACCGATCGGCTCCACGCTCTCGTGGCGGCCAAGGCCCAGCGACCCAAAACCATGCTCGTCGCGAGCGAGCCCCAGCCCCATGACATCGACCAACCCCCGCGGTTTGGCCCACTCCAGCGAGTAGCGGTTGGTCGTACTCGCCCCTGGATTGACGCGGCTCATCACCGCGGGCTGATCCAGCGGCAGCGCCAAAAGCACCGCCAGCCCACCCCACTGGTCGGTAATGTCAACGGCGTAGTCCGCGATCCGGTCGACGTAGTCCTGAGGCATGTTGCTGGTCACGTTGAGCAGCACTTCGCCCGACGGCAACGCTTGCAGGTTGAGGGCCGCGTTCTCGAAATCGAGCGCGATGCGGATCTCTTCAATGGCGACGGACCAGCGCGAGGGATCGATCGCGGCGTCGTAGATCAGCCCTATCAGTTCGGACAACCGAGCCATCGAGAGAGGAGAACGCATCGCCACCACCCTTGCCGCACTGCAAAAAAATTGAACGCATGATCCGTATTGGGCAAGTCTCCAATTTCCGATGGAGATTGTCGCCTGCTCATAGCCGGTCAGACGCTGGCGGCTACGGGCGATGCGAGCGACGCGGCGAGTTGAACCAGCTCGACCTGCCGCCGCACGCCGGTCTTCTCGAACAGCCGCAGCAGATGCGTCCTGACCGTGCTGCGGCCGATGTTGAGAGCATCCGACGTCTCCTCAACCGTGCGGCCCGCCGCGATCTGCTCGAAGACGCGCGCCTCAGCCGGCGTCAGGCCGAACAGCGCGGCGACCAGCGCGGTCGGCGCGACAAAGGGTGTATCCGCGCGTGCCACAAACACCGCGGCGACCACGCTGGCATCGAACGCCCCGCGCCCCGGGCGCAGCGGCAGGACATGCAAGGCTCCAGCCGAGCCGTCGCGCCAGCGCATTGGAACTCCCAACCCCTTGCGGCCGATGGCGCTCTCGTCCTGCGCTGCCTGGGATACCGCGACGGCCAGCGCGCTGGACACGGCGGAAACGCTGGGGGTCAAAACCCCGTTGCGGATGTTCAGCAGCTCGCCCCCGGCGACAATCGCATGCGCTGCCGGATTGGCATGCACGACATGCAGATCCGCGGTGGTGAGAAAGACCGGTGCCGTCAGCGTGTCGAGCACCGACTCGAAGGTCGACCGGGCCATCGCCGCCATGTCCAGCAGCCGGTTGATCGTCGCGGCGCGCTGCAGATGCGGGATCAACAAGCGGGCGGCCTCGATCTGCAGATCGCTGATGGGAGGGGCATCGACATGGCGGCTGAAGGACAGCGAGCCGAGACCACGCCCATCCCGCGCGAGCGGCAGTGCCAGGGAATCGATCATGCCTTGCGGTTTGCCGAGCTCCACAAAATAGCGGTTCGTCGTGGTGTCGAGGTTGGGATTGAGCTGGCTCAACACCGCCGGCCGATCCATCGGCAGCGAGCCCACCACCGCCATGCCACCCCATAGCTCGACGATTTCAGCGCCGTAGCTGACCATCTGGTCGACATAGGGCTGCGGGATGTTGCTGGTTACGTTGACCAGCACCTCGCCCGACGGCAACGCTTGCAGGCGGATGGCGGCGGTCCCGAAGCCAAGCGCGATGCGCATCTCCTCGATCGCGACGGGCCAGCGCGCGGGATCGATCGCGGCGTCGTAGATCAGCCCGATCAGTTCGGACAACTGGGCCATCGAGAAAGCAGAGTGCATCGCACCATCCCTTGCTGCATGGCAGCAAAATGAACGCATGATCCGGATCGGGCAAGCCCTGTCATCTCACAAGGGAGATGGTGATCCAGTCTTTGGCGGTACCATCGGGCTTTGGCCGTCGCTATCCACCGAATGGTGGAAGACGCGGCATTTTCTTTGTGTCCGTTTGCGCCCGTCGGGTGCTGCGGTCCTGCGCGGAATTCGAGGGCATCGGTGTTTTGCAAGGCGACTGCTGTCGGGGACGACAGCACGAACGGTCGGTAGCGCACTGCTTTATTTCAGCCCAGCCATGGCCGGAGCCTCTCCACCGGCCTGGCCATCGCGCGGGACCGCGAGCCGGCGAGACTTGGTTGATCATTTGGCAATGAGGCGAGGGCTTTGGGCGTGATTGCGGAAACGAGCGAACGGGCGAGCATACCGGAAGACGCCATTGCCGGGACAAGGATCAGAACTGTGACGCCGACGCGTCCTCTGCGACAACACATTGCATCGATGTCTGCCGCAACAGCGGCTTTCGTGCGCGCGGCATCCTCCCAAGTGCCCGCTCTCGGGGCCCCAGCCATCATGGCTGTCGTGGCTGCCGGCTTCGTCGCCTTCGCGCCCGGCACGGCGCGCGCGGCAGGAGTCATTTGCCAGGATTTCAATGGTCAGGATGGTGGAGCGGCTTTCGCGCAGACGTCATCCGGCGGCACCGCATGCGGAAGATCCGCCAATAGCAATGGCACTCTCTCGGTTGCGATGGGCAATGGCGCGGGTGCCTTCGGGGACAACAGCGTGGCGCTCGGCGTCAACGCCGGCGCAGGCGGGCTTGTTTTCGACACGAAGGCGGGCGGCCTGACCACCGACTATAACAATGCGAACACGACGGCCATCGGCACTGGGGCCGAGGCCGGCGCAGGCGGGGCGAACCAGGCCAATGCCACCGCCCTCGGCACCGCGGCCCAGGCGAATGCCGTGAACGCCACCGCCCTTGGCAGCTCGGCCCAGGCGAACGGCGGCAATGCCACGGCCGTTGGCAACGGGGCTACGGCAAATGCCGCGAATGCAATTGCCCTCGGCGACGCTGCGACGGCCAATTATGACAACTCCATCGCCATCGGCGTGGGCGCAACGACGACGCGCGACAACCAGGTCATGCTTGGCAATGGCCTCAATACCTACACGCTGACCGGCGTCGCTTCGCAGGCAAGCAAGGCCGCGCAGGCCGGTCCTACCTATCTGATGACGACGGACAGCACCGGCAATCTGGCGGCGTCGACGTTCGATGTGGCGACGCTTGCGAACCTGCCGGCACAGGTCGCCCAGAACAGCAGCGATATCAGCACGCTGAACAGCACTGTGAGCAGCCACACGAGCGAACTCGCCGATCACGAAACGCGCATCGCCAACAACACCACCGCGATTGCGCTGCACACGATCGAGATCGCGGACCTCGACACGCGGGTAACGACCAACACCACCAACATCACCCAGCTCGACGGCCGCATCGGCGCACTCGAGGCCGGCTTCCAGGATCTCGGCGACCAGATCAGCGAAAACCGCACGGAAGCGCGTGCCGGCATCGCACTGGCGCTGGCGACGGCGGGGCTGCGCTACGACGACAGGCCTGAAAAACTGTCGCTCGCCGGCGGCTTCGGCCACTTCAAGGGTCAATCCGGCCTGGCGCTTGGCCTCGGCTACAACACCAGCGAGGATTTCCGCCTCAACGCCGCTCTGTCGGCCACCACCAGCCATGGCGATGTCGGCGTCAGCGTCGGGGCGTCATGGACGCTGAACTGATGCGGTCGGCATGATCCGAGGTGCGAGGGGGCTGGCTTGAAAAAGCCGCTGGCGGCTCGATCTTGGGCAAACTCCAGAGGCCACATGAAGCACCCGCAATCTTCATCGGTCAGGCGAATGGCGCGGGCCGCCGCGACAGGCTTGCTGTCGCTCGGACTGTTGGCGGCATCCCAGGGCGCTGCGGTGGCGCAGGCCAAAAAGACGGAGAAGGGCGACAAGGTCCATGCCGCCCGCCCGGCCAACATCGACCGCAACGGCGTGCTGATCCTGATGCGGGGCACGCTGCTGGCGCTCGACCAGGCCAACAAGACCGGCAACTACACGGTGCTGCGCGATCTCGGCTCGCCGAATTTCCAGGCCAACAGTGCCGCCCAACTCGGCGACATCTTCGCCAGCCAGCGCAAGCAGGGGCTCGACTTCGGCGCCGTCGCGGTGCTCGAGCCGCAACTGACCTTGCTGCCGCAGATCGAGCCGAGCGGCATGCTGCACATGGCTGGGTTTTTCCCGTCGGTGCCAATGCAGGTCAATTTCGAGCTTTTGTTCGAACCGGCGAACCGGCAGTGGAAGATCTACGGCGTGTCGGTCAACCTCACCTCAGGAGCGCCGCAAGCGCCCGACACACCCGTCGCCGGGCAACAGAAACCTGACGAGGCCGCCCCGCCGCCGGATGCACCCTCGATGACCGTGCAGCCGAAGAAGGCGGCGAAGCCGTGAAGCGGCACGCGCATGCAGCCGCCGCTAGAGCAACTCCAGCCGCAGCGCGCTTGCCAGCAGCGACAGCGCGAAGACCAACAGGCCCGAACTGAAGACGAGATTGACGGTGCGCAGCCCGCGCGCGCTGAGCCGCTTGCGCAGATGGTTGGTGGCCAGTGTCAGCGTCGTCCACCAGGCCGCCGAGCCGAGCAGCACGCCGGCCGAGACAATGGCCAGGCTTTCCCAGGACGGGATGCCGGCTCCCAATATCCCGGGCGTGAGCGTGAAGAAGCCTAGCAGCGTCATCGGGTTGCCCAGCGTCCAGAACAGCCCTGTCACATAGGCCCGGCCCGATGGCATGCGCCGCTGCTGGCCAGCGTCCAGCGACGGCGTCAGCCGCGCCGCCGTCACCGCCATGTAGAGCAGGAACATTCCCGCGCAGAGCTGCAGCAACATGTGCCAGCCGATCAGCATATGCGCCACCGCCCCAAGCCCGGCCGCGGCAATGGAGGCATAGACCGAGTGTGTGGTCGCCGCCCCATAGCCGGTCGCCAGACCCGGTGCGATGCCGCCCGCGATCGTGCGCTGCACGCATAAAAGGCCGGTGGGACCGATGGGAGCCGCGACCGCGAAACCCAGCAAGGCCCCACGCATCGCACTCAGGAAAAGTTCCGTTGCGCAGGACATGCCGACAGATCTTCCTTTGGCCGCACGTCGTCGGGATTCCCGGCCAGGCGACACCCTGGCCAGATGCCGGCCAAGGCCGGCAACGGGCGCCCCGCTTTCGCGAGCTGCTTCGATGTTCTTCGGGTAAGACGGCAGTTGGCGGGGCTGACAAGCACGTCGTCTTGAAGTTCTCTCCAAGTATTAGCTAGATATAATGTGTCTGCGCATAGACGCCGTTCCGTCCCGTAGCGTTCAAGACCTGGCTGATGTGCCGACGCATTACTGGCGGCGGAGAAATGCAATTCTCCCGATGCGTGTCACGTGCCTTGAACTCAGTTCAACCTCAAGCCGGCGCACTCAATCACAAAACAGGCATCCCGGCGTCCACCATTTGGATTAGGCTTGACTCCCAACTTCTATTTTTTTCTACTGACTTTCAGTTGGCTTTCGGTGTGCCCCCCACCTCCGCGTCGACTTCAGACAGCAAATCGCAAAACTCGAACGAGGGATTGATCCCGTTGAAGCGATGTCGGCGCAGCAGCACGCGATGCTTGACAGTGACCGTCAACCCGTGTGGGCCGGCATGACTGGCGACATGACTGGCCGCTCCTATCCGGCGGAGCGCATTTCGGAACTCATCGGCAGGATCTACGATTGCGTCCTCGATCCGGCGCGATGGCAATCGGTGGTTGAAAGCATCCGCACCGAGCTGGACTTCTGCTACGCGGTTCTCGGCGTGTATCCGCTTCCGGGCGGGGAGGTTACGCTCGGCGTTGCGACCGGCATCGATTCGGTGAAGCTCGGCGAGCTTCCCGCTTACGGCCAGGACCTCGTCGATCTCTGGGGTGGCGACACCAAGGTAAAGCAATATCCGCTCGAGGAGCCGATCGCGCAGTCGCAGGCCGTGCCGGATGCCGCGCTTGTCGCCAGCCGCTATTTTCTCGAATGGGCCCAGCCGCAAGGGGTGGTCGACGCGGTCGCGATCGGATTGGAGCGCAATGCGCGCATGGTTTCCACGCTTTCCTTCGGACGGCATGAGACGGCCGGCATCGTCGGAAGCGCCGAACTCGACGCCTTGCGTCTCCTGGCCCCGCATTTCCGGCGCGCCATCGCCATCGGCCAGCTGCTCGAACTGCAATCGATAGCCGCCGCCAACGTGTCGTCGGTGCTGGACGGCCTCTCGGTCGGCGTCGTGCTGGTCGATGAACTGATGACCCTGGTCCACGCCAATCCGGTCGCCGAGGCCATGCTGGCCCGCAAGGATCCCATCAAGGTCAGCAATGGCCGCCTTGTCGTCTCGGACGCCTCGCCCGCGATCTCGTCGGCGATAGAGGACGCGGTCGCCCAGGCCGCCGGCAACGAGGCCGCGCTCGGGCGCCGCGGCGGCACCGGTTTTCCGACACGTGGCCTGTCGGGAGAGCCGCGCATCATTCATGTCCTGCCGCTGAAACGGCGCGAAAGTCGTCCCAGCCTGTTCCGGCGGGCGATAGCAGCCCTCTTCGTCGCCCCGGTCGACAGACCGATAAGTCTTCCCTTCGATGCGTTCGCGGCCCTCTACGGCCTGACCCCCGCCGAGGTTCGCATCGTGGAATTGATCGTCGCCGGCCGCACCCAGCGCGAGATCGCAAAGGCCCTCGGCCTGGCGAGCGCGACGGTCAAGACCCACCTTCTGCACGTTTTCGAGAAGACCGATGTTCGCCGCCAGGTCGATCTCGTCAGGCTTGTCGCATCGCTGGCATCGCCGCTTTGACGATTCGCACCTGGGAGGGCACGATCACGGGATGACCAGCCGAAGATAGCCGATACCTTCATGCCGCAATTGCAGGGGAGAATTCCCAATTTGGCAAACAGGAGGCAAATCCATGCTTCAAATGGCTTGTGATTTGACAACCCGTTCCACGTACCGGAGGCTATGTATAGTAATCTTATCGACATAGAGGGCTGGAGACGACGATGAGAGGCCAGACCGACCCTATCACGGCGATCGCCGGCGGCGCCGGGCTCCAGCCGCGGGCCTCTGGGCACGCAAGCCGCATTTCTGTGCTCCCAGGAGCACAAAAGCCGATTAAAATGGCCGAAACGGCTTGAAAACGAAGCAAGATCAACAGTTCTCGGCTTGTATATCATGTCACTAGAATTTATGTGTCATGGATGCTTGGACGCGGCGGGGAGGCACGCCAGGCGTTTCGCAACGGATGGCTCGAAGCCATCGCATGACAGAGAAACGTTCGGTTCATGCTCACCAAAAAAGGCAAGTACGGCCTCAAGGCGCTGGTCCACCTGGCGCGGATGCCGGCCGGACAGCTCGCTTTCGTCGGCGATATCGCGACCGGCAACAACATCCCGAAGAAATTCCTCGACGCCATCCTGGGCGAGCTGCGCAATGCCGGCTTCGTCCAGAGCCGCAAGGGCAAGGATGGCGGTTATCGCCTGGCGCGGCCGGCCGACGAGATCAAGATCGGCCACGTCGTGCGCGTGCTCGACGGACCGCTGGCGCCGATTCCATGCGCCAGCCGCACACAATATCAGCGCTGTGAAGACTGCAACGAGGCGACATGCCAAGTCCGACATCTGATGCTCGAGGTCCGGCAGGCGATCGCCGAGGTGCTCGACCAGCGCAGCCTGGCCGAAATGCGCGACATCGGCCTCGACGACCTTGCGGACGCGACGGGCAGCGACGACCTTGCAGTCGCGGTCAAGATCCAGGCCTGACAGTTCGCATCCTGACAGTTCGCATGGGGCTGGAACGCGCATGAGCGGGCGCGCCAATTCCATCATCATCGTCGGCGGCGGCGCCAGCGGCGTCGTGCTGGCGGCGCATCTGTTGAAATCGCCCAATCCCGATCTGCGCGTGACCCTGGTCGAAAAGCGCCCGCATTTCGGCCAGGGCATCGCCTATTCCACGCTGCTGTCGGCGCATGTGCTCAATGTCAGCGCCGCCGGCATGAGCGCCTATGCCGACGATCCCGGCAATTTCTGGCGTTGGCTGCTGGAGCGCGGCCTTGCCACCCAGGACCAGGCGCCGGTCTATGCGCCGCGCAGCGTCTATGCGCGTTATCTCGGCGAACTGCTCGACGAGCTAGAGGCCCGCGAACTTGAGACGGGGCGGCTTCGCCTGATCCGCGAGGAAAGCCTGTCGATCACCCCCACCGCGTCCGGCGTCGAGGTCGCGCTTGCCAACGGCACCAGCGTCGTCGCCCATCTTGCGGTGCTGGCCACCGGCCATGACGAGGAGCCGGCCCAAGGCCATGCGATCCGGATGGGCTCGGAAGCCGACACCGCGCTCGCCCCCGACAGCAGCGTCATGGTGCTGGGCACCGGCCTCAGCATGGTCGATGCGTTCCTGGCGCTGGAACAGCGCGGCCATCGCGGCGACATCGTCGCGGTGTCGCGGCGCGGCCTGCTGCCCTCGCCGCACCGCAAGGGCAACCCGATCAAGCTCGACGTCGCCGACATCCCGCTCGGCACCCAGCTTTCCTATTTCGTCGGCTGGTTCCGCAAGCTGATCAAGGAAAACCAGAAGGCCGGCGTCGACTGGCGCGACGTGGTCGACGGCCTCAGGCCGTTCAACCAGACGATCTGGCAGAACTGGCCATCCTCGGCCAAGCGCCGCTTCGTCGAGCACACCAAGGCGTGGTGGGACATCCACCGCCACCGCATGGCGCCCGAAGTCTACGCCCGGGTGACGCAGGCCGTGCAGTCCGGCCGCATCCGGCTGGTTGCCGGACGCGTCATCGACATCGCACGCGGCGCGGAGTTCACGGTCAAGGTCCAGTCGCGCCACACGCAGCGCCTCGAGACCTTCGACGTCGCCCGCATCTATGATTGCTCGGGCATCGTGCGCGACATCTCGACCTCGTCGAACAGCGTGGTGCGCTCGCTGGTCGACCGCGGGCTGGCCCGGCCGGACCCGCTGCGCATCGGCCTCGACGTGTCGGCCAATTGCGAGATCGTCGCCAGCGACGGCACGGTTTCGGCCAAGATCCTCGCCGTCGGCCCGCTGACCAGGGGCACTTTCTTCGAAATCGACGCCATCCCCGATATCCGCGTGCAGTGCGCGCGGCTGAGCAAGCGGCTCTTAGGCTGAGACAAACCTCTTGATGCCGGCGGGACAGCACCCCCTCTGGCCTGCCGGCCATCTCCCCCGCAAGGAGGGAGATCGGCAGCTTCTCTGGTGGCCCCAACTTTTGCCGTTGGAGATAGGCGAAAGCCGAGATGACGGCCAATCTCCCCCCTTGCGGGGGAGATGTCCGGCAGGACAGAGGGGGGTGCGTCCCGCCAATCGTTGGATTGGGAGGCTGGTGTACGCCACCGCCAGACCCGGAATTTCATTCCTTATCTGGCCGGCCGATTGGCACGTTCTATCTTCTTTCCGACTGTAAACGGCCGGAAAAGAGGCTACGCTGCCGCCCAGCCTGCGAGGCGGTCGCTTGATCAGGGAGTTTCGATATGAGCAAGCACAAGATCGCCGCGCCTGACAGCGACCTCTCGGAAAGCGCGACATCCCGTCTGCGTTCGCCCTATAAATCGGTTCTCGACCTGATCGGCCAGACGCCGGTGGTCGAGCTGACCAAGTTCGATACCGGCAAGTGCCGGCTGTTCATCAAGCTCGAAAGCCAGAATCCGGGCGGCTCGATCAAGGACCGTATCGCGCTGTCGATGATTGCCGCAGCCGAGAAGGAGGGCAGGCTGAAGCCGGGCGGCACCATCGTCGAGGCGACCGCCGGCAATACCGGCCTTGGCCTTGCCCAGGTCGGCATCCCCAAGGGCTACCGCATCGTGCTGGTCGTGCCCGACAAGATGTCGCGTGAAAAGATCCAGCATCTGCGCGCGCTGGGCGCCGAGGTGCGCATGACGCGCTCCGATGTCGGCAAGGGGCACCCCGAATATTACCAGGACATGGCCGAGAAGATCGCTGCCGAGGTGCCCGGCGCCTTCTATGCCAACCAGTTCGCCAACCCGGCCAATCCGCTGGCCCACGAAACCACCACCGGCCCGGAAATCTTTTCGCAGCTTGATGGCGATGTCGACGCGGTGGTGGTCGGCGTCGGCTCGGGCGGCACGCTGACCGGCCTTGGCCGTTACTTCGCCAAGGTTTCCCCGAAGACCGAAATGGTGCTCGCCGATCCCGTCGGCTCGGTGCTGGCGCCCTTGATCAAGACCGGCAAGATGGAAGAGGCCGGCAGCTGGACGGTGGAAGGCATCGGCGAGGATTTCGTGCCGCCCAATGCCGATTTGTCGCTGGTCAAAAAGGCTTATTCGATCACCGACAAGCAGAGCATGCTGGCGGTGCGTGACCTCTTGTCCCGGGAAGGGATCCTGGCCGGTTCGTCGTCGGGCACGCTTTTGTCGACGGCCTTGCGCTATTGCCGCGAGCAAACGACGGCCAAGCGCGTCGTCACCTTCGTCTGCGACAGCGGCAACAAATATCTGTCGAAGGTGTTCGACGATTTCTGGCTGGCCGAGCAGGGGCTGGCCGAGCACGAACAGCATGGCGATCTGCGCGACCTCGTCATGCGCACGCATCGCACCGGCGACACCGTCTCTATCGGGCCGGACGAAAGCCTGCTCAACGCCTATGGCCGCATGCGCCGATCCGATGTCTCGCAGTTGCCGGTGCTCGACAATGGCAAGCTCGTCGGCATCGTCGACGAAAGCGATATTCTTGCTCATGTCGACGGTCCCTATGACGGACGCTGGGAACGCTTCAACATGCCGGTGCGCACGGCGATGACTTCCAACCTGCACACGCTGCAGGCCAGCCAGACGCTGGATGCGCTGCTGCCGGTGTTCGACCGCAATGAGGTCGCCATCATCTTCGACGGCGACGAGTTCGTCGGCCTGATTACCCGCATCGACTTGATCAACCATTTGAGGCGCGCACGATGACTGCAAATCCCTCGCCATCGGGCAAGAACCGACTGGCTTTTTCGACGCGCACGATCCATGGCGGCCAGAGCCACGATCCGCTGACAGGTGCCGTGATGGTGCCGATCTACGCTACCTCGACCTATGGCCAGCAGTCGCCCGGCGTGCACAAGGGCTTTGAATATGCCCGCAGCCAGAACCCGACGCGCTTTGCCTTCGAGCGCGCCGTGGCCGACCTCGAAAGCGGCTCGGCGGCCTTCGCCTTCGCCTCCGGGCTGGCCTCGATCGCCACCGTGCTGGAGCTGCTCGATAGCGGCGCGCATATCGTCGCCACCGACGACATCTATGGCGGTTCCTTCCGGCTGATGGAGCGGGTGCGCAAGCGCTCTGCCGGCCTGCAGGTCTCGTTCGTCGATTTCACCGATCTTGCGGCGGTGGAGGCCGCGATCCGGCCGGAGACCAAGATGCTCTGGGTCGAGACGCCGACCAACCCGCTGCTGCGCATCGTCGACCTCGAAGGCGTCGCCGCACTGGCCAAGCGCAAGGGCATCCTTTCGGTCGCCGACAATACGTTTTGCAGCCCCTATATCCAGCGGCCGCTGGAACTCGGCATCGACATCGTGGTCCATTCGACGACCAAATATCTCAACGGCCATTCCGACATGGTCGGTGGCGTCGCCGTCGTCGGCGACAACAAGGAGCTGGCCGCCCAGCTGAAATTCCTGCAGAACGCGATCGGCGCCATATCGGGCCCGTTCGACAGTTTTCTCGCGCTGCGCGGCCTGAAGACGCTGGCGCTCAGGATGGAACGGCATTCGGACAACGGGCTGAAGATCGCGCAGTGGCTGGAAGCCCGCAAGGACATACGCCGCGTCATCTATCCCGGCCTCGCCAGCCACCCGCAGCACGCCATCGCCGTCCAGCAGATGTACGCCTTCGGCGGCATGATCACCGTCGTGCTGGACCGCGATCTTGCCGGGACAAAACGCTTCCTCGAACGCACGCAACTGTTCACGCTGGCCGAAAGCCTCGGCGGGGTCGAGAGCCTGATCGAACACCCGGCGCTGATGACGCATGGATCGATCCCGTCGGAGAAGCGGGCAGAGATCGGCATATCGGATTCGCTGGTGCGGCTATCGGCGGGAATCGAGGATGGCGATGATCTGATCGCGGATCTGGATCAGGCGCTGGGGGGATAGCCCATCCCCGGTTGACCCCGCACACCATCTGCCCGAATTGTAGCGCCCATGGCCACGCGCGAACCTCCGAAACCCACCGAACCCCTCACCTTCGCGGTGCTGGTGTTTCCCGGCTTTCCGATGATGGCGTTCAGCTCGGTGATCGAGCCGCTGCGCGCCGCCAATGTGCTGGCCAAGCGGCAGTGTTATCGCTGGATCATCGTCGGCGGCACGAAAGGGGCGGTCGACGCTTCGAACGGCGTCGTCATCCAGCCGGGTTTTTACGCGGAGGACGCGCCGAAGGTCGACCGCATCGTGGTGTGCTCGGGCGGCGATGCCGATCATCTGGTTGCCGAGGACGCCGCGAGCTGGATCCGCCGCAGCCTGCGCAATGGCGCCCATATCGGTGCGGTGGCGGATGCGGCGTTCTTCCTCGCCCGCGCGGGCCTGCTCGACGGCCATGCCTGCACGTTGCACTGGACCAGCCAGGCCGCCTTCACCGAGGCGTTCCCAAACATCGAGCTGCGGCGCGACCTCTATGTCATCGACCGCAAGCGCTTCACTTCGGCCGGCGGCGTCGGCAGCCTCGACATGATGCTGGAGATCGTCACCAGGGATTACGGCGCGGAACTCGCCGCCGGCGTCGCCGAATGGTTCGTGCACAGCCAGTTGCGTTCCAGCGTCGACCGCAAGCTGATGCCGCTCAGGCTGCGCACCGGCGTGCAGAACGAACTGGTGCTGTCGGCGATCGCCATTATGGAGGACGCGGTGGAGGAGCGGCTCGGCATGGCGGAGCTGACGGCGCGGCTCGGCGTCTCCTCCGACAAGCTCGAACGCAGCTTTCGGTCCGAACTCGCCATCTCGCCCAATGGCTATTACCGGCGGCTCAGGCTGAAACGCGCCGCCGACCTGCTGGCACATTCGACGCTCGCCGTGCGCGACGTGGCTCTGGCCTGCGGCTTCGCCTCGATGTCGAGCTTCGCCCGGGCCTTTCGCGAGGAGCATGGGCACGCGCCGAAACTGGCGCGGAGGCATTAGTTTGCGCTCACTGACGCTATGAGAGGTTAGCGGGACAGCATCTCTCATTGGCCCAGCGGCATTCCGCGCAACACACGCGGTTTTCCGCACAATCCTTCCACGCCTCCTGCGCCATGCTCCCACCTCGCAACCCACCCAAGGCCAGCCACCCATGAGCATCGTCGTTTTCGACCCCGACAGCACCGAGGACGTCGACTTCAAGGATCGCATGCGCCACCCCGCGGCGGCCGATCCGGCGGGCGGCATGTGGCTGTCGGACACCGAGCCGTCCTTCATCGATGCGGATGCGCTGCGCAAAGGCCGGCTGGCCAAGCTGCGCGGCTGGATGCGCGAGGCGAGCTATGGCGGTGTCGTCCTGTTCGACCCCTACAACCAGCGCTACGCCACCGGCTCGCGCAACATGTTCGGTTATTTCCTCCGCAACTCGACCCGGTATTTCTTCATTCCGACCGAAGGGCCGATCGTGCTGTTCGAATACCCGCAGAGCTACCATGTCTCGATGGTGCTCGACACGATCGATGAGGCGCGTCCTTCCAAGCTCGTCTGGTCGTCGGTCTCCGGCCGCGACGACGAGACCGCCGGTCCGTTCGCCGACGAGATCGCGGAACTGTTGAAGAAGCATGGCGGCGGCTCGATGAAGCTCGGGCTCGACCGCTGCAGCCATCTGCAGGCGTTGGCGCTGGAAAAACGCGGCTGCGAGGTCAAGGATTGCCAGGGCGAGATTCTTGCCGTGCGCGCGGTGAAGACGCCGGAGGAAGTGAAGTGCCTGCAGGTGTCGATGGCCGGCGCCGAGGCTGCCGTCTATGCGGTGCGCGAGGCGATCAAGCCCGGCGTCTCCGAAAACGAGTTGTTCGCCATCATGTATGGCGAGGTGATCCGCCAGGGCGGCGAGTTCATCGAGACGCGGCTGTTGACGTCGGGCCAGCGCACCAACCCGTGGTTCAACGAGGCCAGCGGCCGCAAGATCCGGCCCGGCGAATTGTTGGCGCTCGATACCGACACGATCGGCTGCTACGGCTATTATTCGGATTTCTCGCGCACCTTCCGCTGCGGGCCGGGCAAGCCGACCGACTACCAGAAGTCGCTCTACCGCATGGCGCACGACCAGGTTCAGCACAACATTTCGATCGTCAAACCCGGCATGGCGTTCCGCGAGATCGCCGAGAAGGCGTGGAAGATCCCGGACCGTTTCGTCGACCAGCGCTACACCTCGGTCATGCACGGCGTCGGCATGCATGGCGAGACACCGTTCATTGCCCATGCCATGGATTACGAGACCTATGGCCGCGACGGCCATATCGTGCCAGGCATGGTGGTGAGCGTGGAAAGCTATATAGGCGAGAAGGGCGGCCGCGAGGGCGTCAAGCTGGAGGACGAGATCCTGATCACCGAGACTGGTACGGAGCTTCTGTCGCGCTTCCCCTATGAGGACGAGTTTTTGGAGAAGCAGGTTTGACGGTGGTAACCAATGAGCGCCTCGTTCCTGTCCTGCCGGCATACGGAAGGGTCTTTGACTGCCTTGCCCATGCAACACCCAGGCGCATCCGCATGAAAAGCCCGATCTCCATCAAACGCGGCACCGTGGCCGCCGTCTTCATCGACCTGCAGGAGGAGCACCGGCAGGATCCGCGCTATCTGGTCGAGGGCTTTGCCGGCATTCTCGCCAACGTCCAGCGCCTGCAGGCGGCGGCGCGGCAGAACCATGTGCCGCTCTATCACTGGGCCTATATCGTCGATCTCGACAAACAGGACCGGCCGTTTCACCCGGTCGGGGCCGACGGCAAGTCGGCCTTCTCCGACAAGAGCGACCCGCTGACCGAAATCTGCCAAGAGGTGGCGCCGGCCGAGGGCGAGGCGCTGCTGATCAAGGCCGAGGCCAGCGCCTTCCGTTCGGGGCCGGGTGCCGATCAGTTGAAGGCAAGCGGCATCGAATGGCTTGTCGTCGCCGGCGTCTGGACGGAGGCCTGCATCGACGCATCCGTGAAGGACGCCGTGGCCAGGGGATTTCGCGTGCTGCTGGTCAAGGATGCCTGCGGCAGCGGCAGCGCGGCCATGCACCAGACCGGCATCCTCAACCTCGCCAACCGGCTCTATGGCGGCGCGGTCATCGACACCGACGGCGCCTGCCGGCTGCTGGCGGGCGAAAGCGTGACGGCCTGGCAGGTCGAGGGCTCGGTGCCGCTGCGCTTCAGCTTCGACAATGCAGCCGCGCTCTATGCCGAGCTTTGAATTGCCGGCATGACTGACAAGACCAGCCGCGGCGAATACGAGACACGGCTCGATCCGGCGCTGTGGGCCTATATCGACAGCATCAATGCCTGGTACCCGGCTGAGATCGTCGACCAGCCGATCGCCAAGCAGCGCGCGGTCTACGACCGCATGTGCCGGGCGCTGCGCCAGCCCTATCCGCCCGGCGTGGTCGCCAAGGACGGGCTGATCGCTGCCGCCGGCCGCGACATTGCCGTCCGGCGCTACCAGCTCACCGGCACCGCGCCGCGCGCGACGGTGCTCTACTTCCATGGCGGCGGCTTCATCCTTGGCGGGCTCGACAGCCATGACGACATCTGCGCGGAGATCTGCGCCGGCACCGGCTTTGCCGTGCTGTCGGTCGATTACCGGCTGGCGCCAGAGCATGTCCACCCCGCCGCTTTCGACGATGCGCTGGCCGCCTTCGAATGGGCGGCGGCCAAGACCGGTGACCCGCTGGTGCTGTGCGGCGAGAGCGCCGGCGGCAATCTGGCCGCGGCGGTGGCGCAGGCGACGCGCGGTCATCCCCGCGCTGCGATCGGCCAGGTGCTGATCTATCCCGGCCTCGGCGGCGACGAGAGGTCCGGCTCCTATGTCGAACACGCCAACGCGCCGCTGCTGTCCGTCGGCGACATTGCCTTCTACCGCGACGTGCGGTCGGCCAAGCGGCAATCGCCCGACGACCCGACATTCTCGCCGCTGCGCGACAGAGATTTCTCCGGCCTGCCACCGACGGCGATCGTCACGGCTGAATGCGATCCGCTGTCATCCGATGGCGAGACCTATCGCGACCACATCCTGGCGGCCGGCGGCAAGGCATGGTGGCATGAAGAAAAACGCCTGGTGCACAGTTTTCTGCGCGCCCGCACCACGGTGCCGGCGGCGGCGGAAGCTTTTGGGCGCATCATTTCGGCTATCGCGGCTCTGGGTCGCGGCGAGTGGCCGTACTGACTCTTACGACGCCGCGGCCTTTGCCTCGGATGATGTGGCCTTCAGCCACAGCGCCTTTTCGCCGAGCGTGGCGACCATGGCGGCATGGGCAACGCGTTCGGCCTCGGTCAGGCGCGGCAGCAAGGGCGCGGCACGAACGGCGGCAATGATTTCGATGTGGCGGACATTTTCGCCGCGCTGCGCCGGCGCGGTCGCGCTGTCCAGGATGAGGGCGGCCTGCTTGCCACCGATCAGCTCGATATAGACCTCGGCCAGCAGTTCGGAATCGAGCAGGGCGCCGTGCTTGGTGCGCTTGGCGTTGTCGATGCCGTAGCGCCGGCAGAGCGCGTCAAGCGAGTTGGGGCCCATCGGGTGCTTGCGGCGCGCCAGTGCCAGCGTGTCGACGACAAGGCCGGGATCGACGACGGGATGGCCGAGCCGGCCGAATTCGACGTTGAGGAAGCCGATATCGAAGGTCGCATTGTGCGCTACCAGCTTGGCGCCGTCGGTGAAAGCCAGCCATTCCTCGACGATCTCGGCAAAGGTCGGCTTGCCCGCGAGGTCCGCGGCGCTGATGCCGTGCACGGCCTGCGCCTCCGCATGGATCGCGCGCCCTTGAGGGTTGATGTAGTGATGGAAGGTGCGGCCGGTCGGGAACCGGTTGACCAGCTCGACGCCGCCCAGCTCGATCACGCGGTCGTCGCGCGAATCCAGGCCGGTGGTTTCGGTATCGAAGATGATCTCGCGCATCGAATCAGGTGCTCCTGGGGGCAGAATCGCGAGACCGGAACAAAATGGCAATGGGAAATGCCTGTTTTCCCTTCTCCCCTTGCGGGAGAAGGAAGAAAGCGTCAGCGACCCCCTGTCAGCTGCCTGATGATTGCATCGACCTCAGCACGCGCGGCATCCATCCCCTCACCGGTGTCGATGACGAAATCCGCCAGCCTGCGCTTTTCGGCATCCGGCACCTGCTTGGCCAGGATCGCCGCCAGCTTTTCCTCGGTCATGCCAGGCCGTGCCAGCACGCGCTGGCGCTGGACTTCGGCGGGTGCGGTGACGACGACGACCTTGTCGACGCGGTTGCGGCCGCCGGTTTCGAACAGCAGCGGAATATCGAGCACGGCGATCGATTCGCCCGCGGTACGATGCCTGGCCAGGAAGGCGTCGGCGTCGGCGCGCACGAGCGGATGGATGATGGCTTCGAGCTGCTTCAGCGCGGCGGGGTCACCAAGTACACGGGCGCCAAGTCTTGCTCGATCGACCACGCCGGCAGCGGTTGTTCCCGGGAAAGCCGCCTCGACCAGAGGCGCTGCCTTGCCGGCATAGAGGCGGTGTACCGTCTCATCGGAATCGTGGACCGGCACGCCGGCCTCGGCGAACATCTTGGCCGTCGTCGACTTGCCCATGCCGATCGAACCGGTGAGGCCGAGCACGATCATGGCTTCGGCACCAGGTCGGCGACGATGATCGCGCGGAGCTCGGCCGTGACCTTCGGCCTGACGCCGAACCAGTGTTCGAAACCGGGCACGGCCTGGTTGAGCAGCATGCCGAGCCCATCGACGGTCTTCAGCCCCCTGGCGCGCGCGGCGGCAAGCAGCGGTGTTTCCAGCGGCACATAGACAAGGTCGGTGACGATCGCATGGCTCGGCAGCAGCGTCGGATCGGCGGCGAGGCCCTCATTGCCGACCATGCCGAGCGCCGTGGTGTTGACCAGCAGGCCGGCATCGGCAAGCAGTTCGCCGGTCTCAGCCATGCCGTGCGCCGAAACGCCGGCGCCGAAACGATCGCGCAACTCCACCGCCCGGGCGAGCGTTCGGTTGACGATGCGGATGTCGGAAATGCCGCGCTCTTTCAGCGCGTGGATGACGGCGCGGGAGGCACCACCAGCACCGAGCACCACCGCCGATCCCTTGCTTGCCCAGCCCGGCGCATGATCATCCAGATTGGCGGCAAAGCCATGGCCATCGGTGTTGCCGCCCCACAGCGTGCCGTCCTCGAACCACAGCGTGTTGACGGCGCCGATCTCCTCCGCCGCCTGGTCGCGGCGGCCGGCCAGCGCAAAGGCGGCTTCCTTGTGCGGGATGGTGACATTGCCGCCGCGATAGCCGTTGGCCTGCAGGGTTGCCAGGAATTCGGCAAAGTCGTGCGGCGCGACATCGATCGCCTCGTAGCTGCCGTCGATGCCATGCTTGGCCAGCCAATGGCCGTGGATCTTCGGCGAGCGCGAATGCTTGATCGGATGGCCAGTGACAAAGGCCTTCTTCGTCGCCTCAGCCATCGATCGCTCCCAGCGTGCGCAGTTCGGCCAGCAGCGGCAAAAGCGGCAGGCCGACAATGGTGAAATGGTCGCCTTCGATCTTCTCGAAGAGCTGGACGCCTTCGCCCTCGACCTGGTAGGCGCCGACGCTGGCCAGCGCCCTGGCGCCGACGCGGGCGAGGTGGCGGCCGATGAAGGCGGGATCGAGCTTGCGCATGGTCATGGAGGCAATGCCGACATGGCGCCACAGCACCTTGCCGTCACGCACCAGGACGGCAGCGCTGTTGAGCTGGTGGGTCTTGCCAGACAGCGCCAGCAAATGACGCCGCGCGCCTTCCATGTCGGCGGGCTTGTGGGACACCTCGTCACCCAGCGACAAGGTCTGGTCGCAGCCGAGTACCAGGGCGCCGGGCCGGCGCTCGCTCACCTCGGTGGCCTTGGCCTCGGCCAGCACCAGGGCGACGTCTTCCGGCGAAACACCGCTATCCTGCAACGGCGCCTCGAGCGCGCGCTCGTCGACATCGGCCGGCACCGCTTCGACGTCGATGCCGGCACCAAGCAGCATCGCCTTGCGGAACGGACTGCCGGAAGCGAGGATGATTTTCTCGGTCATGCTTGTTCACCAGGGTTGGCGTTCCGTCACGCACCCCTCATCCGACCGAGCTTCGCTCGGCCACCTTCTCCCGCAAGGGGAAGGGAGGTGCTGCGCTGACGCCGCTGCAAATCGCCAACTGGTGGTAATCTGCGGGACGCCAGCGCCGAGTTCTTCCTTCTCCCCTTGCGGGAGAAGGTGTCGCCGAAGGCGACGGATGAGGGGTGCGTGACGGAATGCTCACTTATCTCGTCTGCCCTAGCGCGACTTCCCCCGCAGGGCAACGATCGCCGCCGCGGTTTCCTCGATCGAGCGGCGGCTGACGTCGATCATCGGCCAGCCATGGCGCGTGCAGATCTGGCGGGCGTAGGCGAGTTCTTCGTTGATGGCGGCGCGATCGACATAATCGGTCGGCACGTAGGAGCTGCTGTTGCCCAGGATGCGGTTCTGGCGGACATGCGAGATGCGTTCGGCGGTGGCGATCAGCCCGACCACCAGGGGGGTCTTGGCCGCGACCAGGCTTTCGGGGACGGGCACGCCGAGCACGATCGGAATGTTGGCGGTCTTGATGCCACGATTGGCGAGATAGATGCTGGTCGGCGTCTTCGACGTGCGCGAGATGCCGATCAGCACGACATCGGCATCATCCATGTTGAGCGGCAACTGGCCGTCATCATGGTCCATGGTGAAGTTGAGCGCATCGATGCGGCGAAAATATTCGGCGTCGAGGACATGCTGGGCGCCGACGCGCCGGCCGGCCGGCGTGCCGAGATAGGATTGGAAGACGGTGAGCACCGGCTCCAGCACGGAGACGCAGGGCAGGCCCATCGCCGCACAGCGCTCATCGATGCCGCGCGCCAGTTTCTGGTCGACGACGGTGTAGAGAATGATGCCGGGCTCCTCCTCGATGTCCTCGAACACTTTCGCCACCTGCTTTTCGGTGCGGATCAGCGGATAGATATGCTCGATGGCGCGCGCGTCCTTGTATTGCGCCGAAGCGGCCCGGCCGGCAGCGAGCAGCGTTTCGCCGGTCGCGTCGGAAATCAGGTGCAGGTGAAAGAAGCTCTGGGGTTTGTTCACAGGGATCACCTGGGGCTGTGGGCGGATGTGGATAAGGTCGGACAGCGAGCCTGGCTCGTTGGAGGCGACTGTATCAGATGCCACTTTGTCCACAATTCGATGTGCTGTCAGCTTCGTCGGAGGGCTGGGGACAAGTCCGTGGACGGATTTGCTTGGCCTTGGCCTGTCCACAGGGCCGGGTTTTCCGGCCGGGTCCTAAGGCTTTGGAAGCGATGATGGATTCCCGACTGTCCCCAGAACCCAACAATCCGGCCAAACGAGCGCGCGACAATATGCTTGCTGGCTTTTTGCGAGGCGAAGCGGGACAGGTGGCAACCACCAGAACCAACAGACTCTTAGAATCAGAAGAATCTTAGATATAAGAATATTTGATTAGAAAGAGGCTTGGAGAAGCGAGCGCTCGATGCCCCAGAACCGGATCATGCTGGATGTCCTGAAGGGCAAGGCGATTTTTCCTCCACCACTCTGGATGATGCGCCAGGCCGGACGCTATCTGCCGGAGTACCGTGAAACGCGACGGCGGGCCGGTTCGTTCCTCGACCTCTGCTATGACCCCGACCTTGCGGTCGAAGTGACGCTGCAGCCGATCGAACGCTTCGGCTTCGATGCCTCGATCCTGTTCTCGGACATCCTTGTCGTTCCGCATGCGCTTGGCCGTGACGTGCGCTTCGAGGAGGGCAGAGGACCGCTTTTGACGCCGATCTCGGCAGCGGAGATTTTGGCTCTCGAAAGCGATGTGTTTCACGTGAATCTCGAACCGGTCTACGAGACGGTTCGCCGCTTGCGGGCAAGATTGCCTGGCGAGACGACACTGATCGGCTTCTGCGGCGCGCCGTGGACCGTGGCGACCTATATGATCGCCGGCCATGGCACGCCTGACCAGGCGCCGGCGCGGCTGTTTGCTTACCGCGAACCGGCGGCGTTCAAACGGCTGCTGAAAGTGCTGGCCGATCGTTCCGCCGCCTATCTGATCCGCCAGATCGAGGCGGGTGCGGACGTGGTGCAGATTTTCGATTCCTGGTCGGGCGTGCTCGACGATGCCTCCTTCGAACAGTTCTGCGTCGAGCCGGTGGCCGAGATCGTCAGGCAGGTAAGAGCCGTCCATCCCGATGTGCCGATCATCGGTTTTCCCAAGGGCGCCGGTGCCCGCTACCAGAGCTACCGCGAGAAGACCGGTGTGACGGGGCTGGGGATCGACTGGACGGTGCCCCTGGCGGCAGCAAAGGACTTGCAGCGCTCTGGTGCCGTCCAGGGCAATCTCGATCCCTTGCGGCTGGTGGCCGGCGGCAAGGCATTATCCGATGGCGTCGACGCGATT
Source organism: Mesorhizobium sp. B1-1-7 (assembly GCF_006442705.1). Classification (NCBI taxonomy): domain Bacteria; kingdom Pseudomonadati; phylum Pseudomonadota; class Alphaproteobacteria; order Hyphomicrobiales; family Phyllobacteriaceae; genus Mesorhizobium; species Mesorhizobium sp. B1-1-7. Next base: position 168,519 of record NZ_VFWQ01000006.1, on the reverse strand, counting down.
CTCGGGGCGTTGGGGGATGGACCGCTGATCTTCAATCTCGGCCATGGCATTACGCCGGAGACGCCGGTGGCGCATGTCGAGGCGATGGTGAAACTGGTGAGGAGCGCGGCACGCTGATGGCTCGGCCAAAAGAGATGAACAATTCAGGCAACACGACTAACAGTGGGGGCAGCACCGGCCAGGCGATGATGCGCATGACCGTCGGCATCGCCGCGCTGATCGTGCTGACGGCGCTTTTGTTTTTTGTCGCGCCCGACGGTTTCTATCCCTGGGCGAAGGCGATCCATATCCTGGCCGTCATTTCCTGGATGGCCGGCATGCTCTATCTGCCGCGGCTGCTGGTCTATCACGCCGATGCCGAGAAGGGCTCGGTCCAGTCGGAGACCTTCAAGGTGATGGAGCGGCGCCTGCTGCGCGGCATCATCAATCCGGCGATGATCGCAACCTGGATGTTCGGCCTGTGGCTGGCCTGGAAAGGCTTTGGTTTCCAGGGCGGCTGGCTGCACGCCAAGATCGGTTTCGTGCTGCTGTTGTCCGCCGTTCACGGCTATCTGGCCGGCGCGGTGCGGAAATTCGCCGAGGATGCCAACGAAAAGTCCGCGAAGCACTGGCGGATGATCAACGAGATCCCCACATTGCTGATGATAGCAATCGTGATCCTGGTTGTCGTCAAGCCGTTCTAGGCCTCCATCGGTCGGGTAAAACGCAGCTTGCTCTTTCACCCGACCGACGATAAAAGACGGGTCTTCCTTCCCGTCATGCGCCGCCCTTCACTGTTTTCGGCCGCGTCCGGCATTTGTCGCATCCCGCCGATATATTTTCCCCAAAGCAGATTCAGAGTCCGTCTATGCAAGAAATGAAACTCGCAGAGTTCAAGAACAAGAAACCGCCAGAGCTGATCGCTTATGCCGAATCGCTCGAGGTGGAAAACGCCAGCGTCATGCGCAAGCAGGAGCTGATGTTCGCCATCCTGAAGAAACTGGCCGCCCAAGAGATCGAGATCATCGGCGACGGCGTGGTCGAGGTGCTGCAGGACGGCTTCGGCTTCCTGCGCTCGGCCAATGCCAATTATCTGCCCGGTCCCGACGACATCTACATCTCGCCCTCGCAGATCCGCCGCTTTTCATTGAAGACCGGCGACACCGTCGAGGGGCCGATCCGTAGCCCGAAGGAGGGCGAGCGCTATTTCGCGCTGCTCAAGGTCAACACGATCAATTTCGACGACCCCGAAAAGATCCGCCACAAGATCCACTTCGACAATCTGACGCCGCTCTATCCTACCAAGCGGCTGAAGATGGAGATCGACAATCCGACCAGCAAGGACATCTCGCCGCGCGTCATCGACCTGGTAGCGCCGATCGGCAAGGGACAGCGCGCGCTGATCAACGCGCAGCCGCGCACCGGCAAGACGGTGCTGATGCAGAACATCGCCCACTCGATCACCGCCAACCATCCGGAATGCTATCTGATCGTGCTGCTGATCGACGAGCGGCCGGAGGAAGTGACCGACATGCAGCGCTCGGTGAAGGGCGAGGTCATATCCTCAACCTTCGACGAGCCGGCGGTGCGCCACGTGCAGGTCGCCGAAATGGTCATCGAGAAGGCCAAGCGCCTGGTCGAACATGGCCGCGACGTCGTCATCCTGCTCGATTCCATCACTCGCCTCGGCCGCGCCTACAACACCGTGGTGCCGTCATCCGGCAAGGTGCTGACCGGCGGTGTCGACGCCAACGCCCTGCAGCGGCCGAAGCGCTTCTTCGGCGCGGCCCGCAACATCGAGGAAGGCGGCTCGCTGACCATTATCGCGACCGCGCTGATCGACACCGGCAGCCGCATGGACGAAGTCATCTTCGAAGAGTTCAAGGGCACGGGCAACTGCGAAATCCAGCTCGACCGCAAGGTCGCCGACAAGCGCATCTACCCGGCGATGGACATCCTCAAGTCCGGCACCCGCAAGGAAGACCTGCTGGTGCCGCGCGCGGACCTGCAGAAGATCTTCGTGCTGCGCCGCATCCTGGCGCCGATGGGAACCACCGACGCAATCGAGTTCCTCATCGACAAGCTGAAGCAGACCAAGACCAACGCCGATTTCTTCGATTCGATGAACACGTAACGGTCGGTCCGAAACGTTCGGATTTTTGCATTGAGCCCCATTCCGGGAGACCGGGATGGGGTTTTGCTTTGGCGGGATCAGGTCGCATTCCCGATACCGAATGGCCATATGCGGCAGCACACAACGCCGTCTTCATGCGACGAGTAGCACTTCGCAGGTGCCGACGATGTGAACAAGACAATCCCGACCCTGATCGGCTTTTCGGCCATCCTGACCTGGTCCTTCCTGGCGCTGCTGTCGACTGCAGCGGGGCCGATCCCGCCCTTTCAACTTGCGGCCATGACATTCCTGCTTGGGGCGCTCGCCGGTGCAAGCAGCTGGATCTTCCGGCCGGCGGCTATCCGGTCGCTGCGGCAGCCATGGCCGGTCTGGGCGACAGGGGTTGCGGGACTGTGCATCTACCATTGCGCCTATTTCTTCGCGATCCAGTCGGCGCCGCCCGTCGAGGTCAGCCTGATTGCCTATCTCTGGCCATTGCTGATCGTCGTTTTCGCCGCCTTCCTTCCGGGTGAAAGGCTGCGGGTACACCACATTATCGGTGTTGTCCTTGGTCTTGCCGGCGCGATCGTGGTGATCACCAAGGGCGGCACTATCGGCCTCGCCAACGGCGTGATGAAGGGCCATGTCATAGCGCTGTTCTGCGCCTTCATCTGGGCCGGCTATTCGGTGCTGTCACGCCGGTTCGGCCAGGTGCCGACCGATGTCGTGGCCGGCTATTGCTTCATCACTGCGGCGGTCGCCTTCGCACTTCACCTGACGCTCGAGACCACCGTCTGGCCGCAGACCGTGACGCAATGGAGTGCCATCCTCGTCCTCGGTGCGATCCCGCTGGGCGCCGGCTTCTACGCCTGGGACTATGGCTGCAAGCACGGGGACATCATGATCCTCGGCGCCTTGTCCTACGCCGCGCCGCTGTTTTCGGTGATCGTGCTGCTGCTGGCAGGGTTCGGCGTGTTCCATTGGTCGGTGGCGCTCGCCTGCGTGCTCATCACGATAGGCGCGATGGTTGCCGCCAAGGATTTGCTGTTCAAGTCGCGGCCCGCCGCGGCGCCGGCTGAAACGGCAATTTTGGCTCCGGCGTCGCGGGCTGAGGGCACCTGATCTATCGGCGACGCAGGAGACGCTCGAGCTCTTCCGGATCGGTCACGGCGGGAAGGCAGACCTGACCGGTGCACAGCCAGGCGCCGGGCCTGTTGGTCGGCGGCAGGATTCCACCGGGCAGCAAGGGTCGATTCGCTGCCGTACCGATCGGCACGATGATATCGACGCGCCGCGGGTCGGGGCTTCTATTCGCTACCGGAACGAGCTTTGGATCCTCCGGCGCGTCCACGATGACCAGTTTCAGCGGTTCGATGGCAAGCGCGCAGGCATTGACGATGCCGGCCTGGCCATAGGCCTGGTGCTCGGCGCGGCCGGCGGCATGCTCGGCGATCATCCAGGCACGCTCCTGCAGGTCGACATCGCCTGTGACGGAGGCGAGCCGGACCAGCGCCTCGATGATCTGGCTGGTGGCTGATGAAATGGCTTCGTCGACATCGCCCCTGATGCGGATAGGCACGTCTGTACTGTCCGAGGCGGTCAGATAATAGCCTGTTCCCGAGGCATCGGCGTGCCAGAGGTCGAGCTGTTCGACGAACCGGCCGGCCTGGTCGATATAGCTCCAATCGCTGGACGCCTCGAACAGCGAGATCGCGGCATTGGTCATGGCCGCGTAATCGCTCGACAGAGCCGGGAACAGTTTCCGGGCGCCGAGCATCGAATGCGGCAAGCGGTCGTCGCGGCTGGCGGCGCTGATATGGGCGAAGGCTTTTGCTGCGGCATCGATCCAGTCGGGCCGCGCCAGCGAGCGGCCGGCCTCGGCCAGCGCCGCAATCATCAGGCCATTCCAGTCGGTGAGCGTCTTGGCGTCGAGGCTTGGCCGGACGCGCCCCTCGCGCACGGCAAGAAGCCTGGCCTTGAGCGGGATGAGCTGTTCACGATCGGCAACGCTCTCGGACAGCTGGGCGCTGGTTTGGTGGATGATTGGCTTGCCTTCCCAAGCTGGCGGGCTGGCAGGTGTGAAGTACTTGAAAAACAAGGCAGAATCGTCGCCGAGGGCGGCTTCTATCTCGTCTCTGCTCCAGGTGTAGAACAGCCCTTCCTCGCCATCGCTGTCGGCGTCGAGGCTGGCGGCAAAGGCGCCGCCATCGACGCGCATTTCGCGCAGCAGCCAATCGACGGTGTCTTCGATTCGTACCCGGAACAAATCATTGCCGCTTGCGGCAAAGGCCCAGTTGCAGAAGCGGATCAACTCCGCATTATCGTAGAGCATCTTTTCGAAATGCGGCACCAGCCATTCCGCGTCGGTGGAGTAGCGGCTGAGCCCGCCGCCGATATGATCGTAGATGCCGCCGGCCAGCATCCGCTCGAGGCTGACCAGCACGTCGTCGCGGTGGGTGGCATTGCCGTCGCGCAGCCAGGACAGCCACAGGGTGAGCATGAATGGCGCGTTGGGGAATTTTGGCGCGCCGCGCAGGCCTCCGAGATGGCGGTCGATCATGCCGTCGATGCGGCCGGCGAGTTCGGACAGCGTGTCGCGATCGAGAAGCGCCCTGGAATGCATACCCGAAAGCCGGGCCTCGACATGGGTGGTCAGGCCATCGGCGCTCTGGTGCAGGCTTGTCCGCTTCTCGCGCCAGGCCTTGTCGACGGCCTCCATCACCTGGATGAAACCTGGACGGCCATAGCGCGCCTGACGCGGAAAATAGGTGCCGCCCCAGAACGGCTTGCCGTCCGGCGTCAGGAACATGGTCAGCGGCCACCCACCCTGTTCGCCCATGGAGGACAAGGCCGCCATGTAGATCTGGTCGATGTCGGGACGCTCCTCGCGGTCGACCTTGATATTGACGAACAGACGGTTCATGACGGCGGCGACGTCGTCATTCTCGAAGCTTTCATGGGCCATGACGTGGCACCAGTGACAGGCGGCATAGCCGACGGAGAGGAGGATCGGCCTGTCCAGGGCTTTTGCCTCCTCGAGAGAAGCCGGCGACCAGGCCCGCCAATGGACGGGATTGCCGCTATGCTGCTGCAGATAGGGGCTGGCTTCGTCGGCAAGCAGGTTTTTCGCGGGCAATGTCACGGCAGGCGACTCGGGCACACTCGGTTCAACGTGTGGCGGAAGCTAGGGCGGTTCAACAAAGCGGGCAAATGTTTTCAGGCGATTCCATCATTGCACTGTCGAGCGGCCGGCTGCCGGCTGGGGTCGCGGTGCTGCGCATTTCCGGCCCGCAGACTCGATTCGTAGTCGAAACGATTGCTGGCGGGATGGTTAAGGCGCGCGCGGCGACCCTGCGCGCGTTCAAAGCGCCGGATGGAACGGTGCTGGACAACGGCCTGGTCGTCTTCTTCCCCGGTCCGGCCAGTTTCACCGGAGAGGACGTCGCCGAATTCCATGTCCACGGCGGGCGCGCTGTTGTCGCTGGAATGCTGCAGACGATCGCCGGTTTTGACGGCGTAAGGTACGCAGAACCCGGTGAATTCACGCGCCGCGCCTTCCTGAACGGCAAGGTTGACCTGGTCGAAACCGAGGCCCTCGCCGATCTGGTCAACGCCGAGACCGAGGCGCAGCGCCGCTTCGCCATCCGCAATGCCGAGGGCGCCCAGAGCGAACTCTATCTCGGTTGGCGTCGGCGGCTAATCCATGCGCGGGCCATGATCGAGGCCGAAATCGACTTTGCCGACGAGGACGACGTGCCCGGTTCCGTTTCGGATACGGTCTGGTCTGACGTGCGGGTAATGATCGACGAGATCGATCGGCACATTGCCGGATTCCATGCCGCCGAGATCATTCGCGATGGGTTCGAGGTCGTCATTCTCGGTGCGCCCAATGCCGGCAAGTCGAGCCTGTTCAACGCCTTGGCGCGCCGGGATGCTGCTATTGTAACGGATGAACCGGGCACGACGCGGGATCTGCTCGAAGTGGCTCTGGATCTCGGAGGGCTGCGGGTCCGGCTGACGGATACGGCGGGGTTGCGGGAAGCGCCGGGCAAAGTCGAGGCGATCGGCATTGAGCGGGCGAGGGCGAAGGCCGGCCGCGCCGATCTCCTGCTGGTGTTGGAAGACGTAGCGGACTCCGGGGATATCGGGCCGTTGTCCGCGACGATCCCGGCATTACGCGTCGGAACCAAGCTCGATTTGTTGGACGCGCAAGCGTCCGCGGAAGCGGCCCGACGGTATGACTTCGTCATTTCCGTTATGAATGGGGCCGGAGTCGATGCGTTGCTGACGGAGATCGGCCGGCGCGCCGCGGATGCGGCTGGGAACGTTGGCGATATCCTGCCGTCGCGGCTACGCCATGTCGAATTGCTCGACGAAGCGAAGCGGCATCTGGTTCGCGCCATCGACAGTGGCGTTGCCGGCCAGGAGCTGCGTGCCGAGGAGCTGCGGTTGGCCGCCGATCGGCTGGGCCGGATTGTCGGCGCCATCGACGTCGAGGATATGCTCGACGTTATCTTCTCGCAATTCTGCATCGGAAAATGACTCACGTGAAACACGCACGCGCCTGAAAGGGACGGTTGGTGATTCACGTGAAACATCGCCAGCCGTGGTGACTCAGCGAAAACACGGCGCCACGCCCTACCTCCCCCTTGTGGGGAGGTCGCACCGCAGGTCCGGGTGGGGGTCAGCGCCGCACCCCCGCCCCGCTGCTTCGCAGCGACCCTCCCCACAAGGGGGAGGGTATAGACGCATTGCCCTGTTTCACGTGAAACTAGCCGCGAAGTTTTCTTGACAGCTTGATCTTGCGGGGACATGTGTCCCTGCATTCTATTCGAGTCCAGGATTTGGAAATGACCGATCACTATGAGGTGGTTGTGGTGGGCGGCGGCCATGCGGGTTGCGAGGCGGCCAGTGCTGCCGCGCGCGCCGGCGCCCGGACGGCGCTGGTGACGCTGCGCTTCGACACGATCGGCGTGATGTCTTGCAATCCGGCGATCGGCGGGCTCGGCAAGGGCCATCTCGTCCGTGAAATCGACGCCATGGACGGGCTGATGGGCCGGGTTGCGGATGCTGCCGGCGTCCAATTCCGCCTGCTCAACCGCCGCAAGGGCCCGGCGGTGCGCGGACCGCGCACCCAGGCTGACAGGAAGCTCTATCGCCTTGCCATGCAGGAAGCGATTCGGCAGCAGAACGATCTCGACGTGATCGAGGCCGAAGTGCTCGACTTCGAGATCGAAGAGGGACGGATCGCCGCTGTGCTCCTGGCCAATGGAAGGCGACTTGCCTGCGGCGCTGTGGTGCTGACGACGGGCACCTTCCTGCGCGGGCTCATTCACATCGGCGAGAAGAAGATTGTCGCCGGCCGCATGAATGAGCAGGCGAGCCTTGGCCTATCGGCGACGATGAGCCGTGTGGGCTTTACGCTCGGCCGCCTGAAGACCGGCACGCCGCCGCGGCTGGACGGGAAGACTATCGATTGGGCGTCGCTGGAAAGCCAGGCGGCGGACGAGGATCCCGTGCCGTTCTCGCTGATGACCGATCGCATCGAGACGCCGCAGATCGAGTGCGGGATCACCCGCACGACCACGGCCACGCATGAGTTGATCCGTGCCAATCTCGGTCGCTCCGCCATGTATTCCGGCTCGATCGAGGGCGTGGGGCCACGCTATTGCCCGTCGATCGAGGACAAGATCGTCAAGTTCGGCGACCGCGACGGCCACCAGATCTTCCTCGAGCCGGAAGGGCTCGACGACGACACGGTTTATCCCAACGGCATTTCGACCTCGCTGCCGGAGGATGTGCAGCTCGACATCCTGAAGACCATTCCCGGGCTGGAGCGGGCTGTGATGCTGCAGCCCGGCTATGCCATCGAATATGATCATGTCGATCCGCGCGAGCTCAATCAGACGTTGGAGACGAAGCGTGTCGCCGGGCTGTTCCTGGCCGGACAGATCAATGGCACAACCGGATATGAGGAAGCCGCGGGCCAGGGCTTGCTTGCGGGGCTCAACGCGGCGCGGCGCGCATCGGGCGGCGAGCAGATCGTGCTCAGCCGCACCGAGGCCTATATCGGCGTTATGGTCGATGATCTAACCAGCCGCGGCATCAGCGAACCCTACCGGATGTTCACCTCGCGCGCCGAATTCCGGCTGTCGCTGCGCGCCGACAATGCGGATGAGCGGCTAACGCCTCTCGCTGCAAAGCTGGGAATCGCCTCGGCGCAAAGGATGCAGCGGTACGGCGAGGCCATGCGCCGGCTAGACGAGGCGCGAGCGCTGGCGACGGCGCTGACGATGACCCCCAATGAGGCGGCGCGGCACGGGTTGGAGATCAACAGGGATGGTGTGCGCCGGTCCGGCTATGAGCTGCTGGCCTATCCCGATGTCGATGTGGCCTGGCTGGCCAGGGTCGAGCCGGGATTTGGCGCGGTCGATGCCAAGACAGCGGAGCGTCTCGAAACGGAGGCGAAATATTCCGTCTATCTCGATCGGCAGAAGACCGATGTTGCGCAGATTCGCCATGAGGAGAGCCGGCTGATCCCGGAAACCGTCGATTTCGCCGGTGTGCCTGGCCTGTCCAATGAATTGAAGCAGAAGATGCAGGCGCGGCGGCCGCGCTCCATTGCAGACGCCCAGCGCATGGAGGGCATGACGCCGGCGGCGCTGGCGATCATCGTCGCCCATGTCCGGCACCATGAGGCTGCACAGAGGCCGCAGCGCGAACGAAGAGTTGTTGCGTGAGCTCACTAGAGAGCCTGCAGGACGCGGCCGGTCCGGTTTCACGTGAAACATTCGATCGCCTGGTGGCGTTCGAAGAGATGTTCCAGAAATGGAACCGCAGCATCAATCTCGTGGCGCAGTCGACATCGGGCGACGTTTGGCAACGACACATCCTGGACAGCGCGCAGCTGGCGCGGCTGGAGCCTGATGCCAAGCGCTGGGTCGACATCGGTTCGGGCGGCGGATTTCCCGGCCTTGTGATGGCTTTTCTGCTCGCCGACCGCGACGGCGCCAGCATCGACCTAGTGGAAAGCAACCGCAAGAAGGCGTCGTTCCTGCAGGCCGTGGTTGGTCAGTTCAGCCTGCCGGCCCGTGTGGTGGCCCGCCGCATCGACGAAAGCCATGCGCTTGTTTCGACACCGCAAATCGTCACGGCGCGGGCCTTGGCCTCGCTGCCGACGCTGCTGGATCTGTCGGCGCCCTGGCTGACGACCGGCGCGCGCGGCCTGTTCCACAAAGGCCGGGATTATCGCGCCGAAGTGCAAGAAAGCGTTAACCGATGGGCCTTCGATCTGGTAGAACATCCCAGTGTGACCGACCCGCATGGCGTCATCCTCGAACTGTCCGACCTGCGACCTGTCTGATCTAGACTTGTCGAGCCATTGGCGACCCGAAAAATGAATTTCTGGCATAAATCCATGATGAAGAACGGCCCCCGAATCATCACCGTAGCCAACCAGAAGGGCGGCGTCGGCAAGACCACCACCGCCATCAACCTTGCCACCGCGCTGGCGGCGATCGGCGAAAAGGTGCTGATCGTCGATCTCGACCCGCAAGGCAACGCCAGCACCGGCCTCGGCATCGACCGCAAGGACCGGACGGTGTCGTCCTATGACGTGCTGACCGGCGAGCTGGATCTGGAAGAAGCGGCCATTCCGACCGCGGTGCCAGGCCTGTCGATCGTGCCGTCGACGCTCGACCTGCTCGGCATCGAAATGGAGATCGCCTCGGCGCCCGACCGGGTGCTCAAACTGCGCAACGCGCTGCGCGCCGCGACCGAGCGCGGAGCGCCGTTCGGCTATGTGCTGATCGACTGCCCGCCGTCACTCAATCTTTTGACTTTGAATTCAATGGCCGCGGCCGATTCTGTTCTCGTGCCGCTGCAATGCGAGTTCTTCGCGCTCGAAGGCCTCAGCCAGTTGCTGGAAACCGTCGAGCAGGTCCGCCGCTCGATCAATCCGGATCTCACCATCCAGGGCATCGTGCTGACCATGTATGACGGCCGCAACAATCTCGCCAACCAGGTGGTGCAGGACGTGCGGCAGCATATGGGCGACAAGGTCTATGAGACCATCATTCCGCGCAATGTGCGGGTGTCCGAGGCGCCGTCCTACGGCAAGCCGGCAATCCTTTACGATTTGAAGTGCTCCGGCAGCCAGGCCTATCTGCAACTGGCCTCGGAAGTGATCCGTCGCGAGCGCAAATTGCGTGCCGCTTGATTAGACCGGATGCAGGATCAACAGCCGATTCGATACCGAAACGATCTTGAGACCTTGAATAAAGAAGACTTGGAAAAGAGATGAGCGAAGACCTTTCGAGAAAGAGACTGGGCCGTGGGCTGGCTGCACTGATCGGCGAAATCGACCGGCCGGCGGCACCCGAAAAGCCCGGCATGAGCGCCGACGGCAAGGTGCCGATCGAGTTCATCAGCCCGAATCCGAAAAATCCGCGCCGGCATTTTGGCGATGCCGAGTTGACCGATCTCGCCCAGTCGATCCGCGAACATGGCGTGGTGCAGCCGGTGGTGGCGCGGCCGTCGCCGACGCAGGCAGGCCGCTACGAGATCATCGCCGGCGAGCGGCGCTGGCGGGCGGCGCAGCGCGCCGGTCTGACGGAGATCCCGGTCATCATCCGCGAGGTCAACGACCGCACCGCGCTCGAGCTTGCGATCATCGAGAACGTCCAGCGCTCCGACCTCAACGCGGTCGAGGAAGCGCAGGGCTATCAGCAGCTGATCGACGAGCACGGCTACACCCAGGCCGACCTCGGCAATGTCATCGGCAAGAGCCGCAGCCACGTCGCCAACACGCTGCGGCTGTTGAAGCTGCCGGATGTGATCCGCGACATGCTGGTCGACGGCGCGCTGTCGGCGGGTCATGCCCGTACGTTGGTCACCGCGGAGGATCCGGCCGGTCTGGCCAAGCACATCGTCGAAGAGGGCCTTTCGGTGCGCCAGGCCGAGGCGTTGGCGCAGATGCCGGTCGGTCCCACGCCGGCCAAGCCGAAGCAACCGCAGGGCGCGCCGGAAAAGGATGCCGACACGCTGGCGCTGGAAAAGCTGATGACCGACACGCTCGGCATGATCGTGGCCATCGATCACAAGGGCAAGGGCGGCGAGTTGCGGGTTTCCTATCGGTCGCTGGAGCAGCTCGACGAGCTGTGCCGGCGGTTGAAGCAGGAACGGTAGTTAGCCGGCGAATTACCTTCGGGATTCGGCGTGGGCTGGCGTTGCCAGCCCTTCTCTTTTTCAGTCTCGATGATTGGCGAAATCGGCGAGGCTGCCAATCTCCCTCCTTGAGGGGGAGATGGCCGGCAGGCCAGAGGAGGTCGTCTCCATCAAGCGCCGACCTGCTGAAGGGGAAGAAGAGGTTGGCGTCCGGTCGTGCCGACCCCCTCTGTCGCCTTCGGCGACATCTCCCCCTCGAGGGGGGAGATTAGCCACGCTGCCCCAGCCTCGCGCTTTCCACCGCGATCCCCAGCAACGCCTGTCTTGCCAGCGCCACCGACAGATCCGGCCGCCGCCGCGTCTGCAATACTGCCGTCTGCAACCGGGTCAATGCACGGCCAAGCGCGTCGCTGCTCCAGCGCTCCAGCGCCTTCTCGACGAGCTTGCGCCGCGAGAAGAAAACCGGGGGGCGGGCGCCGGCGACGACCGAGGCCGCGTTGCGGCCGCCCTGTTCCATCTGGCCGCGCATCACCTGGATCTGCTGCAGCTGGCGCATGGCCGAGGACAGCACCAGGAAAGGTGGCCCGCCGGACTGGCAGTGACGGGTGAAGGCGGTGTCGAAGTCGCCGACCTTGCCTTCGAGCAGCGCGTCGACCGCGTCGTCGAACGAAGCGCCCGACACGTCGCCGGACATGGCGCGGACCTCTTCGAGCCCGATTTCCTTCTGGCCATGGGCGTAAAGAACAAGCTTCTCGATCTCGCCGCGCGAGGCCAGCCGGTCGCCGCCGAGATTACGGCGCAGCGCCTGCCTCGCCTCCAGCGTCATCGACATGCCGGCCTTGCGCAGCTCGTCATCGATGACCGTATCGATGTCGCGCGCCTCATCGGCATAGCAGGGCAGCGCCATGGCAATGTCTGCGGCCTCGACCACGGCGCGCAGCCCGACGCCCTTTTTCAAATCGCCGGCCTCGATGAGGATGATGGCATCACGCGCGGGCTCCGCCGCCAGCGCCTTGACATCGTCGGCCAGCGCCTTCTGGCCGCTGGCATTGCGCACCCAGAGCAGGCGCCGGTCGGAAAACATCGGCACGGTGCGGGCCTCGTCGAGCAGCCGGCCCTCGTCGCGATCGACCTCCGAGCCTTCGAGCCGGACCACCGAGAAGGGATCGTCGAGCGGCAGGCCGGTTTTTGCGGCAAAGGCTTTCGCGCGCTCGGAAACGAGGCCGCGATCGGGGCCGTAAAGCAGGACGATTGAGATGCGCGCGTCAGGTCGAGCGAGCCAGGAATCGACCTCGAAAGCTTTCTTCTGTGCCATGAAGGGTGGGTTAGCATGATGCGGGGGCGGCTTCCAGCTTTGGCACCCTTCCTCTCCCTCCGGAGGGGGGAGAGGTGGCGCTGCGAAGCAGCGACGGAGTGGGGGAAGCCGCTCGTCAGTCGCACCGCGCAAGATAGGCACACGCTGGCGAGCGAGAACTGGAGCAAGCGGCAATCGGTCGAAAGCAGGTCGACCCCCACTCCGTCGAGCTTCGCTCGACACCTTTCCCCCGATCGACGGGGGAGAGGAAGGGCGCGAGCTTGCCAGCCAATCGCCTTATCTTCCGACAAACTCCCGGCAATCTTGGCCCTAATTGCGCGCCAGCCCTCAACATCGACAAGAAATTTCGCGGACATATCTTCATCTTGGTGCGCGAGATGTCGGCGTGGCCGGTCCGATGCGCGAGGCCTGCCCCAGCGAATTCGCACTGGTCTGGCGGCGCGGATGTGCAAATATCGGCACCAGGCAACATTGGAGGACAAAGGTCATGACCGATGCTGGGATGTTGCGTTTCCATGTTCCCGAGCCGGAAGTGCGGCCGGGCGGCACGCCTGATTTCTCCAATGTGACCATTGCCTCGGCCGGTTCGGTGCCGCGCCCCGATATCGACGTCGATCCGCGCACCATCCGCGACATGGCCTTCTCGATCATCCGCGTGCTGAACCGCGATGGCGAAGCGGTCGGTCCGTGGGCCGGGCTGCTCACCGACGAGGAGCTGCTGGAGGGCCTGCGTCACATGATGACGCTCAGGACCTTCGACGCGCGCATGCAGATGGCGCAGCGGCAAGGCAAGACCTCCTTCTACATGCAGCATCTCGGTGAAGAGGCGGTGAGCTGCGCCTTCCGCAAGGCGCTATCGCCGGGCGACATGAACTTCCCGACCTATCGTCAGGCCGGCCTGCTCATCGCCGACGGCTATCCGATGGTCACGATGATGAACCAGATCTATTCCAACGAGGCCGACCCGCTGAAGGGCCGGCAGTTGCCGATCATGTATTCATCGAAGGAGCACGGCTTCTTCTCGATCTCCGGCAACCTGGCGACGCAGTATATCCAGGCGGTCGGCTGGGCGATGGCTTCGGCGATCTCGAACGACTCCAAGATCGCCGCTGCCTGGATCGGCGACGGCTCGACGGCGGAGTCCGACTTCCACTCCGCACTGGTGTTCGCCTCCACCTACAAGGCGCCGGTCGTGCTCAATGTGGTCAACAACCAGTGGGCGATCTCGACCTTCCAGGGCATTGCACGCGGCGGCTCGGGCACCTTTGCCGCGCGCGGCCTCGGCTTCGGCATCCCGTCGCTGCGCGTCGACGGCAACGACTATCTCGCCGTCCATGCCGTGGCCAAATGGGCGGCGGAGCGGGCGCGCGGCAATCTTGGGCCGACGCTGGTCGAATATGTGACCTACCGCGCCGGCGCCCATTCCAGCTCGGACGATCCTTCCGCCTATAGGCCGAAGACCGAATCCGACGCCTGGCCGCTCGGCGACCCGATCATGCGGCTGAAGAACCACCTGATCCGGCTCGGCGTCTGGTCGGACGAACGGCACGCGCAGGCAGAGGCGGAAATCCTCGACACGGTGATCGCGGCGCAGAAGGAGGCCGAAAGCCACGGCACGCTGCATGCCGGGGGCAAGCCGTCGACGCGAGACATGTTCGAAGGGCTCTACGCCGAAATGCCGCCGCATCTCCGGCGCCAGCGCCAGCAGGCGGGGGTCTGAAGCCATGCCAAGGCGGACCATGATCGAGGCGATCCGTGATGCCATGGATGTGTCGATGGGGCGCGACGACAAGGTCGTCGTGTTCGGCGAGGATGTCGGCTTCTTCGGCGGTGTCTTCCGGTGCACACAGGGCCTGCAGGCCAAATACGGCAAGAGCCGCTGCTTCGATGCGCCGATCAACGAATCCGGCATTGTCGGCTCGGCCATCGGCATGGCCGCCTACGGCCTGAAGCCGTGCGTGGAAATACAGTTTGCCGACTACATGTATCCGGCCTACGACCAGCTGACCCAGGAAGCAGCCAGACTGCGCTATCGCTCGAATGGCGACTTCACCTGCCCGATCGTGGTGCGCATGCCGACCGGCGGCGGCATTTTCGGCGGCCAGACGCATAGCCAGAGCCCGGAAGCGCTGTTCACCCATGTGTCCGGCCTGAAGACGGTGGTGCCGTCCAATCCACATGACGCCAAGGGGCTGCTGATCGCGGCGATCGAGGATCCCGATCCGGTGATCTTCCTCGAGCCGAAGCGACTCTACAACGGCCCCTTCGACGGCCATCACGACCGGCCGGTGACACCGTGGTCGAAGCACGAGCTCGGCGAGGTCGCCGACGGCCATTATACCGTGCCACTCGGCAAGGCGGCGATCCGCAGGGCCGGCTCGGCGATCACCGTGCTTGCCTACGGCACCATGGTCTATGTCGCGCAGGCAGCAGTCGAGGAGACCGGCATCGATGCCGAGATCATCGATCTGAGGACGCTCTTGCCGCTCGACCTCGACACGATCGTGGCCTCGGTCAAGAAGACCGGGCGCTGCGTCGTCGTGCATGAGGCGACGCTGACCTCCGGCTTCGGCGCCGAGCTGTCGGCGCTGGTGCAGGAAAACTGCTTCTACCATCTGGAAGCGCCGGTGGCCCGCGTCGCCGGTTGGGACACGCCCTATCCGCACGCGCAGGAGTGGGACTATTTCCCCGGACCGGCGCGGGTCGGCCGAGCCCTTATTGAAACGATGGGAGCTTAAGATGGGCGAACACATCATCAAGCTGCCCGATGTCGGCGAGGGCGTCGCCGAGGCCGAACTTGTCGAATGGCACGTCAAGGTCGGTGACATCGTGCGCGAGGACACCGTGCTCGCCGCCGTCATGACCGACAAGGCGACGGTCGAGATTCCATCGCCCGTCGATGGCGAGATCCTGTGGCTGGGCGCCGAGATCGGCGACACGGTGGCGATCGGTTCACCGATCGTTCGGCTGCAAGTAGCAGGCGAGGGCAATGTGAGGCCGCAAGGCGGCGCCAACGTCGAGCCGGTGGCCGCCGAGCCTCCGGCGAAGCTTCCGACGCCGAAGCCCGAGAGCGCCGCGCCGACCACGAAAGCTCAGTCGAAGGCCAGTGTGCCGGAGGCGAAGCCTGCCCCGGCCGCTTCGAAAAGTTCGGCAAAGATATCCGTCTCCGGCGCGCCGCGTCCGGAAGGTGAAAAGCCGTTGGCATCGCCAGCTGTTCGCCTGCGCGCGAAAGAGGCGGGTATCGATCTCAGGCAGGTCGCGGGAACAGGCCCGGCCGGCCGCATCGGCCATGAGGACATCGAGGCTTTCCTGGCGCGTGGGCCGCAGGTGGCCAAGGCATCGGGCCTTGCCCGCAACGACGCGGTCGAGGACATCAAGGTGGTGGGCTTGCGGCGCAAGATCGCCGAGAAGATGACGCTGTCCAAGTCGCGCATCCCACACATCACCTATGTCGAGGAGATCGACGTCACCGCGCTGGAGGAATTGCGCGCCGCGCTCAACAAGGAAAAGCCGGCGGCCAAGGCGGAGCGGCCCAAGCTGACGCTGCTGCCATTCCTGATGCGGGCGATGGTCAAGGCGATATCGGAGCAGCCCCAGCTCAATTCGCTGTTCGACGACGAGGCGGGCATCATTCACCAGCATGGCGGTATCCACATCGGCATCGCCGCGCAGACGCCGTCGGGCCTGGTGGTGCCGGTGGTCAAGCATGCCGAGGCGCGCGACATCTGGGATTGCGGCGCCGAGGTCGTCAGGCTGGCTGAGGCCGCCAAGTCGGGTACGGCGAGCCGCGACGAGCTGTCCGGTTCGACGATCACCATCACCTCATTGGGCGCCATGGGCGGTGTGGCGACGACGCCGGTCATCAACCACCCGGAAGTGGCGATCATCGGCGTCAACAAGATGATGGTGCGGCCGGTGTGGGACGGCACCCAGTTCATTCCGCGCAAGATGATGAACCTATCATCGAGCTTCGACCATCGGGTGATCGACGGCTGGGACGCGGCGGTGTTCATCCAGCGGATAAAGGCGCTGCTGGAAACGCCAGCGCTGATTTTCGTGGATTGAGGGGGATGTTGATCGCGAAGCACGAAGCGTCGGGATCCAGGCTCCCCCTTCTCCCCTTGTGGGAGAAGGTGGCGCCGAAGGCGACGGATGAGGGGTGTTCCAGGGAACGCAGACGTCTCATTCCGCTGAAACACCAACGCCTCACTCCGCTGGAACACCCCTCATCCGTCTCGGCGCTAAAGCGCCGATCCACCTTCTCCCACAAGGGGAGAAGGGAAGGCGTCGCACTCATCACCAAAGGGACGCAGCTGCCATGAAAGAAATCTCCTGCAAGCTGCTCGTCATCGGGGCCGGTCCGGGCGGCTATGTCTCAGCCATCCGTGCCGGGCAGCTCGGCGTCGATACCGTTATCGTCGAGGCCGGCAAGCCCGGTGGCACCTGTCTCAATGTCGGCTGCATTCCGTCGAAGGCGCTGATCCATGCGGCGGAAGAGTTCGAGAAGGTCGCGCACATGGCCGGCGGTAAGAGCCCGCTCGGTATTTCGGTCGCCGCGCCTACGCTTGACCTCGGCAAAACCGTCGCCTGGAAGGATGGCATCGTCAGCCGGCTTAACAGCGGCGTTGCCGGCCTGCTCAAGAAGGCCGGCGTGAAGACCGTGCATGGCTGGGCGACATTCCGTGACGGCAAGACCGTCGCGGTCGAGACCGAGACCGGCGTACAGGTTATCCGCGCCGAGGCGATCGTCATCGCGACGGGCTCGGCGCCGGTCGAACTGCCGTTCCTGCCATTCGGCGGGCCGGTGATTTCATCGACCGAAGCGCTGGCTTTGAGCGAGGTGCCGAAGAGGCTCGCGGTGGTCGGCGGCGGTTATATCGGGCTGGAACTCGGCATGGCCTTTGCCAAGATGGGTACGGCGGTGACCGTGGTCGAGGCCTTGCCGCGCGTGCTGGCGCAGTATGACGCCGAACTCACCCGGCCTGTCGTGAAACGGCTCGCCCAGCTCGGCGTCGAAGTGATGCTGGGCGCCAAGGCCAAGGGCGTCAAGGGCGATGCGCTGCTGGTCGAGACCGCGGACGGCAAGAGCGCCAAAATTGCCGCCGACAAGATCCTGGTCACGGTCGGCCGCAAGCCGGTGACCGAAGGCTGGGGGCTCGACCAGATCGACCTCGACATGGCCGGAAAATTCATCCGCATCGACGACCAGTGCCGCACCTCGATGCGCGGCATCTTCGCCATCGGCGACGTCACCGGCGAGCCGATGCTGGCGCACCGGGCGATGGCGCAAGGCGAAATGGTCGCCGAGATCGTCGCCGGCCATAAGCGCAGCTGGGACAAGCGCTCGATCCCCGCCGTCTGCTTCACCGATCCGGAGCTGGTGACGGCGGGCCTGTCACCCGAAGAGGCGAAGGCGCTCGGCGGCGAGATCAAGATCGGCCTGTTCCCGTTCGCCGCCAATGGGCGGGCGATGACGAAGATGGGCGAGGATGGGTTCGTTCGTGTCGTCGCCCGCGCAGACAACCATCTGGTGCTCGGCATCCAGGCGGTCGGGCAGGGCGTGTCGGAATTGTCGGCGGCTTTTGGGCTGGCGCTGGAGATGGGCGCGCGGCTGGAGGACATCGCCGGCACGATCCATGCGCATCCGACGCAGGGCGAGGGATTCCAGGAAGCGGCGCTCAAGGCGCTGGGCCACGCGCTGCATATTTGAGGGCACTTTTCCTCTCCCTCCGGAGGGGGGAGAGGTGGCGCTGCGAAGCAGCGACGGAGTGGGGGAAGCCGGTCCTCAAATGCGCCGCCGCTGGCAACTCACCACAGGGCCTCGATCAGGGCGAGGCATCGTTTCGGCTTGAATAGCAACGCCTGAGCCAGGTCGACCCCCACTCCGTCGAGCTTCGCTCGACACCTCTCCCCCGATCGACGGGGGAGAGGAATGGCGCGAACCTGAGCGCCACCTCAGCCCGCTAGCCGGCTCACCATCTCGTGCTGGGCGTAGGCGCGGCCGAAGCGGTTGGCTAGGAATGCGTCCAGCGCGATCTCTTCCTGCTTGACGAAGCCGGTTGCCGGCAGGCTGCCGTCGGCCAGCATGTCGAGCACGGCGCAGATGCCGGATGCGGTGGTGATCTGGATGGCGCTGCGCACCACGCTGCCGACGCGCTTCGAATAGATTTTGTTGGCGTAGGTTTCCTGCAGCAGGCGGCCGTTCTTGCGGCCGGAGACGGTGACGAAGACGATGACCACGTCCTGCAGTGTCGCCGGCAGGGCGCTCTCGAAAATGTCCTTCAGCACCTCGCGGCGATGGCGGAGCCCAAGATCGTTGAGCAGCGCCTTCATGATCGCGGCGTGGCCGGGATAGCGGATGGTGCGGTAGTTCAGCGTGCGCACCTTGCCCTTCAGCGTCTCGGCCAAAGTGCCGAGCCCACCCGAGGTGTTGAACGCTTCGTAGGTGACGCCGTCGAGCGAGAACTCCTCGCGCTCCTCCAGCGGCGGCACTTCGACCAGCTCGCCCTCGACGATCGCCTCGCACGGCTCGCAATATTCGTTGATGACGCCGTCGGTGCTCCAGGTCAGATTGTAGTTCAGCGCGTTGGATGGATATTGCGGCAGCGCGCCGACGCGCATGCGCACGCTTTCCAGCGTGTCGAAACGGCTGGCGAGATCGTTGGCGACGATCGAGATGAAGCCCGGCGCCAGGCCGCATTGGGGAATGAAGGCGCTCTTGCCCGAGCGCGCCAGCTCCTTGACGCGGCGGGTCGAGACGACGTCCTCGGTCAGGTCGAGATAGTGCACGCCGGCGCTGGCCGCCGCTTCGGCGATCCGCGTGGTGAGATGGAAGGGTGCCGCGCTCAGCACCGCGAACTTGCCGGCGAGCGCTGCTTCGAGCGTGCCTGTTGCGGCGATGTCGAGTTCAAGCGTCTCGACGCCATCGGGCACTTCGGCCGCGGCGAGCTGCGCCGCCGAGCGGTCGACGAGGGTGACGTGGTAGTCGCCCGTTACGGCGAGCATCTCGGCAATGGTCGAGCCGATCTTGCCCGCGCCGACGACGATGATTTTCTTCATGACTGAATCCCTCGAACCAAAGCTGATTGTGCAACAGAATCGCAGCTTGCCTGTCGAAAGGAAGCGTGGAATCTGGCAGAGTGAAACCTATCTTTAGCTGAATTGCCGAAGGGATTCGTCGAAATGCTCAGTGAAGCCGAACAGGCCCTGCTTTCCCTGCTGCGCGCCAACGCACGTGCGTCGACAGCCGAACTGGCGCGGCAGCTCGGCGTGTCGCGCACCACGGTGCAGAGCCGGATCGAGCGGCTGGAGCAGCGCGGCATCATCGCCGGCTACGGCGTCAAGCTCTCCGCCGATTACGAGCAGGGGCTGGTCAAGGCGCATGTGCTGCTCACCGTGACGCCGAAGCTCGCCGACAAGGTGGTGCGCGCCCTGCAGGCATTGCCGCCGGTCAGGACGCTGCATTCGGTGAGCGGCAATTTCGACATGATCGTCATCGTCGACGCGCCGTCGATCCGCGACCTCGACGCCCTGCTCGACCAGATCGGCGCCATGGAGGGTGTCGAGCGGACCTCGTCGTCGATCATCCTGTCGACAAGGATAGAGCGGTGAGGGCGATACAGCCGATCTCCCCCCTTGCGGGGGAGATGGCCGGCAGGCCAGAGGGGGGTGTGAAGGAACGCCGGCCTCGCCCGGTTTGTTGTAGGCGTGAGCCTACCGATTGGTCGCCAGACATCGACAGGTTGGCGGGACAGCACCCCCCTCTGCCTTGCCAGGCATCTCCCCCGCAAGGGGGGAGATTGGCTGTATCTCCGGCCTTCGCCAGAAGTTAGTCTGTCACCAAAGGAAAGCTCACCGCCACCGCCAGCCCAGGCTCGCAATCCTCCAATGCAATCGATGCGCCATGCAGGTCGGCGATGGCCCTGACGAGGCTGAGGCCAAGGCCGCTGCCTGGCGTCGAGCGGCTGTGGTCCAGCCGGTAGAGCCGCTGGAACACTTTTTCACGCTCCTCGGCCGGGATGCCCGGTCCATTGTCGGCGACGCTGCCGACGACATGTCCGCCGCGGCGCGCGACCGACAGCTTGATCGTCGTGCCCGGCGGGCAATGGCGCAGCGCGTTTTCGACCAGGTTGGCGAACATCTGCGTCAGCAGCTCGCGATCGCCATGGATGCGGTCCGTCGCCTCCCGCGGCTGCACCAATGACAGCGACTTGCCGTCATCGTCGGCGACGTCGGCATAGATCTCGGCGATGGTTTCCAGGATCTCGCCGAGATCGACATCGGTGAAGCGCGCCTTGCGCGCGCCGGCCTCGATCTGCGCGATGCGCAGCAGCGCATCGAAGGTTTCGTTGATCTGATGGCCCTCGGCGCGCGCATCCGCCAGATCGCCGGAAACGTCCTGGTCCGGCCCGGCTTTGTCGGCGGCGCTCTCCAGGATCATCTGCAGCCGGTTGAGCGGCGTCTTCAAATCGTGCGCGATGTTGGCGCTGACCTGCTTCATACCTTCGACCAGGCCCGACAGCCGGTCGAGCGCGGCATTGACCTGGATGGAGACGAGATCGATGTCGTCGCCCTTGCCGGTCAGCGGAATGCGGGTGTCCAGCCGGCCATGCGAAACATCGACCATGGTGGCGGCAATGCCATCGAGACGGCGCTGGACGCGCGAGGCGAGCAGGGCGCCGCCGGCCACCGCCAGGCCGGTGATAATCAGGGTGGCCCAGCCGAAGCTCATCAGCATGATCGTCTCCAGTTCCTCCGTCTCGGAAAGGCTGAAGGCAACCGTCAGGGTGTTGCCGCCAACCGCGCCGGAAAAGGCGCGATATTCGGTGTCCGGCGGTACGCCGGGCAATACGGCGTCGAAGGCCGAGAACCCGTCGGGAAGTCCCGCCGCGGTGAAGTTGCCCGCCAGTCGATTGCCGTCCACGTCGGTCAACGAAAACAGCTGTTCTTTCTTCAGGCTGCGCGCGGAGTGGCTTTCGACGGTCTCCACCAGCTCCTTGAGATCCTTGTCGGCATAGGTCGCGGCGATGACCGAATAGGTCTCCCGGATGGTGTCGTCGAGCTGCTCGGCGAGATCGGCGCTCATCATCTGGTAGACGATGGCGCCCGACAGCACGAAGGCCAGCATGAACAGGAAGGCGAATGTCAGCGCGAGCCGGAACGGCGTGCTGCGCAGCAGGCGGACCCACGTCGCGGTCATGGCGAAGGCGATGCGTGCAGGCTGTAGCCGGTGTTGCGGACGGTGTGGATGAGCTGGGTCTCGAACGGCTTGTCGATCTTGGCGCGCAGCCGGCTGATATGGGTCTCGACGACGCTGGTCCTGGGGTCGAAATGAAAATCCCAGACGCGCTCCAGAAGCATGGTGCGGGTGATGACGCGGCCCTCGCCGCGCATCAGCACTTCCAGCAGGCTGAACTCGCGCGGCTGCAGGTCGATCGGCTGGCCCCGCCTGACGACGCGCCGCATGATCAGGTCCATCTCGAGGTCGGCGACCCGCAGAACCGTCTTCTGCTCCTGCGCCGCCGGGCGGCGTCCGAGCGCGTTGATGCGGGCGAGCAGCTCGGAAAAGGCGAAGGGTTTGACCAGATAGTCGTCGCCGCCGGCTTCCAGCCCCTCGACGCGGTCGTCGATGCCGCCGATCGAGGTGAGGAAGATCGCCGGCGTGCGTACCCCCGCCGCGCGGATCGCCTTGACCAGGGACAAGCCGTCGAGACCGGGGATCATCCGGTCGGCCACGATCACGTCGTAGGTGCCGCTGGTCGCCGCGAACAGCGCGTCATGGCCGTTGCGCAGCAGGTCGCAGACATGCCCGGCCTCGGTCAGCCCCCTGACGATGTAGTCGGCCGTCCTGTGGTCGTCCTCGACAAGCAGAAGTCGCATCATTGTTCCGGTTGATTGCCGATATTGGCGACAAGCTATCACCGGCCCGGTTCCGTTCCTAGGATGGCAGGACGGCTTTGGCTGGTAGCGCCTTCCTTCCCTTCGTCATCCTCTGGTCTGCGCCGCGTCGCTGCGCTCCTTGCTCCGCCCGTGGATGACGAAGTGGTGAGCGGTTTCAACGATTGTCAACGCTGGCGCATCCGCCCTGTGCCTAATCCGACTCGAGCAGGATTTCGTCGGCCTCGTCATCGGTCTTCTTCAGGGTCATGTAGAGAACGAGGGCAATGATGCAGCCAAGGAAGATCAGGCTGGTGAAGGTGGTGCCGAAGCCGAGGCCGCCATATTCGGCGGGCTGCGACAGAAAATCGCCGAAGGAGGCGCCGAGCGGCCGCGTCAGGATGTAGGCGAGCCAGAAGGCCAGGATGGCGTCGAGATGGATGAGATAATAGGCAAGCGCGATCAGCGCGATGACGCCGCCGAACATGAGACCCGACGTCAGATAGCCCATCTCGAAGCTCTCGGCGACAAGATCGCCGGCGGCGGTGCCGAGCGAGAAGGTGAACAGGATCGCCAGCCAATAGAAGATCTCGCGGCGGGTGGTGAAGATGGTGTGGATCGACAGTGTTCTTTCGCTGGCGTACCAGACGGCGAAAGTCGCAATGAGCGTGACCGAGAAAGCGATCGTCGTGGTCTGCAGGCGCACGCCGAAATTGTCGACGAGGTTATCGGTGATCAGCGTGCCGACGACGCTGATCAGAACCACCGCCAGCCAGTAGGCCCAGGGCACGTAGCGCTTCTGCGCGAACTGCAGGACAAGGGCAACGATCAGGACGCCGGTCATGATCAGCGAGGTGACGGTCAGCCCGAGCCCGAGATTGACGGCGAGATAGTCGGCAGCCGTTTCGCCCATGGTCACCGCCATCAGCTTGATCAGCCAGAAATCGAGGGTGACGTCCGGAACCCTGTTGTGGGCGGGTGCGGCGGGATGGGTGTGAGGCGCGAGCATGGCCGAAATCCTCGATGGCTGTGGCGGGTTACTTGCCCATGACCTTCATGGCCTGGGCGAAGAAATCGTCGGCGCGCTTGTCGTCATCCGCGTTGCAGCGTTCGATGCCCTTGGCCTCCAGCTCCGAGACCTTGGCCTTGTCGGTGGCGCTGAGCTTGGCTGCCGCTTCAGCGGCCCGAAGGGCCTTCAGCGTCTCCTCGCAAGGCGCGGTGGCCGCATAAACGGTGGAAATCGAGGCCGAGACGGCGAGGATGCCCACTGCAACGGCAGGTGCAAATCTTCTCATGAAACCATTCCCTTTGCTGATACCGGCCTATCTGATGAAGGCGGTCCGGCTGCGGTAATCGAAGCCAGCCCCTAAATGGCGGTCCGGCATCTCGACAATAGGGAAGCGACTTCACTCCAGCCTGTCCGGTGGCATACAAATTCGTAAGAATGGTCAGTGGCTGGCAAAAAGCCTTTACGAACCTCTCGTGTTGCGCTGATAGAAGGCCACGGCCTTGTATCCGCCATCAATGGCGTGCCCCAATGCCTGATCGCAATGAACGCCCCAGGAAAAGACGAATGAGCTACGCTTCCCTCAAGCCGGTCACGCAGGCCTTCGTCCAGCGCAAGCGGCTGATCTTCGTGCGGGTGGCGGCGGTACTGGCGGTGCTGCTTCTGTTCCTCACCAAGCCGGTGCTGAGCGAAGGCTCGAACGGCCACGAAACGCTCGAATTCCTCGGCTTCTGCCTGGTGCTCGCCTGCGTCGCCGGCCGGCTCTGGAGCATCCTCTATGTCGGCGGCAAGAAGAACGAGGAACTGGTTTCGACCGGACCGTTCTCGATGAGCCAGAACCCACTCTATTTCTTCTCGACGATCGGCGCGATCGGCATCGGATTGCTCTACGGCTCGCTGGTGGCGGCCGTCGCGCTTGGCGTGGTCAGCTTCCTCATCTTCCGCGTCACGGCGCGCAAGGAGGCCGAATACCTCCTGGGCAAGTTCGGCCCGGCCTATGCCGCCTATATCAAGGCCACTCCCCGGTTCTGGCCAAATCCGCTGCTCTACCGCGACGACGATCAGTTGCAGTTCTCGCCCCGGGCGCTCAAGCGCACATTCTTCGACGGGCTCTATTTCCTCGCCATCTTCCCGGCCATCGAGCTGATCGAGTATTTCAGGCACACCGGCCTGCTGTTCCCGGCTTTCATAACGCTCTACTGATCACGGTGCCGCGGCCTGTCTCCAGGGCGGCTTCAGAGCGGACGCAATTCCGGACGGAAAACCGTTTCACACTTTTCCTGGAATTGCTTCAGCCGCCCAGCGGATAGGGCATGTAGCCGACGAAGCCCGCGATCTTCCAGCTGCCGTCGACCTTCCTGCAGAAATACAGCGTCTGCCATTTCAGCCGGTCGACGCTGCCATCCGCCTTGGAGACGGTGCCGTCGAACTTCTTGTGCAGCACCGCGCGGTCGCCGTCGACATCGATGTCGCGCAGATTGGTGACGCGAAACAGTGCCTCGCGCAGCGGTTCGGAGAATTCCGTCGCCGCCGTTTCCCTAGCTTGGCGCAGCCACTCGTCGCGATAGATTTCCAGCCTGGGGAATTGCAGCCGCCAGGCGTCGGCGTTGGGCAGGAAATGCGCATGCATGCCGAAGAAGCTTTCGGCGACGAAATCATGTTCGACCATCGGCCAGTCCTGGCCGATGAAGGCGTCGATGTCGCGCCGCACCAGCATCTCCCACAGCGCGTGGCGGTCGGCATCGCCTGGCGGAAACGGGTTCTTGTCGAAGGTCATTGTCGGTTTCTCCAGTCGGGAAGGCACGAGTCCGCAGCGGTTTCGTGAGCCGCCCGGCGCGCGCACGATGCAAGCGCTCGTGTAATAAAGCAACGTGGATTTCGAAGAATGTTGCTTTCCAACAAGGCCTCTATCCGGATCGTCCCGATCGGGGTAAATCTCGGCCAAAGGCGGTCGCGCCAGGTCGCGGTGTCGCGTCATTACAGGAGGTCACCCTTGCCCAAGCAGACTTTTGGAACGTCGCATGTGCCGCTGTCGCCCGCCGTGCGGGCCGGCGACTTCGTCTATGTCTCGGGCCAGGTTCCGGTCGGCAGCGACGGCATCGTGGTCAAGGGCGGCATTACGGAACAGACCGAGCAGGTGCTTGCCAACGTCAAGGCCGCGCTGGCATTGGCCGGCTGCACCATGGACGATGTGGTGAAGACCACGGTCTGGCTCGAGGACGCGCGCGACTTCGGCGCCTTCAACGCCGTCTATGGCAGGCACTTCCCGAAGAACCCGCCGGCCCGCACCACGGTCGAGTCGCGGCTGATGATCGACATCAAGATCGAAGTCGAGGCCGTCGCCTACAGACCTCTTTGAGCGAAGCCTAACGAAGCGGAGGCTACTTCAATGCAATTCGACCTCCTGCTGAAGGGCGGACGGCTGATCGATCCAGCGGCTGGCCTCGACGCGCCGCGCGATGTCGCCATCGCCAGTGGCCGCGTCGCCGCGGTCGATGCCGACATTCCGGCTGATCGGGCCACGCGGATGGTCGACGCGACGGGCTGCATCGTGGCACCCGGCCTGGTCGACCTGCACAGCCACGTCTATTGGGGCGGCACCTCGCTCGGCGTCGATGCCGACCGGCTGGCGGCCAAGAGCGGCACCACCACTTTCATCGACGCGGGCAGTGCCGGCGCCGGCAATTTCCTCGGCTTCCGCCGCCATGTCATGGAGCGCTCGAAGGTGCGCATCCTGGCCTATGTCAATATTTCCTTTGCCGGCATCTTCGGCTTCTCGCAGACGGTGTCGGTCGGCGAATGCGGCGATCTCAGGCTCTGCGAGCCGCGCGAGGTGGTTGCCGCCGCGCGCGAGCACGCCGATGTCGTGGTCGGCGTCAAAGTCCGCTCCGGCAAGCATGCCGGCGGCACCAGCGGTATCGCGCCTGTCGATCTCGCGCTGGAAGCCGCCGACAGAGCCGGCCTGCCTCTGATGGCGCATATTGACGAGCCGCCGCCCGGTCGCTCCGAAGTGCTGCCGCGCCTGCGCCGGGGCGATATCCTCACCCATTGCTTCCGGCCGTTTCCCAACGCGCCGGTCTTCGCCTCCGGCGCGGTGCGGCCCGACATGCGGCTGGCGCGCGAGCGCGGCGTCATCTTCGATCTCGGCCACGGCATGGGCTCGTTCGATTTCGACGTCGCCCGGGCAATGCTCGCCGAAGGACTGGCGCCGGATGTGATCTCGAGCGACGTGCATCTCTACTGCGTCGACGGGCCGGCCTTCGACATTCTGGTCTGCATGTCGAAGCTGATGGCGCTCGGCATGCCGCTGGTCGAGGTCCTGCGCGCGGCGACGCAAGGGCCGGCGCGGGCGATCGCAAGACCGGACCTCGGCACGCTGGTTGTGGGCACGGTCGGCGACGTCGCCGTGCTCCGGCAGCGGCCGGGCCGCTGCACCTTCGTCGACGCGGTCGGCGCCTCATTGGTCGCCGACCAGCGGCTGGTGTCGGAAGGCATCGTCATCGGCGGCACATGGTGGCCGAACGAGACGCCCGACCATGATGAGACGGAGCGTTTCGAGGCGCATGCCGCGCATACGCATGTCGAGGTGGCGGCCCGGCATTTCGGGCATCGGCACGATTGATTAGCCGATCTCGGCAGGGCTGTGCCTGTCTTGCGGCGGCGGCGCGTTTGGCGAGCGGCTTCCCCCACTCCGTCTCGGCT
The DNA here is from genome assembly GCF_006442705.1 of Mesorhizobium sp. B1-1-7. Taxonomy (NCBI): domain Bacteria; kingdom Pseudomonadati; phylum Pseudomonadota; class Alphaproteobacteria; order Hyphomicrobiales; family Phyllobacteriaceae; genus Mesorhizobium; species Mesorhizobium sp. B1-1-7. The sequence continues at coordinate 141,363 of NZ_VFWQ01000006.1, read as the reverse complement.
TCGCCGAGCCACCTCTCCCCCCTCCGGAGGGAGAGGAAGGTGCCAAGGCTGGCTAACGCGCGCCTTTCCTCTCCCCCGTCGATCGGGGGAGAGGTGTCGAGCGAAGCTCGACGGAGTGGGGGTCGATCTTACGCGGCGTTGCTCGGTTTCCCGTAAACCGGCGTCGCGATGCCCTCCATCCGGGCCTTGATCTGCAGCGCCACGTATTTCGAATAGAAGCGCGACAGCGCCAGATTGCCGCCGTGGAACCAGAGCGCTTCCTGCGCCGTCGGCTTCCACATGTTGCGCAGCTCGCCTTGCCAGGGGCCGGGGTCGCCCTTGACGCCCGAGCCGAGGCCCCAGCACGGGCCGACCTTGTCGGCGACCTCGCGCGAGACGAGCGCGGCGACATTCTCGTTCATCGACTGGTAGCCGGTGCAGGCGACGATGGCGTCGGCCTCGAGTTCGCTTCCGTCCTCGAACAGGATGCCATTCGGCGTCAGCGACTTGATGGCGACGCCGCTGCGGATGCCGATCTTGCCGTCGATGATCAGGTCCGAAGCGCCGACATCGATGTAGTAGCCGGAGCCGGTGCGATAGGCCTTCATCAGCAGGCCGGTCTCGTCGTCGCCGAAATCGATGGCGAAGCCGGCGGCGCGCAGGCGGTCGTAGAAGGCGGCGTCGCGCGCCTTGATCACCTCATAGAGCGCGCGCTGGCCCTTGGGCACCAGCGCGAACGGCGTCGAGGCGACGATCATGTCGGCCTTCTCGGTGGTGATGCCGCGCGCCAGCGCGGTTTCCGAGAAGATCTCGAAGCCGACTTCCATCAGCGTGTCCGATTTGACCACGGTGGTCGGCGAGCGCTGGATCATGGTGACGTCTGCACCGGTTTCCCAAAGATCGACGCAGACATCATGCCCCGAGCTCGCCGCACCGATGACCGCAACCTTTTTGCCGCGGAATTTCTCGCCGCTGGCGTACTGGCTGGAATGCAGCAATTCGCCCTTGAACCGGTCGGCACCGGCGAGGTCGATCTTTCGGGGCGGGCCATAGGCGCCGGTGGCGAAGACGATGTGCTTCGGCTTCAGCGTGATCTGCCGGCCGACACGGTCGACCACCACGGTCCAGACCTTTTGCGCCTCGTCATAGGAAGCGCCGAGGCATTTGGTGGCGACCCAGTAGTTGAGCTCCATGACGCGCGTGTACATTTCCAGCCAGTCGCCCATCTTGTCCTTGGGCGTGAAGACAGGCCAGTTTTCCGGGAACGGAATATAGGGCAGATGGTCGTACCAGACCGGGTCGTGCAGCACGAGGGTGCGGTAGCGGTTGCGCCAGGAATCGCCCGGCCTGGCATTCTTCTCGATGACGATCGAGGGTACGCCGAGCTGCCTCAGCCGCGCGCCGAGCATGATGCCGCCCTGGCCGCCGCCGATGACCAGGCAATAGGGCTGCTCGGAAGCGCCGAGCTCGCGCGTCTCGCGCGCCCGCGCCTCCGACCAGGTCTCGCGTTCGGGGTCGGCCTTGTGGCGCACGCCGAGCGGCCGTTCCGCGCCCTTGCGCTCCTCGAATCCCTTGAGGTCGGTCATCGCCGTGAACAAGGTCCGGCAACGGCCGTCGCGCAGGCGCATGATGCCCTGTCCCCAGGCCACCGCGGTCTCGAACGTGAACCAGGCCTCGATCGTGCCTTCGTCCGTGGTCGCTTCGCCGGTGAGCTGCCATGCCGTCGGCCTGGTCGTCGCCAGTGTTGACTTGAGCATGTCGGCGATCGCTTCGCGGCCTTCCATGGTGGTGACGTTCCAGGTGAAGGTCAGCAGATCGCGCCAGTAGCAGTCGTCGACGAACAGGTTGCTCGCCGCGGCAACGTCACCGGCCGCGAGCGCGCGTGCCAGGGATTCGAGCCATGCGGCTGCCTGTTTCGTCGGTGCTATTTCGAGCATGTCTTTTCCTCTTTGGTTTCCCATTGGCGCAACTTGGCCTTACCTTCTCCCCCTGTGGGAGAAGGTGGCCTCGCGAAGCGAGGTCGGATGAGGGGTGCTCCAGCTTGGCGCCGACGGCGCTCCGTCACGCACCCCTCAACCGTCTCGGCGCTGCGCGCCGATCCACCTTCTCCCACAAGGGGAGAAGGGAAAGTCGCACCTAATCTCCCAGCGGCTCCATCTCCTTGCCGGTGCGGTGGATCTGGGCGTTGTATTTGATGCGGCGGACCGTCTCGCGGGCCGAGGCGTCGAGCTTGTAGGCCGAGGCCACGGCCAAAAGGTCGATCATGGCCAGGAAGGCATAGCGCGAGGCCGTCGGCTTCAGCGTGTCGGGATATTCCGGAACCGCCGCGGCCAGCCTGACGTCGCAGGCGCGCGCGAGTTCGGTGTCGGGCGCGGTCACGCCGATGGCGTTGGCGCGGTAATGCTTGGCGAGTTCGACGGCCTCGATCACCTCGCGCGTGCGCCCGGTCGCCGAGATCGCGATCACCAGGTCGCCGGGCTTTAAGGTCGAGGCGGTCATGCGCATCAAATAGGGGTCGCACTGGGCATTGACCGTGATGCCATAGCGAAACAGCCGGTACTGGGTTTCCTGCGCCAGCGCCGAAGAGCTGCCGCCCAGCCCGAACACCGTGACCTGGCGCGCCTTGGCGATCAGCTCGGCGGCCTTCTCCAGCTCAACCGGATCGAGCTGCCGCTCGGCCTCCTGCAGCGCCCGGCGCGCCTCGCCGAACACGGCATTCCAGAACGGCATGCCGTTGCCGCTGCCCGGCGCCGGCGACTTGGCCAGATAGAGCGCGCCGACGACCAGGCTCTGCGCCAGCTTGAGCTTGAAATCGCGCACGCCCTCGCAGCCGATGGCACGGCAGAACCGCGTCACCGTCGGTTCGCTGACCCCGGCGCGCTGGGCAAGGGCGGCGTTGGAAGCGTCGACCGCGTATTTGACATCGTCGAGCACGACATCGGCGACGCGGCGCTCGGCCCGGCGCAACTCGCTGTAGGAATCCTTGACCAGCGAGATGATGTCGGGAATGCGCCTGACAGGCTCGCGCCCATCATGGTCGTGATCTGGAACAGGCTCTTCGTGGCTCGCAGCTTCGGTCATGAAGTGGGTCTTCCTCCGCCCCTTTGGATCTGACCTCTTATCATGTTTGCACGCTGTCGTTCCATGCGCCCGGCCACGGTGCAACCGTTGCGTGCCGCAGGGCATGTTCGCGCTCCTCTCGACAAGTATGTAGGAAAGCAACACGGAATTCAAGATATAGAAAATGTCGCAAAAACAATGTATTAGCATCGGGGTGGAATTTTGATGATACGGTTACCACCGCCGGCGCTTGACAGCAAAGTAGGATAGTTACAGACTGATTTTCGGCAGTCCGATGACCATTGGGATCATCACGCAGTCTCCGAGGGGCGGATGAACGCGGGCGAGATAACAACGCCGAAGCTTGGCGTGCAGGCAGCGACCAAGATCTATCACACGGCGTCCGGCGACCTGCTGGCGCTGGACCGCTGCAGCCTCGATGTCCGCGCCAATGAAATCGTCTCGATCGTCGGCCCGTCCGGCTGCGGCAAGACCACGCTTTTGTGGTCGATGTCGGGCCTGCATGGCCTGACCAGCGGCGAAATCCGGCTCGATGGCAAAGCGATCACCGGGCCGCATCCCGATATCGGCATCGTCTTCCAGGAAGCGAACCTCCTGCCCTGGCGCAATCTCGACGCCAACATCCGCTTTCCCTTCGAGATCAAGGGCGAGAAGCCGGATCGCGCCTGGATCGCGCATCTGCTCAACCGGGTCGGGCTCGACGGCTTCGGCGGCAAGTTCCCGCGCGAGCTTTCGGGCGGCATGCAGCAGCGCGCCGCGATCGTGCGGGCGCTGGCGCTGAAGCCCTCGGTGCTTTTGATGGACGAGCCGTTCGGCGCGCTCGATAGCTTTACCCGCGAGGAGATGAACCGGCTGGTCGAGGAGATCTGGCTCGACACCAAGACCACCATCGTCTTCATCACCCACAGCATCGAGGAAGCGATTTTTCTCTCGGACCGGGTGGTGGTGCTGAGCGCGCGGCCGGGACGTGTCGCCAGGGAATACCGGGTGCCGTTCGCGCGGCCACGCTCACTGGAGATCATGGCGACCAAGGAGGTCTTCGACCTCACCAACCGGATCAAGATGGACATCGTCGGCGAGCGCGCCAGGCCGAAGCCGCCGGAACAGGAGCGCACCAGCGCCGAGATCGTGAGGATCAGGCCGTGAGCGACGCCATTCCGGAATTCTCCAAGTCCAAGTCGGGCGCCAAGTCGGGTGACGGCCACGATGTCAGCCTGACTAATTTGTCGGCCTTCGCCAGCGGTCCCGGCATCAAGTCGGGCAAGGAAGTGGCGGCCATCGTCGCCGTCGCCGTCGTCATCATCGGCGGCATCGAACTGGCGCTGCGGCTGTTCCATGTGCCGCTCTACATTATGCCGCCGCCAAGCTCGATCGCCTCTGCGCTGTTCGACGAGTTCCCGCTGATCGCGCCGCATCTCGGCTACACGCTGGTCGAGCTGGTGTCCGGCTTTGCCATCGGCGCCGTCGTCGGCCTGGTGCTGGCCGCCGTCATCACCCAGTTCCCGTTCGCGGAAAAAATCGTCGCGCCTTACATTCTGCTGCTGGTCACCACGCCGATGCTGGCGCTGGTGCCGCTGCTCATCCTGCGCTTCGGCTTCGGCTACACGCCGCGCATCATCGCGGTGGCGCTGGCCGCCGGGCCGATGGTGATGATCAACGCCGCCACCGGCTTTCGCCGCGTCGACAGCGCCAAGATCGCGCTGGCGCGTTCCTATGGCGCCAGCACCTTGCAGATATTCTGGAAGATCCGCGCGCCAATGGCGCTGCCGATGATCCTGGTCGGCCTGATGATCGGCGCCATCTTCGGCCTGCTCACCGCCGTCGGCGCCGAGATGGTGGGCGGCGGCTTCGGCCTCGGCAACCGGCTGACCACCTATTCGTCGATGATCCAGATGCCGCAGTTCTTCGCCGTGGTGCTGATCCTGTCGACGCTCGGCATTCTGATCTACGTGCTGTTCTTCCTGATCGGCAAGAAGTGGGCGAGCTGGGAGGCATGAAGATCTGAAGCAAGACGCCCGGGAGGCGGGTGGCAGACTGACGTCAAACAAAAAGGGGAATGCCATGACCAGAGACAATTTCATCCGCCAGGCGGGAATGAGCCGCCGCACTTTCCTGCAGGTGACCGGCGCCGGCCTGGTGACCGCGACGGCGCTCGGCGCCACTGGCTTCAAGGCGAAGGCCGAGGCCTATGGAAAATTCACCTGGATATCGCCGCGCGGCACGCTCGAAGTGCTCGACGACTATCCCTACTGGGCGGCCAAGAAGGCCGGCTATTTCGACGGGCTGGAGACCGACATGCAGCCGGGGCCGTCGGACGGCACCGCGACCGTGAAGTTCGTCGATGTCGGCCAGGCCGACATGGGCTTCCCGTCGCCCGGCGTGTTCTCCTTCGCCATCCAGAACGGCATGAAGCTGAAGTCGGTGTTCCACATGGGCGCGCGCGACACGTTCAGCATCGCCTTCCGCAAGGGCGAGGGGTCGAACGACCTGAAGAAGCTCGAAGGCAAGACCATCTTGCTCGGCTCCGCCGCCTGGCAGTCGATCACCGATCCGCTGCTCGCCGCGCAAGGCGTCGACATCAAGAAGGTCAAATATGTCGAGGCCGGCTGGCCGACCTGGGGCACGGCGCTTGCCGGCGGCCAGGGTGACGCTGCCTTGTCATGGGAAGGGCTGCGCGCCGAATGGATCGCCAAGGGCCTCGACTTCGAATACTGGCTCGGCGTGAAGAACTCCAAGCTGCCGGCCAACACGTTCGTGGTGCGCGCCGCCGACCTCGAGGATCCCGACAAGAAGGCATTCCTGGAGAAATACCTTCGCGGCTGGGCGATGGGCCTGGAGTTTGGCTATCAAAATCCACGCGCGGCCGTCGAAGCGGTGTTCGAGCAATTCCCGACACTGGCCAAGAATCTCGGGCCGGAGCTCGGCACCACCTCGATCCTGCAGCAGATCAACGTCTTCCGTGGCGACATGGACAAGCGCGGCGGCTGGGGTTCGCACGACATGGCGAGCTGGCAGGGCTTCTTCGACGAGATCCACAAGATCGGCCAGATCACCAATCCGGTGAAGGCCGAGGACGTCTGCACCAACGATCTTATTCCCGCGGCCAACGACTTCGACAAGGCCAAGGTCAAGGCCGATGCCGACGGCGTCAAGCTGTCGGAAGGTTTTGCCGCGCTCGATGTCGAGAAGATCAAGGCGCATCTGTTCGATTCGGCGGTGAAGTGAGGGTCAGCGCCGAGGTGAGCGCCGCCCTTGGCCCGCTTGGCTCCTTTCCTCTCCCTCCGGAGGGGGGAGAGGTGGCGCCGCGCAGCGGCGACGGAGTGGGGGAAGGCGTTCGCCAAACGCGCAGTCGTCGCAAGATAGGCACGATCTGGCGAGCAAGTAACCTCAGGTGGGCGCGAAGGTCGACCCCCACTCCGTCGAGCTTCGCTCGACACCTCTCCCCCGATCGACGGGGGAGAGGAAAGGAGCCAAGCGGGCCAAGGGCGGCGGCGCTGACCTGAGGTGATTGTCCCGGATAGACATACGAGCGGCTGCCGATCGCCGCGCACATTCAATGAAGAATTCAGGAGGGCTGAAATGGCCGACAAGGTAAAAGTGCTGGTGGTGGGTCTCGGCAATATGGGTGCGTCGCATGCCAGCGCCTATCACCGGTCGGACGGGTTTCAGATCGTCGGCATCATGAGCCGGTCGATCAAGAGCAACACGAAGATACCGGCCGAATTAGCCGGCTATCCGCTCTATGAGGATTTCGATCTGGCGCTGAAGGAAACCAGGCCGGACGCCGTGTCGATCAACAGCTGGCCAAACACGCACGCCGAATATGCGCTGAAGGCGATCGCGGCCGATTGCCATGTGTTCATGGAAAAGCCGCTCGCCACCAACATCGAGGACGCCGAAAAGGTCGTGGCCGCCGCACGGGCGAAGAACCGCAAGCTGGTGCTCGGCTATATCCTGCGCGTCCATCCCTCGTGGATCAAGTTCATCGAGGTCGGCAAGACGCTGGGCAAGCCGCTGGTCATGCGCCTCAACCTCAACCAGCAGAGCAGCGGCACCGCCTGGCACTGGCACAAGAACCTGATCGATTCGCTGATCCCGATCGTCGATTGCGGCGTGCACTACGTCGACGTCATGTGCCAGTTGACCGGCGCCAAGCCGGTGCGGGTGCATGGCATCGGCGCCAAATTGTGGGCGGAGGCCGACAAGCAGAATTACGGCCATCTGCACGTCACCTTCGATGACGGCTCGGTCGGCTGGTACGAGGCCGGCTGGGGCCCGATGATGAGCGAGACGGCCTATTTCGTGAAGGACGTGGTCGGGCCCAAGGGCGCGGTGTCGATCGTCGCCGGCCAGGCCGCGAGCAATGACAAGGACGCCGAAGTGTCGAATTCGGCCGACATCGACCGCCACACCAAGACCGATGCGTTGAAGATCCACTATGCCTCCGTCGACGGCGACAAGAACTTCTCCAAACCGGACGAGATCGTCAGCATGGAGGACGAGCCCGGGCATCAGGAACTGTGCGATCGCGAGCAGGCATTCTTCCTGCGCGCCATCCGCGAGGATCTCGATTTGACCGAGCAGATGGATGCGGCGGTCAACAGCCTGCGCATCGTGCTTGCCGCCGAACAGAGCATCGCGCTGGGGCGCACCGTCGAGCTGGCCTGACGCAAACCGGTGGCTGGCGCTGGAGGAGGAACCAGCCCCACCACAGCATGATCCAACCGCGACGGCTGGGCTCGCCCTCGGCGATGCGGGAACATGCAAGGGAGAGAGAGATGGTCACCGACAGTCTGCTGAAAACCTATGCCGAGTCCGATGCGCTCGATCTGGCGGGACTGGTGCGCGGCGGCCAGGTCTCGCCGGCGGAGCTGGTCGAGGCGGCGATCACGCTGGTCGAGCGGCTCAACCCGGCGCTCAACGCGGTGATCCACCGCCTCTACGATATGGCCCGCGCGCAGGCGCAAACGGTCGACAGATCGGCGCCTTTCGCCGGCGTACCGTTCCTGCTCAAGGAACTCGCCTCGTCCTGGGCTGGCGCGCCGAACACCAATTCCTGCTTCTACCTGAAAGACATCGTCGCCGACTTCGACACCGAGGTCGTGCGCCGCATGAAGGCGGCGGGGCTGGTGCTGATCGGCAAGTCGAACGCGCCCGAAAATGGCTGGTCGATCACCACGGAACCAAAACTCTACGGTACGACGAAGAACCCGTGGAAGGAGGGCATCACACCCGGCGGCTCGAGCGGTGGCGCGGCGGCGGCCATCGCCGCGCGTATGGTGCCGATCGCCGAGGCCAGCGACGGCGCCGGTTCGATCCGCGTTCCGGCCTCCTGCTGCGGCATCGTCGGCTTGAAACCGTCGCGCGGCCGCGTCAGCCTCGCGCCATTCGGCGACTACTGGTATGGCGGCGCCTATTTCCTGTGCTGCTCGCGCAGCGTGCGCGACACCGCGGCCTATCTCGATGCGGTGTCCGGCGCGCTGCCGGGCGACCCCTATACGCCGCCGGTCCCGGCCGGCTCCTGGCTCAACCTGTCGGCGCGGGCCCCAAAGAAGCTGCGCATCGGCTTTTCCGTGGCGCCGCCCAACGGCACGGCGATCGACCCGGAGGTGAAGGCGGCGGTGCTGGCGACCGTCGCGACGCTTGAAGGGCTGGGTCACGACGTCGAGGAGCACGACATGCCGCTCGACGCCAATGCCGTCTGGGCGACCTACACCAACATGACCTGCGTGCAGACGGCGGCGACCTTCGCTTACCATGAAACGGTGATCGGCCGGCCGGTAACGCCAGATGACGTCGAGCCGGTGACCTGGGCGATCATCGAGCGCGGCCGTGCGACCAGCGGCATCAGGCACATCACCGATGTCGAGCAGCTCAGGCAGGTCGGCCGCGACATTGTTGGCGATCTCAGCGCCTACGATCTTTTCATCACGCCGACGCTGACGCAGCTGCCACGGCCGTTCGGCTATTACGACATGTCGGAGACCGACATCGACCGCTACAACGCCAAATGGACGGATGCGGTGTTTGCCTTCCCCTTCAACATTTCCGGCCAGCCGGCGATCTCGCTGCCGCTCGGCTGGTCGAAAGGCGGCGTGCCGATCGGTGTGCAACTGGTCGGCCGCTATGGCGACGAGGCGACGGTGCTGGCCGCGTCGGCGCAGTTGGAGCAGGCGATGCCGTGGAGGGAGAGGCGGCCGCCGGTGAGTGGTTAGGGGCGCCAGGCGATCACCGTCGAGTTCTGTGGCGCCCCCTCTGTCCGGCAGGGCAGAGGGGGGCGCCGTAGAGTGCCAACGGTGCTCCTCTACCCAATCCCCTCCAACCGCCTCGGCAGCCGGTTCATCGGCCGGGGTCCATCCGGCGTGATCAGGAACTGGTCCTCGAGATTGAAGCTGGCGAGGCCGTCTATGTAGAGCGGGATCTCGAAGGCCAGCACCATGCCGGCCTCGATCTCGACATCGCTGTCGACGGCAATGAACGGCCATTGTTCGGAGAAGACCGATTGACCGACGCTGTGACCGAAATGGCCGCGGCGGTAGGAGCGCAGCCCTTGCCGTGCCAGGCTTTCTGTGGTCACCCGGTGCACATGGGCAAGCGTGTTTCCCGGCATTAGCGCGGCCAGCCCATCCTCGAAGGCGCGCTCGGCGATGGCGTGCAGTTCCGCCTGGTCGGCGGAAGGCGGCCCGAAGGTGAAATTGCGCGACATGTCCGAGGCATAGAACCCGGCCGTGCAGACCATGTCGCACTTCAAGGGATCGCCGGCCGTGGCTTTGGCGTCGGCGCCCTTGGCCCGGGCGCCCAGCGTCACATATTCCGCCGTCGCCACCGTATGGGACAGCCCGGCCGCCGCGTCGGCGACGCCTTGCCGGTAGAGCGCGACGAGATCGGCCTGGCGCATGCCGGCCATCGCATCCACCTGCAGCCGCTCCAGCCCGGCTTCCGAGAGAAAAATGCCTTGCTGCAGGAGATCGACCTCGCGCTGCGATTTGATGGCCCGCAGCCTGTCCAGCACCGGCGAGCCGTCGACCATCGGGCAATCCGGCAGCAGGGCCTGGATGGCGGCGAAATCGGCGGCGGGGATAAAGTCGAGGTCGACGCCCAGCGTCGCGCGCGCCAGCCCGAATTCGGCGAGCAGGGACTGCAATTGGCGCACCGAACCGGAGAGGTCGAACGTGGCGGGACGGGAGAAATCCGGCGCGCGGCCGAGCGAGGCGAGGCCCGCCTCGATGCGCCCGGCCAGGGGAAGGCCGTGAGATACTGTCTCGACCGGTGCGGATTCGATCCAGATCGGGTGCGAGCGCACGACCGCCTCGGGCGCGGCGGTCCGCAGCTGCGCCGCGTTGAAGTCGGCGACCACGACGCCGATCGGCAGGTCCTGCCGGGCCGGGATGACGACGAAGCCGCCTCCGGCGCGCCGGAACAGGCCCGCCGGGCCGATCCAGGCGCCGGTCGCATAGTGGAACGCCTCGGGCGCTGAGAGCACCAGCGCCGCGATGCCGGCCCGTTGCATCAAATGCGCGGCGCGCTGGCGGTCGACAAAGCCGGTCATAGTCTTTCTCCGCATGCTTGAAGCGGCAACGGAGCATTGCGGGTGCGGACAATCAAGCCGTTTGCTCGAACTTCATCATCCCTGAGCGGAGCAGCCGCGTGGCGGCCTCGCGGAAGGCTCGACCGAGACAACAATGGCATTCCATGTCAAAACTTGCGCAGGGGGGAGATTTCATGAGGATCGACAAAGCCGGTGCCCTGAAAAGGACAGCCATGGGCCTGTTGGGACTGCTCGTCGCCATGGCGGCGGGGTGCGGTTCAATCGACTATCAGAAACTCACCACGGGCCAGCTGTCGGGAAGCCTTTTCGTCATGTGGGTCGGTGAGGGCAACAGTTCGGGCGACGGAAATTTCCTGTTCGTGCCCGATCCACGAGACCCATTGATCTTCCATCGATCAGATCCGTCTGCTCCGGGGAGCACGATCCAGCCGGGTCTGATGTACACGGATGGCGGTTCGATCCCGAAAATCGCGCAGGTCTTCAAGGGGCTGTCGCCTTGGGGCTACGCGCCGGCCTATATGATTCATGATTGGGTCTTTATCGCCCACCATTGCATAGTGGACGGCAGCAGCGAGAACCGGTTCGACCAGGTTCGCGGCATAGAATTCGACGATTCCGCCGCAATTCTCGGCGAAGCGATCAAGGCGCTGATCAAGGCTCGACAAGTGGCCCCCAACGACGTGGCGCCAAGTGCCATAACGGCTGCCGTCGGAAGCGTCGTCGCCAGGAACCTTTGGGATGAGAAAGGCGCTTGCAAGTCCCTGCAGGTCAGCGCGAAGGACATCGCCGCCGCGGAGGCAGCCATACCAGGATCGACCAGCAAGGCACGGAATTTGAGGGCTTTCCAGGTTCCGGAGACGATCGCGCCCGCAATTCCCCAGGCAAAGCCGGCGAAGATCGTGGCTCGCGTGACATTCTGAGCTGATCCGTGCAAATGCCGGCCGCTGCTGGTCACCCTGGCTTTGGTCCGCCCAAAGGCTCCGCTTTTCCGGGCTTTCCGGTTCCCGCCCCGATAAACGAAAAGGCCGGACAACAGCCCGGCCTTTTCGTAGATGCTTGATTCCCCTGAAGGAAATTGGAGCGGGTGAAGCGATTCGAACGCTCGACCCCAACCTTGGCAAGGTTGTGCTCTACCCCTGAGCTACACCCGCTCACACGGCGTCTTGGCCGCAAGCCGGGCCTATATGGCTGAAGAGCGCGGCGATTGCAACAGGGAATCGCGAGCCTTTTTACAAGCTCCGGGGTGATGCCGGCAAACCGCCCGTGCCGGGCGGATTTCACCGTCGCCTTGCGCGATGGTCTTGTGTCTGTCGCCTTATTGGCCGTAAACGGCAAGGCAAGCAAACGGACGAAGAAGAAGATCGATGCCGAAAACCGAAGCCGAACTTTTTGCATTCCTGGCCGAACTCGGGATCGCTGTTTCAACGATACGCCACCTGCCGCTCTACACGGTCGCCGATTCGCAGGCGCTGCGCGGCGAAATCGCCGGCGGGCACACCAAAAACCTGTTCCTGAAGGACAAGAAGGACAATTTCTTCCTGGTCACCGTCGGCGAGGACGCCGTCGTCGATCTCAAGCAGATCCACCAGCTGATCGGCGCCGCCGGCCGGGTTTCGTTCGGCAAACCGGAGATGCTGATGGAGCTTCTCGGCGTCGCGCCGGGCGCGGTTACCGTGTTTGGCGTCATCAACGACAGGCAAAACCGGGTCAAGCTGGTGCTCGACAAGGATTTGATGGAGCATGCCGTCATCAACGCGCATCCGCTGACCAATGAAGCGACGACATCGATCGCGGCGGCCGACCTGATCAGATTCGTCGAGGCAACCGGGCATGATGCTGCTATCTTGAAAGTCTCGGCGTGATCGCCACATGGATGGCGAAACCGACTTCCAATGAAGACTTTGCGCCGACCCGCGGGCCGGCGGCGCAACCGAAAGGGTGACGAGATGAGCGACAACAATCCGTTTGGCGGGTCATTCGGCAGCAATGGCGGCCAGTATTCGACCTCGGTCCAGTATGGCGGAACCGAGCCGGCGCGCGCGAAAGTCGCGCTTGGCGAAGCGCCTGCCGGACCTGTTGCTGCCGGTCCCGCTGCTGCTGGAGATGTCATCAAGGACACCACGACCGCCGCCTTCGCCGCCGACGTCATCCAGGAATCGCGCCGCCAGCCGGTGCTGGTCGATTTCTGGGCGCCGTGGTGCGGGCCTTGCAAGCAGCTCACCCCGCAGCTGGAAAAAGCGGTCAGGGCCGCCGGCGGCAAGGTCAAGCTGGTCAAGATGAACATCGACGATCATCCCTCGATCGCCGGCCAGCTCGGCATCCAGTCCATTCCGGCGGTCATCGCCTTCAAGGATGGCCAGCCGGTCGACGGCTTCATGGGCGCCATCCCCGAGAGCCAGATCGCCGAATTCATCACCAAGGTCGGCGGCAAGGGCAATGGCGCGCCGGCCGTGGCCGAGGCGCTGGCGGCGGCGACCGAGGCGCGTGACGCCGGCGACATGCAGACCGCCGCCGACATCTATGACGCCGTGCTGGGGCAGGCGCCGGATACGATCGAGGCGATCGCCGGGCTGGGCGAGTTGCTGTTCGAGGCCGGCGACACGGACGGCGCCGAAGCGTTGCTGGCGACGGCACCGGAGGCCAAGAAGGATGCGCCGGCGCTTGCCGCCGTGCGCGCCAAGATCGCGCTGGCGGCGCAAGCTGCTTCGCTTGGCAATCCGGCCGAGTTCGAGCGCCGCCTGGCCGACAATCCCAACGACCATCAGGCGCGTTTCGATCTGGCCATGATCCAGAACGCGAGGGGCGAGCGCACGGCGGCGGCGGACAATCTGCTCGCCATCATCAAGTCCGACCGCGCGTGGAACGAAGACGGCGCCAAGACGCAATTGCTGCAGTTCTTCGAGGCCTGGGGCATGACCGACGAGGCGACGCTGGCGGCGCGGCGCAAATTGTCGTCGCTGCTGTTTTCCTGAGCCGGTTATCGGTTGTTTTGTCGCACAGGCTTGCGAGATCAGGCCAAAGCGCCAGATAGGCTGGAACTGGCAGGCTGGAACTTGGCAGAGTTGACGCGCTTTCTTATGGAAGCGATCGGAGGAACGAGGTGCAAGCGGGAAACGCGCATTACCGGCTCGCCAAGGATTTGCCGTCAGCGATCCCGATCTTTCCGCTCGAGGGGGCGCTTCTGCTGCCAGGCGGCCGCATGCCGCTCAACATCTTCGAGCCGCGCTATCTGCAGATGGTGGACGAGGCGGTTGCCGGTTCGCGGCTCATCGGCGTCATCCAGCCTCGCCTCGACGGCGCGCTGCGCGACGATGGCGAGCCGGAGCTCTGCAATGTCGGCTGCGCCGGGCGCATCATCGCCTTTTCCGAAACCGGCGACGGTCGCTACCTGATTTCGCTGCAGGGCGTGTGCCGGTTCCGCATCACCCACGAACTGACGGTCAAGACGCCGTTTCGCCAGGCCAAGCCGGCGCCTTTCCTCGCCGACCTTGATGAGGACCAGGCGGCGGACGAGATCGACCGGCCCGCGCTCCTGAGAGCATTTCGCGCCTATCTGCAGGCCAACGACCTGGAGGCCGACTGGGAAAGCGTCAGCCGCGCCGAGAACGCCATGCTGGTCAACGCGCTTTCGATGATGGCGCCCTACGGGCCGGCCGAAAAGCAGGCGCTGCTCGAAGCGGCGGACCTGAAGACGCGCGCCGAAACGCTGATCGCCATCACGGAGATGGCGCTGGCGCGCGAGAATGAAGATTTTGGCTCGAGCTTGCAGTAAGATGGGTCGATGTCCGGGTGATGCCGGCCGCAAATGGCGGCTTGCTGCGCTTCCGGTGCTCACGTACGAAAGTACGCTCCGCTCCGGTTCTCGCAAGCCTCCATTTTCGACTCGGCCTGACCCGGATATCAACACATCTTCGGCGCGAAGCTGGAGGAGGGCACGATGGCGGATGGGCGTGACGGAAGGAAGAGCACTGTCGACCCCAAGCTGCTGGAACTCCTGGCCTGCCCGCTGACCAAAGGGCCGCTCGCCTGGGATCCGGAGCGGGGCGAGCTGATCTCTCGGGTCGCCAAGCTCGCCTATCCGGTTCGCGACGGCATCCCGATCATGCTGCCATCGGAGGCACGGACGATTTCGGCGGAGGATGTGCTGTCGCCGCCGAAATTGGGTGGGACATCGTAGGTTCGGGCGCCGCTGGGGTGCAGAAGCTGGCGAGGCTGGCGGGACAGCACCCCCCTCTGGCCTACCGGCCATCTCCCCCGCAAGGAGGGAGATTATGCGCTCAGCGGCTTTCGCCAATCTCCAGCGTTGCAGGAGCTGCCGATCTCCCCCTGTTCGCCAACCTTGGCACCCTTCCTCTCCCCCGATCGACGGGGGAGAGGAAAGGCGCAAACTCGCCAACCCTTGTGCCCTGCCCAAGTGGGGGAGAGGTGCGCGGGGGGTCGCGGCGCTTTTCGGATGGCCGGCACTGTGGAGCCGCTACTGAAAATTGCGCCCCTTGGGCATGACCTGTTCCGCTTCTCCGGATAACGCCGCGAGATCCTGTTTGATCGGCGCGTTGCGCAGCGCGGGGCGGCCATCGCGATCCGCACCATCCCTGGAGACGTGCCCCTGAGAAGCAGCGTCCGGCGCTCCCGCTTGGCTGACCTTCTCCAGCAGCACGGTCAGCCAGGGTGTCAGGTCCTCGATCTTCTCGGCGACGATGTGGACGACACCGGATTCCGACTGCAATTTCCCGCTGACCTTCACGAACCGCGCGCCCATGACGATGGGGCGGAAGCGGGTAAAGGTTCTCTCCCAAAAGATGACGTTGGCGACGGCCTTGTCGTCCTCCAGCGTCAGGAAGATCGCGTTGCCCTTGCCGGGGCGCTGGCGCACCAGCACGAGGCCGGCGACGGAGACCCGCCTGCCGTCGCGCACGGAAGAAAGGTTGGCATTGGGCGTGATGCCGGCGCGGTCGAGCCGTTCGCGCAGGAAGGCCACCGGATGCGCCTTGAGCGACAGGCCGAGCGAGCGGTAGTCGTGGATGACATGCTCGCCGAGCGGCATTTTCGGCAGCTTCGTCTCCGGCTCCAGCTCGCGCAGGCGCAGGGCCGGCTGGTCGAACAGCGGCAGCTTCTCGGCGGCACTCTTGCCGTCCAGCGCGCGCACCGCCCACAGCGCGTCGCGGCGGTCGAGGCCGAGCGAGCGGAAGGCATCGGCCTGCGCCAGCCGCTCGATCTCGTCGACATCGAGGCCGGAGCGCAGCCAGACGTCACGGACGGACAAGTAACCGTCGCCACGCCTTGTGACGAACTGCTCCATGCGTTCCTTGGACAGTCCCTTGATCTGCCTGAAGCCAAGCCGCACGGCATGGGCCGTCTCGATGGCACCGCGCATTTCGGCATGGCGCGGCAGGATGCGGGCCGGGTCGAAAGGCGTTTCCTCCAGGGTGCAGTCCCAGACGGAGAAATTGACGTCGACCTCGCGGATATCGACGCCATGGTCGCGCGCGTCGCGGACAAGCTGGGCCGGCTGGTAGAACCCCATCGGTTGCGAATTCAGGATCGCGGCGCAGAACACGTCGGGATAGAAGGTCTTGAACCAGCAGGAGGCATAGACGAGCAAGGCGAAGGAGGCGGCGTGGCTTTCGGGAAAGCCATATTCGCCAAAACCCTCGATCTGTTTGAAGCAGCGCTCGGCGAAGTCTTTCGTGTAGCCCTTGCCCATCATGCCGTCGATCATGCGCTGGCGGTAATTGCCGATCGTGCCGGTGCGCTTGAAGGTGGCCATGGCGCGGCGCAATTCGTCGGCCTCGCCCGGCCTGAAGCCGCCGGCGACGATGGCGATCTTCATCGCCTGTTCCTGGAACAAGGGAACGCCCAGCGTCTTGCCGAGGATCTCTTTTAGTTCCGGCTTGGGATACTCGGCCTCCTCCTTGCCTTGGCGGCGGCGCAGATAGGGGTGGACCATGTCGCCCTGGATCGGGCCGGGCCGCACGATCGCCACCTCGATGACGAGGTCGTAGAAATTTTGTGGCCTGAGCCTGGGCAGCATCGACATCTGGGCGCGCGATTCGATCTGGAAGACGCCGATCGTGTCGGCGCGGCAGATCATTTTGTAGACCTGCTTGTCCTCCGGCGGCAGCGTGGCCAGCACATAGGGCTGCCCATACGGATCCCGCGCCTTCGGATAGTGCTCCGTAAGCAAGGTGAAGGCGCGCTGCAGGCAGGTCAGCATGCCGAGCGCCAGGATGTCCACCTTGAGGATCTTCACCGCGTCGAGATCGTCCTTGTCCCATTCGACCATCTTGCGCTCATCCATCGCCGTCTTGACGATCGGCACGATCTCATCGAGCCGGTCCCGGGTGATGACGAAACCGCCGACATGCTGGGAGAGGTGACGGGGAAAACCCATGATCTCGTTGGCGCGTTCCATCACGTGCCTCGATACGGGGTCGGTCCGGTCAAGGCCGCCGGCGCGGGCTTCCTTCTCGCCAAGCTCGGAGGTCGACCAGCCCCAGATCGAGCCGGACAGAGACGCCCTGACATCCTCGGACAGGCCCATCGCCTTCGACACTTCGCGCAGCGCCGAGCGGCCGCGATAGCTGATGACGGCTGCGGCTAGCGCGGTGCGCTTGGAGCTGTATTTCTCGTAGATGTACTGGATGACGGTCTCGCGCTTTTCATGCTCGAAATCGACGTCGATGTCGGGCGGCTCGTTCCTCTCCTCGGAAATGAAGCGTTCGAACAGCGTATCGATCTTGTCCGGCCCGACTTCGGTGATGCCGATGCAGAAGCAGACGATCGAATTGGCGGCCGAACCACGGCCCTGGCACAGTATGTCCTGGCTGCGGGCGTATTTGACGATGTCATGGACGGTGAGGAAATAGCGGGCGTAGTTGAGGCGCTCGATGAGAGCGAGTTCTTCCCCGATGCGCTTGATCACGGAGGCAGGCACTCCGGCCGGGTAGCGCCTGGCGGCTCCCTCCCGCGCCAGCCTTTCCAGCTCGGCTTGCGGGCCGAGGCCGGATTCCGTCGGCTCGTCGGGGTAGTTGTATTGGAGATCGCTCAGCGAGAAGGTCAGCTCTTCCGCGAACCGCAAGGTCTCGGCCAGCGCCTGCGGATGCCGGCGGAACAAGCGGGCCATCTCCATCGGCGGCTTCAGATGGCGCTCGGCATTGGCGGTGAGCTGCAGCCCAACCTCGGCGACCGGCGTGTTGAGGCGGATCGCGGTCAGCACGTCCTGCAGCGGGCGACGCTCGGCGGTGTGGTAGAGAACGTCGTTGGTCGCCATCAGCGTGATGCCGGCACTCCCGGCAAACGCGGCTGCCTGTTCGATGCGGAAACGGTCATTGCCGGCATAATCGGGCGAGACGCCCAGCCGCAGGGCTCTGCCGAAGCGGTCCTTGAGCTGGCGGATGAGGGCGAGACTGTCTTCAGCGCCCGCCATCGGATCAGGCAGGACCGCGAGCGACATAAGGTCCCCCCATTCGAGCAGGTCGCCGCGCTGGAGCAAGGTGGCGCCCTTTTCGGTTTCGTCACGCAGGTTGGCTTGCGTCAGCATGCGGCAAAGATGCCCCCAGCCCTTGCGGTCCCTGGGATAGGCGAGAATGTCCGGCGTGCCGTCGCAGAAGACCAGCCGGCAGCCGGGATGATAGGAAAGCTTTTCGACCTTGGCCTGTTGCCAGGCGCGCACCACGCCGGCCACCGTGTTTCGGTCGGCAAGGCCGATCGCGGAGAAGCCCAGCAGCTTGGCCGCGACCACCAGCTCCTCCGGCTTGGAAGCGCCGCGCAGGAAGGAGAAATTCGACTGGATGCCGAACTCGGCATAGGGGATGACGGTCAGCGCATTCATGCGAAGACCCCGTGCAGGAACCAGCGCGGCGGGATCTGCGAGGCGCCGCCGTAAAGCCCTTGCCGGTAGAGCCAGTAGCGGCGGCCGTCGGCATCCTCGATGCGGAAATAGTCGCGTGTCGATGCCGCGGCATCGTCCGACGCCTCGCGCCACCATTCGGCGGCGATGCGCTCGGGCCCCTCGGCACGCGTCACCCGGTAGAGTGCGCGCCGCCAGCGGAAATTCAGCGGCGGTCCCTCGGGCATTTCGGTGGCCGGCACCTCGATCGGCTCGGGCGCGCGGAACAGCCGGATCGGCCGTTCCGGCGGGAAGATGGTCATCGGCGCCTGCAACCTGTCCGGCTTCCTTGGCGGCGTGGTCCGGCGCGGGGCCTCGGTGAAAGGGATGGTCGCGACAGCGCGTTCCGGCAGATGGCTTTCCACGGCGACCGGCTGCAGGACAGCGCCCTCGCCGAGCCGGGCGCGTATGCGGTCGGCGAACAGCGCGATGTCGGCGCCGTCGTCGTTCACCTCGCCGGTCAGATCGGCCTGTTGCATGTCGAAGGCGGCGGCCGCCAGCACGGAAAGCCGCACCAGGTCGAAACCATAGCCGGCATCGATATGCTGCTCGAGCGCGGCCAGCCTTTCATGGAAGAGTTTCTGGATCAGCCGGGGATCGCGCATCGGCCGCGAGGTGCCGAGCGCAATGCGGCTGACGGCGCCGTCGACGCGAAAGAGCAGCAGTGCCAGCGTCCGGGCACCCTCGCCGCGGCGCTCGAGATCGGCCTTCAAGGTCGTCGCCAGCATGCCCACCAGCCGCTCGATCTCCTCGGTCACGGTGACCGGCTCGGCGAGGTGGCGCTCGACCGAAAGCGGCGCGACGGGCAGGCGCGGCGAGACCGCCTCGTCGAGGCGGCCAAGCGCCTGGTCGAGGCGCAAAAGCAGCGAGCCGCCGAAGCGGCGGGCAAGCGGGGCGCGCGGTGCCGCCATGACGGCGCCCGCCGTGCGCAGGCCTACGCTTTCCAGGCTGGTGCGGGTTTCCGGCGCTATGCGCAGTGCGGCCAGCGGCAAGGGCGCGAGCAGGGCCTCCTCCTCGCCTGACACGACGATGCGGTCGCCGCAAAAGCGCGCTGCCGCCCAGGCCGCGCCCGGTGTCGCGGCAAGCCCGGCACGGACGGCAAAACCCTGATGAAGGAAGCGCGACAGGATGTCGTCCAGCATGGCGCGTTCGCCGCCGAACAGATGGGTGCAGCCGGTGACGTCGAGAAACAGCCCATCGGTGCCGTCGATCGCCACCAGCGGGGTGTAGCGGTCGCACCAGTCGGCAAGGCCTTCGAGCAGGCGCCGGTCGGCCTCGGGATCGGCCTCGACGATGTCGATCGACGGGTACATGGCGCGCGCGTCGGCAATGCCCATGTCGCGTTTCAGGTGCAGCGCCTCAGCCCGCTCGTCGAGGGCCGAGATACGCTGTGCGTTCCCGTGGCGGTGGCTGATCACCAGCGGCGGGTGAGATGGCGTCAGGTGATCCGAAGGCCGGGAACGCCAGGACCGCCCCAGACGCTGGCGCAGGATCCTTTCCACCGCCAGATAGGGAAACCACAGGGACAGGATCCTTTGCCCGGTCTCTTTCGCGCCTTCTTTCGTCGCCCGCTCTTTCATCGAATCCGCGTTCATCGGGGTTCCACTCCAGTGTGAATTGTCCAGGCAGGGCCGTGCGGCTCTTGCCGATGGTGATGGTGAAGGCCGGGCGGCCGATCGAACCGGCGAGCGGCCCGGCGACCGTGGCGCGCGGCACCGCCGGCGCCGACGCGACGATGAGGCGGACGGGCGCCGCCGTCGGCTCGGGCCCGGCCGCCTGCCGCAGCAGGAACACCGGCCGGCCGGCACTCATCGCCCGCGCATGCAGCCGGCGCGTCGCGGTCAGGTCCAGCCGCTGCGGATTGCCGCGGATTTCCAGGATGACAGCAGCGAGCGCCGTCATCCTGGCGGCCTCCTCGGCGACCCACAGCGCATCGACAAGCCTGGGCGCCTCGGAAAACAGCAATTGCTCCGGCTCGATGCCGAACGAGGCATGCAACCCCTTGGCATAGGGAAAGCCGGCCTCGCGGAAGATTTCCGTGGTGCCGATCCATAAGATTGGCAATCCCCGCGCCTGCTTGAGGATCAGGCTGATGAGCGACAGGGCGAAACCGGCGACGGCCCCGGCATCGCGGGTTTCCAGGCCATGGATTTCGCTGAGCGCGGCTTTCGGCAGGCCGCCGCTCAGGGCCGCATCGAGGCGGCCGACGCCGATCGGCAGGAAGGCATCCGGTGCCGCCGCGGCAAGGCCGCGGCGGACGATGGTGAGATCAAGACTGGGCGTAAGATCAAGACTGGGCGTGAGATCAAGGCTGGAGGTGAGATCGGCGGGCGTGAGATCAAGGTTGGAGACGGGATCGGGGCTGGCGCCAGCACCAAGGGGCGCGGCGGCCGGCGCCTGCAGGCGCTCGGGCAGGGTTCCCTCGATCTTCGCAATCTGGCGGCGCAGGGCAAAAACAGTCTCCCGCGCCACGGCGGTCATCGCCATGACGGTCAGCTTCCACTCACAATTGTTCCTGTTATGTTCTAATAGATTCCAGAGGCGGTCCGAAGAGTCAAGCAGAGTCACAAGGAATTTATTCCTGGCTATCCGCAAGCGCGGGGCGCACCGGCCGCACCGTTTGCCGATTCCGGTGCGAAAGCCTATATGCCGGGATCAAAGGACAAAGCATGGCTCGTATCTACAAAACCCGCACCTGGCACGGCGAACTTGCACCCTCGATGGAGGAGTTGGAGTTCCTGGCGCTGGAGGCCTACGCCCATCTGCCGGAGGAGTTTCGCAAGCTGACCGGCGAGATCGTCATCCAGATCGCCGAATTCCCGACCGACGAGATCATGGACGATTTGTCGTTGGAAACACCGTTCGACCTGCTCGGCCTGTTCGAGGGACGCGGCATCGCCGAACGCTGGAACCCGCAGACCGGCGAAGGCCCGAACCGCATCACGCTCTATCGCCGCGCCATGCTCGACTACTGGGCCGAAAACGAGGAAACGCTGGGCGACATCATCACCCATGTGCTGATCCACGAGATCGGCCACCATTTCGGCCTGTCGGACGATGATATGGAGCGGATCGAAGAGGCTGCCGAGTAGGCTGTGCCGATATTCAGGTGAGGCCGGCCTGCAAATGGTGATCCCCTGCGCTTCCGGTGCTCACGTACCCAAAAGTACGCTCCGCTCCGGTTCTCGGGCACCACCATTTTCGACTCGGCCTGACCTGAATCTCAATACAGCCTGCGTCGGAGCAGGCCGAGAGCCGATCACGTGCGCCATCGCCTTGTTAAATTATACAAGTTTTGATATAAGATTCGCATGCCGGTGAAGCGACTAGATTTCTTGGAGATTCCCTTGCGCAGCTCCGGGATTTTCCAGAAGCGGCGCGCAAGGAAACGGGTGTCCAGTTGCATAAGGTTCAGCTCGGGTTTGAGCCAAGCGACTGGAAGCCGATGACGACAGTAGGCCCCGGCGTGCGGGAGATCCGCGTCCGTGACGATGCCGGCGCGTTCCGGGTGCTTTATGTCGCGAGCATAGGTGACGCTATCTATGTGCTGCACGCCTTCCAGAAGAAGACGCAACAAACGGCGAAACGAGATCTGGATCTTGCCGTATCGCGGTTCAAGCAAATCTAGTGGAGGTATGACGATGGAACGTCAGAGTTTCGAGAACGTGTGGGACGCGCTGGAAAATACTCCAGCCGAGGCCGCCAACATGACTATGCGTTCCAATTTGCTGATCGCGATTGAACAGCGGGTGCACAGTTGGGACGTTACCCAGGCTGAAGCGGCCAACCGGCTCGGGATTACCCAGCCGCGCCTCAACGACCTCCTGCGGGGCAGGATCGCCAATTTCAGTCTGGACACCTTGATCAACCTTGCCGCGCTGGCCGGGCTTACCGTGCGTCTTGAAATCGCCGAGGCTGCCTGACGCTGTCTTTGATCGAGTCTACCAGTCGCTGAGCTTGGTATCCGGCCCATATTCCTGGCCCTCGACGTCCTTCACCACGGCCTGGCCGCAACGCATCGTCTTGGCTTTCTTGTCATAGGCGTAGGTCGGCGAGCCGAACAGGTGCCAGCCCTTGTTCAACGCCGCCGTCACCTTGTGGCAGAAGCTGGCATCGTCGGGGGCCGTCAGAAAGCGATAGAGTTTCATTTTTCAGTCCTGTCGTGAATATTCATAGCCCGCGAGCATAGGGCCGATATCATGCGCCGATGGCGGCGGCCTTCGCCAGCAGTTTTTCAGCCTGCGTCAGGTGCAGCCGCTCGACCATCCTGCCATTCAGCGCAATCACGGCCTTGCCGGCATTTTCGGCGAGCGAGAATGCGTCCTTCACGGCGCGCGCCTCGGCCACCGCTTGCGCTGTTGGCACGAAGGCGCGGTTGGCGGCTTCGATCTGGGCCGGATGGATGAGGGTCTTGCCGTCGAACCCCATGGCGGCGGATTCCCTGCATTCGCGGGCGAAAGCGTCGAGGTCGCGAAAGTCATTGGCGACGCCGTCGAGCATGTCGAGGCCGCCGGCACGGGCGGCCAGCACCATTTGCATCAGCCAGGGCACGAGGTAGCGGCGGTCCGGCGTCGCCAGCACGCCGGTGTCCTTGACCAGATCATTCGTTCCGGCAACGAAACAATCAAGGCGCGAGGCCGGATCGCGGCCAAGTTCGGCGATCGCGCCGATGTTGAGCAGCGCCTTGGGCGTCTCGATCATCGTCCACAGTTTCACGCTATCGGGGACAAAATTGTCGTCGAGCACATCGCCGGCCTCGAGCAGGTCGCGCGGCGTATCGACCTTGGGCAACAGGATGCCGTCGGGTTCGCAGCTTGCGGCGGCCAGCAGATCGTCGGCGCCCCATTCGCTGGACAGCGCATTGATGCGCACCACCATCTCGCAACGGCGATCTGCATCGGCGAAGATCTTCGCCAACTTTCCGCGGGCAGCGATCTTGTCGGCCGGGGCCGAGGCATCCTCCAGGTCGATGATGACGGCATCGCAGGAAAGCTGCGCGATCTTGGCCAGCGCCTTGTCGTTGGAGGCCGGGACGTAGAGCACCGAGCGGCGCGGGCGATAGATTTCGGTCATGCCCCGATCTATGCCGCGTGTGGTTGGTCGAGGCAAGCGGAAGGCCGGTACTATGCTGCCCCTTGCCTGCCCGTCCTCCGCAGCAGTTGCGGAAGGGGGCCCTTCCTCTCCCCCGTCGATCGGGGGAGAGGTGTCGAGCGAAGCTCGACGGAGTGGGGGTCGACCCTTGGGCGCAAGGCGAGGCTTGCGCCTGGTGCCCTTGCTATGTCGGTCGCGGCGGTTGCCAGGTGGTTCCCCCACTCCGTCTCCGCTGCGCCGAGCCACCTCTCCCCCCTCCGGAGGGAGAGGAAAGGAGCCTGGCTGGGGCGGCGCCCTCAGGCGCGGCCTCTGCACGAAAACTGCACGCGACTGCGGGAAACCTCCTTGCATCCGCCGCACGGTTTCCCCGTCGGCCTGCGAGACAGGCGGCATGCAAAAGCGAGCAAGCCCCCGTCTGCCCTACCGGTTGCGCAGCGACGGATGGTGGCTGGCCGATCCGCCGCGCGGGAATCCTGCGGCGATACTCGTCCCCTTTGTCCGAAAGAGCCAGCCGCCAATGCGGCCGGAAGCTATCAGGCCAGATGCTGCCAGGAAGGTCAGATCATGACGTCGTTTTTCACAGCGGCACCAAGCTATAGCAGCCGCTTCGGCATTGCGCTGCTGCTGGTCGTGCTGGCGGATTTCCTGTTCTACGGCCAGCCGGTCGGCATCACGGTTTTGCTGTTTGCCATATTGATCGCCGCCGCGGTCGTGGCCGTGCATCCCGCGGCCCTCAGCGATAGCAGGGTCTGGCTGAAGCCCGCCGTGCTGCTGGTCGCGCTGCTGCCGCTCGCCGAAAATGCCAGCGCCTTGTCCGTCTCGATCGCGCTTGCGGCCCTTGTCGTGTTCGCGCTTTCGCTGAGCGGACGCCTGCGGCACGGCATCGCCCGCATTGCTCGGCAGATCGCCCTGTTTTGGCTCGCGGCGCCGTTTCGGTTCGTTGGCGATTTCATCCGCTGGCGCAGGACAGCGCGCCGGTTCGGCCGGCGCCGCGTCCGGCTGGCGGCGATCGCCGTCTGGGTGATGCCGCTGACACTGGGCGCCGTCTTCCTGGCGCTGTTCGGCACCGCCAATCCGGTCATCGGCTACTGGCTGTCGCTGATCGACCTTCTGAAGCTGCTCGATCTCATCCAGCTGGCGCGGATTGCCTTCTGGCTGTTCGTGCTCGCCGGCGTCTGGGCCTTTTTGCGGCCACGCCTGCCGCGATTTCGTCGGCGCGTTTCCCGGCCAAACCATGTCCCAGCTGCTCAGCCGGCGACCAATCCGCAAATTCACGTCATCGAGGACATCGTTTTCGGCAAGGCGGCCATCCTGCGCGCGCTTGTTGTCTTCAACGTGCTGTTCGCGCTGCAGACCGGGCTCGACTTCACCTATCTGTGGGGCGGGGTGGGCCTTCCCGACGGCTTGAGCTACGCCGCCTATGCGCATCGCGGCGCCTATCCGCTTATCGTAACCGCGCTGCTCGCCGCCGGTTTCGTCCTCGCGGCGCTGCGGCCCGGCAGCGCGACCTCGGCCGATCCGGTCATCCGCCGGCTGGTCTATGCCTGGGTGGCGCAGAACATCATGCTGGTCATCTCGTCGATCCTGCGGCTTGACCTCTATGTCGGCATCTATGCGCTGACCTACTGGCGCATCGCGGCTTTCGTCTGGATGGCTCTGGTGGCGGCGGGCCTTGCGCTGATCATCGCCCGCATCGCCCTGCAAAAATCCAACGAATGGCTGTTCTCCGCCAATCTTCTGACGTTATCCCTGGCGCTTTATGGCTGTTGCTTCATCAACTTCGCGGCAACGATCGCCAATTACAATGTCGACCATTCCCTTGAAATGACCGGCCAGGGCATTCCCCTCGACGCCTGGTATCTGCGCTCGCTTGGCCCAGGCGCGTTTCCGGCGCTCGACCGGTTCTTCGATCACCAGGACAAGACGCCTGCCGCCGGCGCTGTCCGCGAGCTGGAGCGTGTGCGCGACAGCGACGAAAGCTGGTATCGCAGCGTCCAGAACAACTGGCGGGCCTGGAGCTTTCGAGACTGGCGCCTGCTGCGCGATCTCGACAGCAAGGGGTCGCTCGTGCTTCCTCAGCCCTCGCAACCTACCGCGCGGGACCGCTGATCCATGCCGCATCACATCCTCGTCGCCGACGATGACCCGCATATCCGCGAGGTGATCTGCTTTGCGTTGGAAAAAGCCGGCATGAAGACGGCTGCCGTTTCCGACGGTGCGGCCGCTCTGCGAGCGATCGAACGGCACACACCCGACCTGGTCGTGCTCGACATCGGCATGCCGGAGATGGACGGGCTGGAGGTCTGCCGGCGGCTCAGGCACACATCCGATGTGCCGGTGCTGTTCCTGTCCGCGCGGGACGAGGAGATCGACCGCATCCTCGGGCTCGAAATGGGTGGCGACGATTATGTGACGAAGCCGTTTTCCCCGCGCGAACTGGTCGCCCGCGTCAACGTCATCCTGCGGCGCGCCCGGCCGATGGCGCCCGAACCGGCCGACGACAGGCAGTTCGCGCATGGTAAGCTTATTCTGGTGCCGGCCAGCCACGGCGCCGCCTTCGATGGCAAGCCGCTGTCGCTGACGGGTATAGAATTCTCGATCCTGAAAGGGTTTCTGGCGCGGCCGGCGCATGTGCTCGACCGCGACGCGGTGATGGCCAATGCCTATGCCGGCAAGGTCCATGTCGCCGATCGCACCGTCGACAGCCATATCCGCAACATCCGCGCCAAGCTGGCGGCGGCGGGTTGCCTTGACGCCATCGAGACGGTGCATGGCGTCGGCTTCCGGCTCGGCCGATGCGGCTGACCAGTTCGCGCAAATGGATAGGCCGCAAATGGCGGCCACGGCTTGCCACCGTCGTCGTCGCCATCCTGATCATGGTGATGGCGCTGCCGCTGGTCGGCCTGTTCTTCTTCCGGCTCTACGAGAACCAGCTGATCCGGCAGACCGAGGCGGAACTGATCGCGCAAGGCGCGGCCATTGCCGCCATCTACGCGCAGGACGTTCGCGACGCCGCCATTGCGCCGGAAAAGCTTGGCGCGCCGACACCTGGGGCAAATGGGATCTCAATCCGAAGCGCCAATCCCGACGGCCCCTACCGGCCGATCGAGCCGCGCCTCGATCTCGCCTCGGATTATGTGCTTCCGACTCGGCCGGCGGCGACGCCCGCAATCGCCGATCCCGCTTTCGCCACGATCGGAACGCGGCTGTCGGGCATTCTCGACGCCACGCAGAAAACCACGCTGGCCGGTTTCCGGCTGCTCGACCCCCGGGGTGTCGTCATCGCCGGGCGCGGCGAGGTCGGGCAGTCGCTCGGCGAGGTCGAGGAGGTGCGCGCCGCGCTCGGCGGCCGCTATGCCAGCGCGCTCCGGCTGCGCATTCCCGACCAGCCGACGCCGCCGCTCTATTCGGTCAGCCGCGGCACCAAGGTGCGTGTCTTCGTCGCTTTGCCGGTGGCCGTCGACGGCAAGGTCGCCGGCGTGGTCTATGTGTCGCGGACGCCAAACAACATCGTCAAGCATCTCTATGGCGAGCGCGGCAAGGTGACCCTGGCGGCGATCGCCATCCTCGGCGGCACGCTGCTCATCGGCCTGGTCTTCCTGCGCACCGTCAGCCGGCCGATCTATGCGCTGATCGACCGCACCGAACGCATCGCCGCCGGCGACCGCGACGCGATCCGGCCGCTCGACCACCACGGCACATACGAGATGGCCGAGCTTTCCGCCGCCTTCCTCGACATGGCCGAAAAACTGCAGGCGCGATCGGACTCGATCCAGACGTTCGCCACCCATGTCTCGCATGAACTCAAATCGCCGCTGACGGCGATCCAGGGCGCGGCCGAGCTGCTGCGCGATTCCGGCTCGGCGATGGACGATGCCGAGCGCCGGCGCTTTTCCGACAACATCGTCACCGATGCCGGTCGGCTCAACCTGCTGGTGCGGAAGCTGCTCGACCTGGCACGGGCGGAAAATCTCGCGCCCAGCGGCCAAAGCACCTCGATCGGTGCAGCGCTTGCCCTGCTCCCGGTCGACACCAGGCTGGCGGTTCGCGTCGAGGCCGGCGGCGATCTGGCCTTGCGCATATCGGCGGAGAATGCGGCGATCGTGCTGGGCAATCTCATCGACAATTCGGCCCGGCACGGCGCGACGCAGGTTTCGATCATCGCTGCAAGCGCCGGCGGCAAGGCGACGGTGCTGGTCGGGGATGACGGCGCCGGCATTTCGCCGAGCAACCGGGCACGCATCTTCGAACCGTTCTTCACCACGCGGCGCTCTACCGGCGGCACCGGCATGGGGCTCGGCATCGTGCTGGCCCTCCTGAAAGCGCATGATGGTATGATCCGGCTGGTTGACAGCGAGCCCGGCACGCGCTTCGAGATCATTCTGCCGGTAGTATGAGAGTGAGCATGATCTTTTCCGAAACCGGCGGCCACTTTTCGGGATCATGCTCTAGGCTTGGAGAGGCATAAAGCGTGCGCTACGACATCGTCATCATCGGCGGGGCCATCGTCGGGTCCTCCATTGCCTATTACCTGCGCGAGGAAGGGTTTTCCGGCTCGATCGCGCTGATCGAGCGCGATCCGCAATTCGCGCAGGCGGCAACGACGCTGTCCATGGCCTCGATCCGCCAGCAATTCTCCATTCCGGAAAACATCCGGCTGTCGCAGTTCACGCTGAAACTGTTCCGGCGGCTGAAGGAAGAGTTCGGCACCGATGCCGATATCGGTTTCCGCGAGGGCGGTTATCTCATCCTCGCCGGAGAAGCCGGGCTGCCGATCCTGAAGGCCAATCACGAGGCGCAGATCGCCGAGGGCGCCGACATCGTGTTGGAGGACGCCGAGCAGCTGACGCGGCGCTTCGCCTGGCTGTCGACCGAAGGCATTTCCGCCGGCGCCTATGGCCGCACCGGCGAAGGCTGGTTCGACGCGCATGCGATGCTGACGCTGTTCCGCAAGGCGCTGCGCGACAAGAACATCGATTTCATCACCGCCGATGTCACCGGCATCGCGCGCGACGGCAACCGCATCACCGGCGTCAGGCTCTACAACGGCCAGGCGCTGGAGGCCGGCATCGTCGTCAATGCCGCCGGGCCGAATGCCGGCAAGGTCGCGGCTTTTGCCCGGCTCGAGCTGCCGGTCGAGCCGCGCAAGCGCAACGTCTTCGTCTTCGAGGCGCGCGAGAAGTATGCCGACATGCCGCTGCTGGTCGATCCCTCCGGCATCTATGTCCGCCCGGAAGGCTCGGTCTACCTCACCGGCGGCGCGGAACCCGAAGAGGGCGACGGCCCGGCCGCGTCGGGGGATTTCGAGGTCGACTGGCCGCTTTTCGAAGAGGTGATCTGGCCCGTGCTGGCGGCCCGCATTCCAGCCTTCGAGGCAATCAAGTCGACGCGCGCCTGGGCCGGCCACTACGACTACAACACACTCGACCAGAACGCGGTGATCGGCCCGCATCCCGAGGTTGGCAATTTCATCTTCGCCAATGGGTTTTCGGGTCACGGGCTGCAGCAGGCGCCGGCGGTCGGCAAGGCGCTGGCCGAACTGATCGTGCATGGCGATTACCGGACGGTGGATTGCTCGGCGTTCGGGTATGGCCGGGTTGCGGAAGGAAGGGCGTTCCGGGAATTGAACGTGATTTGACGCCGGCAGACCAGCGCGCGAAGGACCGCTGCGGCCTCGTCGCTGCCTAAGCCGCCAGCCTTCCAGCCTCGACATACGCCTGAAGCCACGCCAGCACCCGTCCCCACCCCTCGGCATGCTCGGTCGCCGCTTCGTTCAGGCCGGCAAAGCCGCCATGGCAGATCGTAATGTGCGTGCCGATCGCGATCGGTTCCAGCAGATACGCCACTTTGGTCTCTCGCCGGCCAAGTGTCGGGTGGTCCCACGCATAGGCCCGCGTCTGCACGATCCGGCGCGGCGCCTCGATGTCGAGGAATTCGCCGCCGGCCGGCCGGCTTCTGCCGTCGGCCGTCCTGACGACTACCGTCCAGCGGCCGCCGACGCGAAGATCGGCCGACCAGTCGACCACGCGGTAGGTGTCGGCGGACCCCCACCAGCGCTCGACCTCATCGCTAACCAGAGCGTGGAACACGTGTTCAACAGGCGCGCCAATCTCGGCCGATGCCATGATCGTCTCGCCATTGGTTATGCTATGCACCATGGGAACATACGTCATGGATGCCTCCGTCCGAAATTCGTTCATAACCGGAACGATCCTTTATAACTTGGAGGGCGGACGCTCAAAACCCTTGCCGGTTTCGAGCAGGCTCTTCAGGCTGGCCAACACCAGCGGCCAGCCTTTGGCGACGTTGCCGATCAGGCTATGCGGCCCATCCGCCTCATGGGTGACAGCAAGCTTCATCAACTCGCCGTCCTGCTCGATGGTGAAGGTACAGCGCGTGTAGCCATCGGCTTTCACCTCGGGCATCCATTCGTTTCGCCATTTGATGACCAAGCGCTTGGGCGGGTCGATCTCGAGGATCTCGCCGCTGTCGGCGACGCGGCCGTCCGGGAATATCAGCTTCCAGCTTGAGCCGACTTTCCACTCGCTCTCCTGATAAGAGCAGAGGAAGAACTGCCGGTTGAACTCCGGGTCGGTCAGCGCCTGCCAAAGCTTCTCAGGCGTGGTGCGGATGTAGGTCACATAAACGAAGCTGTTGCTCATCATCAGTCTTCCCTTTCGAGGCGTTTCTTCAAGTCGCTGAGGGCGGTCAGCCGCCCCCTCTCGAATTTGCCGATCCAGCGCTCGGCGATCTCGTTGATCGGAACCGGGTTGAGGTAGTGCTCCTTCTCACGGCCCCGACGGATGGTGGAGACGAGGTTTGCCTCCTCCAGGATCGCCAGGTGCTTGGTCACTGCCTGGCGCGTCATGGCCATTTCCGCGCACAGCGCATTCAAGGTCTGCCCGTTCCTGGCATGGAGGCTGTCCAGCAATTGCCGGCGTGTCGGGTCGGCCAGGGCGCGAAAAACGGCATCCATGCTCATGGCTCTAATATGCAACCATTTGGTTGCATGTCAAGCCGCAAGACCGCGCGCCATCTGACGTCTGGATGCGGTCAGCGGAGAAGAAGTCAGCGCTTGCGGGACGACCAGAAGGCGTCGGGCATTCGCTTCATGCCGATGCGCTCGTAGAAGCCGACGGCGTCGGGTAACGAGATCAGGCTGATGGCGACGGAGGGGCCGAGCTGCCGTCGTGCCTCATTGAGCAGGCCCTTGCCGATGCCGAGCCCCTGTGCCGACCGGGAGACGGCGAGCTCCGATATGTAACAGACCCAGGAGAAATCGGTGACGGCCCTGACAACGCCGACCAGCGGCTTGCCCTCCACGTCGAGACGCGCGGTCAGCACCAGATTGGCACCTGACAGCATGGCTTGCAGTCTGGCGGTGTCATCGATCGGCCGTGTCTCGCCAAGGCCGGATTCCACCAGCACGCGGCGGAATTCGGCGATGTCGAGCGCTGCTTCGCACGCGTAAAGGACGAGGGGGCTTTGAGCCATGACCGCCAGACTGCATCATCGGCCGGCGAATTCGAAGCCGTTTTTGCGCGGCCGGCGTGGGCTTCCACATATAAACGATTGCCTTTTATTTGCCCGCGGCTTTGTGTAAACCGTGCCTCAGCAAATTCCCCCGCAACGAAAAAACGGGCCAAAGCCATGGAAAAATTCACCAAGCTCACCGGCGTCGCCGCGCCGATGCCGATCGTCAATGTCGACACCGACATGATCATCCCGAAGGATTATCTCAAGACGATCAAGCGCACCGGGCTCGGCACCGGCCTGTTCGCCGAAATGCGCTACAAGGACGACGGCTCGGAAAACCCGGATTTCGTGCTCAACAAGCCGGCGTACCGCAAGGCGCAGATCCTGGTCGCCGGCGACAATTTCGGCTGCGGCTCGTCGCGCGAGCACGCCCCGTGGGCGCTGCTCGATTTCGGCATCCGTTGCGTGATCTCGACCTCGTTCGCCGACATCTTCTACAACAACTGCTTCAAGAACGGCATCCTGCCGATCACCGTCAGCCCGGAAGATCTGGAGAAGCTGATGGACGATGCCTCGCGCGGCTCCAATGCGACGCTGTCGATCGATCTCGAAGCCAAGGAAATCCGTGGCCCGGACGGCGGCGTCGTCACCTTCGACCTCGACGATTTCAAGCGCCACTGCCTCTTGAACGGCCTCGACGATATCGGCCTGACCATGGAGAAGGCCGGCGCCATCGCCTCGTTCGAGAAGAAGAACGCCGAACAGCGCCCCTGGGCCTGAGCGGTACCCTGCTGAAGATATAACCCGGCCGCCCAGGCCGGGTTTGCGGCGACTGAGGGGAGGACAGTCATGACACGTTCGCTTCTTGAGCGGTTCACCGTTTCCCGGAAACGCCGAACCGCTCTACCTCCTTGTTTCGACGCAATTCCCAGGGGAATTGCTCTCGCCGGCGTTTGCGGGTTGGCCTTGTTGCTGATGCCCGCCGCGAGCGCGTTTGCCCAGACTGAGACACCGGCCGCGCAACCGGCGCCGTCGGCCGAAAAGCCGGCCACCGACCAGGGGACGGGCGCCGCCGATGCTGCCGATGACGACAGCCAAGCACCGGTGCCGTTCGAGGGCGGCCAGTTGACCATCACGCAGCCGGAGCAAGATGGCGAGAAGGTGCTCGCCTATGACGGCAAGCAGCTGGCCAGTAACTACGACGTCTTCTTCGACAGAATAGTCGAGGTCGGCGGCGTCAAGGTGGCGCTGTTCGATGTCGGCGACGGCGGCAATCAATGCGGGCCGGCGACGGTGATCGTCTGGAAGCCGGAAGGCGGCCCCATCCAGAGCACGAAGGTCGAGCAGGACGAGTGCGGCGCGCCGCCCTCGGCGGTGTCCGACAACGCCATCTATTTCGTGCCCTATCTGCTGCCGGGCGATCAGAAGCCGGCTTTGCAATGGTCGCCGACGGACGGGCTGACGATTTCAGGCAATCTGACCTACATGCCCGAACCTGGCACGGACTGGAAAGACATCGATCCGGAAAAGTACCAGAACATCATCGACGCCTTCCACAACGAGGCCGTCTACAAGCAAGCCGAGACGCTGCTCGGCAAGGACATGCCCGATATGGCGACCAGCTTGCTGGTCGGCGGCGGCACGGAAAAGACCGCGTCCGGCGCCTTCTACGCCAGCGGCTGCGTGCCGCATGATTGCGGCGGCAATGACGGCTTCATGGCCGTCGACCCGGCCCAGCACAAGCTCTACTTCGCCCGCCGCGGCGACAATGGCCAGCCGAACGCTTGGCCTGACGTGAAGACCTGGCCGGCCGATGTGAAGGCGGCGCTGGACAAGGCGCTGGGCGAAGCGAATTAGGGATGTGGCGGTGAACAAAACCATTTCGCCGCGATCCTTCACACCCCCCTCTGCCCTGCCGGGCATCTCCCCCGCAAGGGGGGAGATCGGCCGTCACCACGACTTTCGCTAATCTTCAACATTGAAAGAATGGCGGTCCGCCAAAGCTGCCAATCTCCCTCCTTGCGGAGGAGATGGCCGGCAGGCCAGAGGGGGTGGCTGTCCCGCTGACGTCAACAAGCGTTTGCACCGCTGATCCACCTGCTTTGGCCCATGGTCACCCCAGCCCTTTCCCTGCAAAATGCCACTAACATCCGCGAGGCCTCACCATGCGCAAACTCATCTCCACCGGCTCGCCGTTCGAAAAGACCGCAGGCTATTCGCGCGCGGTGGTGCAGGGCGACTGGTGCTTCGTGTCCGGCACGACCGGGTACGACTATGCCACCATGACGATGCCGGACAGCGTCGAGGCGCAGACGCGTAATTGCCTGGCGACGATCGGCAAGGCGCTGGAGGACGGCGGTTTTGCCATGGCCGATGTGGTGCGGGCGCATTACTACATCACCGACCAGGCTTTCGTGGACGTGGTGTTCCCGATCCTGGGCGAGACGTTCGGCGACATCCGGCCGGCGGCGACGATGATCGTCTGCCAGCTCAACAAGCCGGAGATGAAGATCGAGATCGAGGTGACGGCGCTGCGGCGCTCGGCCTAGAGCAGTTCACCGTTTCACGAAACGGCGAACCGCTCTATCTCTTTGTTTTGACGCAATTCCGGACGGAAAACCGTTCACACTTTTCCTGGAATTGCTCCAGGTAGTTGAGGCCAAGGCCATGAAGGTCCGGCGCATCGTCGCCAATATTGCCACGCAAGACATCGCGGCTGCGAAGTGCTTCTATCAGGACGTGCTCGGCCTCGACGTCCTGATGGACCTTGGCTGGATCGCCACCTACGGTTCCGAGGCGGAGATGCAGGTGCAGGTCTCCTTCATGGCCCAAGGCGGCTCCGGCACGCCGGTGCCGGATCTCTCGATCGAGGTCGACGATGTCGAGGCGGCGCTCGAAGGCATGAAGACGGCAGGCTTTGCCATCGAATACGGGCCGGCCGACGAGCCCTGGGGCGTGCGCCGCTTCTATGTGCGCGATCCCTTCGGCCGGCTGGTGAATATTCTCTCGCATCGGTGAAGGCCAGGCGCTGCAATTTGCGAGATGGCGGCGGGACAGCGCCCCCCTTTGTCCTGCCGGACATCTCCCCCTCAAGGGGGGAGATTGGCAGCCTCGCCGTCTCGCCTCGCTTTCGGCATAGGAGATTGGCGAAGGCCGAGGTGACATCCAATCTCCCCCCTTGAGGGGGAGATGCCCGGCAGGGCAGAGGGGGGCGTGAAGGATCGCAAACTAACGAGGTTGTCCTTGATCGCTGCGTTCCTGCTTGCGCCCAGCCCGCTTGGCGTTTAGCAAAGCGCCGGTTCAAATCTTTCTGGGACGGTTTTCATGGCAACGAAGCATCTTTTCCTGCTCCCCGGCGACGGCATCGGCCCCGAGGCCATGGCCGAGGTCAAGAAACTGATCGCTGCCATGAATGAAAAGCTCGGCAGCGACTTCGCCACCGACGAAGGCCTGGTCGGCGGTTGCGCCTATGATGCGCATGGTGCCGCGATTTCGGATGCCGATATGGCAAAGGCTATGGCGGCGGATGCGGTGCTGTTCGGCGCCGTTGGCGGGCCGAAATGGGATGCTGTGCCCTACGAGGTGCGCCCCGAAGCCGGCCTGCTGCGGCTGCGCAAGGACATGGAGCTGTTCGCCAATCTGCGCCCGGCCATCTGCTATCCGGCGCTGGCGGCATCCTCCTCGCTCAAGCAGGAAGTGGTCGAAGGCCTCGACATCCTGATCGTGCGTGAATTGACCGGCGGCGTCTATTTCGGCGAGCCCAAGCAGATCATCGACCTCGGCAACGGCCAGAAGCGCGGCATCGACACCCAGGTCTACGATACGTTCGAGATTGAACGCATTTCGGGCGTCGCCTTCGAGCTGGCGCGCACGCGCAAGAACCACGTCACCTCGATGGAAAAGCGCAACGTCATGAAGTCGGGCGTGCTGTGGAACGAGGTTGTCACCCAGACCCATAAGGCGCGCTATTCCGACGTCAAGCTCGACCACATGCTGGCCGATGCCGGCGGCATGCAGCTGGTGCGCTGGCCCAAGCAGTTCGACGTCATCGTCACCGACAATCTGTTCGGCGACATGCTGTCCGACATCGCCGCCATGCTGACCGGCTCGATCGGCATGCTGCCGTCGGCCTCACTCGGCGCGCCCGACGCCAAGACCAAGAAGCGCAAGGCGCTCTACGAGCCGGTGCATGGCTCGGCGCCGGACATTGCCGGCAAGGGCATCGCCAACCCGATCGCCATGATCGCTTCCTTCGCCATGTGCCTGCGCTATTCTTTCGGCATGGTCGATGAAGCCGACAGGCTGGAAGGCGCGATCGCCGCCGTGCTCGACCAGGGTCGGCGCACCAAGGATATCTTCTCGCCGGGCATGACCGAGGTCGGGACCGTCGAGATGGGCGACGCGATCATCGCCAAGTTCCTGGCTTAAGCCGCAGGGCCGTGCCTCAACGAATATCGCCGGCCAGCTGCCGCAGCATAGTAACGAGCTGAGCTTCGTCCACCGGCTCGAAAAAGGCCGCGTCGGCGGCCTCGACAGCGATGATGGCGCGCTGGGCAGCGGCGGCTCCGGCTGGGGTGATGCGGATCACCTTGGCGCGGGAATCCCTGGGGTCGGTCTCCCGCACGATCAATTCCTTTGCCTCGAGCCGGGCGACGACATCCGAAGTCATCTTCACCTCGGTGCCGGCCTGGGCGGCGAGCTGAACCTGGTTGGGCGGCTCGCCATTGCGGCCGAGCCACATCGCCGAAGCCAGCAACACGAACTGGACATGTGTCAGGTCGAGCGGTGCCAGCGCCGCCGTCATGATGCGCTGCCAGCGCATGGTGGTTCGCCAGAGCAACAAGCCGGGGCTCTCCGATGGTCCGCTGAAGCGTGTGTTCAAATCCTGCCCATCAGCCACGGCTTGCCAGCTCCTCTGCCTGCTCGAACAGCCTGGCCATCGAGGTGTCGAAATCGCCGCTGATCTGCGGCCCAAGTTCGGGTCCAACCTCGGCGGCCGAGGGGCCGGAAATCTCAAGCCGGTGGGTGACTTGCGTGCCGCCCGCGACTGGGACCAACGTATGCCTGAACAGCAGTTTCGTGTCACCGAACGACGTCTCGTCGGCATAGGTGACGTTGTCGACGAGATCGACGATGGTCGATTCGAACGTGTCCTGCCCCACCGGCGTCACCGAGACACGGCTGCCCTTGGCAAACGGGCCGTGCAGCACGAAGGTGTCGGAGCCTTCATAGGCGAGACGGCCCTCGTGCAACGCCTTCAGCGCGTTCCAGATGGCTTGCGCCGGGAGAGGCGAAATTGCGGTGTATTCATTGGTCCACATTGTCTTGCCTCATCTACCTTGTTCCGATCGACATTCGATCTGTGCACAGACTATCTGTGCACGGATTGAATTGCAAGAGGAATCTTCAGCGCGACGACTTTGTTCTTCGAGCGGGAAAGTTTTTTATCGGGACTGGTCTTCTAGACCCCTGACGCCCGCCGGCACCGGCCCCCAAGGGTTTTCGCCCACCTGAGACGGTATAAGTCCGAAGACCAGAAAAGCCGCTTCGCCGATGACCGGGATGAAGCAGATCAAGACAAGCCAGCCACTCAGGCCGATGTCGTGAAGACGCCGGACGACAAGCGCGATCCACGACAGGCCGAATGCCAATGTGAAGATAAGAGCGGGTATAAACCCTATCGAGCTCCGGCCCGCGTTGATGCCAAAGCCATTAATGGCCAGATTCACCAGTATCCCGAAGCCAACAAGTGCTAACTGCACCAGGATAAAGCACAGCCAAAAGGCCCAGAATTCCTTGCGGCGTGCGCGTCCGTTGAAATTAAGATAATTCACGCTCACCGTCTGCCTGAAATAGGCCCACAGTCCTGTAGAGCCGGCAGGCCGCTTTTCGGCAAACCGGCTAGGCTCAGGTGGTTGACCGGTGCCTGACGAGGGCGTGGTTGAGGCAACGGCGACTATATTGTGGGCCGTCCCGTCATCCGGCTGGAACTCGACGAGAGTGCCTCTCACGAGGGCCACACCGTGGTTCAGATCATTACGGGCAAACATATAGCGCTTACCGTCGACCCCATTGATGTAACCGAAATCCTGGTCCTGGTCGTAGTGAAAGACCGCGCCACGCATACCTTGCCCCCGCCATGCTGCGATGCGCATAC
Source organism: Mesorhizobium sp. B1-1-7 (assembly GCF_006442705.1). Classification (NCBI taxonomy): domain Bacteria; kingdom Pseudomonadati; phylum Pseudomonadota; class Alphaproteobacteria; order Hyphomicrobiales; family Phyllobacteriaceae; genus Mesorhizobium; species Mesorhizobium sp. B1-1-7. The sequence continues at coordinate 104,142 of NZ_VFWQ01000006.1, read as the reverse complement.
TACCCAAGGTTGTTCATGATTGCAATATGCACGTCAAGCTATGTGCTGACACCCGCCGGCACCGGTCCCCATTGGTTTTCGCGTCCCTGCGTCGGGATCAGGGCGAAGACCAGGATGATCAGGCTGCCGAAGGTCGGGATGAGGATCAGCAGGCAGAGCCAGCCGGTCAGGCCGAGGTCGTGCAGTCGGCGCACGATCATACCGAGACCGGGCAAGAACGTGGCCAGCAGGAAAACACCAAAGAGCCCGACCGTCACCGCCGGGATTTCGGCGTTATCGAAATTGCCCATCTCGGAATCGGCGAAAACGCCGATGCCGATGACCACCAGCAACGCGATCGTCCAGAACAGGCAATAGCCCCAATATTCCTTGCGGCGGGCGCGGCCGGCGAAATTGAAGTAGTTCTGGGTCAGGCCCCGCCAGAAATAACCCCAGAGGTCGCTGGGTTCGGCCGGCTCGGAGGAACGGCCGAAATGCCGTGCCTGCGATGGGGCGGCTGCGGGTGCTGCGGCAGCATGAGCCGGTGCGGCGCTCAAAGCGGCGTCGGCAACAGGGCTTGCGGCGGCGATCGAAAAAACATCGCGCGCCTGGCCGCCGCCCGGCTGGAACTCGACCGCCGTCCCCATGGTTAGCGCGGTTTGCCGGCGCAGGTTCTCGCGGGTGAAGGTGTAGCGGTTGCCGTCGGCTCCGGTGATGAAGCCGAAGCCTTGATCCTCGTCATAGTGAAGAACTTCGCCGCGCATGCGCCACCCCTGTCGCCAATGTCCCTGCCAAGGTGTCGCATGGGGCCGCGCCCATGGGCAAGCCATGCGCCATGGCTACCATATCAGCGGCAAATGAAGCATAAGACATCAGAAGCAGCCATCCTCGCCCAAAGCAGACAATGACAGCCGAGTGCCCCGATGCCCGTGTCGCGACCGAAGATGGCGAGGCCGAGAGGCCTGCGAGGCCGGACCCCTCTGTATTGGTCCCCTCGGTATTGGCGATCGACGCCACCGGCCTGATGTTCTGGCCACCCGGCAAGGGGCTGGCCGGCATCCCGCGGGTGGAAAGCTTTCTCGTCAACGCGGCGCTGGCCGATCCCGATCCTGGCGTCGAGGTGGTGGCGTTCAGGCCCGGGCAAGGCCGCTTCCGGCCGCTTGCGCCCTTCGAACAGGATCATGTCGCGGCGGGCGAGATTTCATCGCATCGGCGCAAACGGTGGCCGGGAAAACGCACGGCACTGGCGCAGGCTTTCGAAGCGGTGAGGCGGCATCCGTGGGGCAAGCGCGAGGCGGACCGTCATCTGGCCAAAACGGTGACCAATGGCCGCAAGGGAATTGTCTACCGGGCAACGAGGCTGCTGATCCGCATTTGCCGTCTCTACCAGCAGGCGCGGATCTGGATGGGAGCACGGCCTGACGCGGCGAGTCCGACCGCCGAGGCGGAGCCGGGCCTTGTACTGATCAGCCATCACGTCCTGACCCAGGAGGACCGGTCCGCAGTCTCTGGTGCCGCCGGCAGGCTTGCCTTCCTCTGCCACGATCTTATCCCGACACTGCGCCCCGAGCTGCTTGGCGCGAGTGTCGGCGAGCGCCGTTTCGGGTCTTATCTCGAACAGCTCGTGCGTTTGGGCGCGCCGGCGTTCTGCGCTTCCGACGCGGTCGGCGTCACGCTCACCGATCACATGCGCAAGGCCGGCATCGCTGCGCCGGTCGTGTACCGGTTCCCGATGCCCTCGATCCTGCACGAGACGGCATCGCGCATGGGCGCGACGTCGCGCATCGAGACCGGCGAACCATTCGTGATCTACTGCTCGACCATCGAAGTGCGCAAGAACCACATCCTGCTGGCGCGGATCTGGCAGCAGGCGCTGGAAGAAGGGGTCAAGCTGCCAAGGCTTGTCTGCGCCGGGCGCTGGGGCTGGATGATCGAGCCGCTGCGCGCCTTTCTCAAGGCGCATCCCGAACTGCTCCAGTCGATCACCTTCACCGGGCTGGTCAGCGACGAGCAGCTGATCCAGTATTATCGCAGCGCCACGTTCGGCGTCTTTCCCTCACATATAGAGGGCTGGGGCTACGGCGCCTCGGAATGCCTCGATTTCGGCGTTCCGGTCATCGTGTCGACGGCGCCGTCGCTGATCGAAGCGACCGGCGGGCTGATGCCGGCGATCGATTCCGAAGATGTGCAAGGCTGGTATGCCGCCACCCGCAGGATGGCGGAGGACCACGCCTGGCGTTCGTCGCTGGCCGAGCGCATCGCCAAGCAGCACCGCCGGACGCCTGCATCGGCAAGCTGGGCCGCCATCAAGGCCGGTCTGCATGCGTCGGTCTCCCGGGCTTCGAACGCCTGACCGAACCGGCCGGGTTCGATCCGTTACTGGCCTGGAACAATGGAGAAAAACGAGTGCAACAGGGCTGTTTTGGCGGAGGTAAAATGAAGAGCAAAAGACTTGCCCTGTACACTTTCGGCATATTCCGTGCTCCAGCCAGTGATCCCGTGAACCAGGGCTTTCATGACCGCAACGATCGCAATTTTCTGGTTGCCGAAACGAGCGAAGGATTCATCGCAAGGTCGGGCTATGATGAAGAGCCCGGCCCCGAAAGCTGGGGCGTGCAGGTCTTTCCGCGCTTCTATAGTGAACGTGGAGACGGTTGGTCGCCATCGACGTTGTCGCTGTGGAAGGACCTGGCATCGCCGATGGCATTCTCCTATGCCGGAATTCATAGGGAGGCGATGAGGCACGGACGAGAATGGTTTCTCAAACCCGCCTGGCCGCCCTATGTGCTGTGGTGGGTCGAGCGGGATTATACGCCCACCTGGACGGAAGCCGTGGTCAGGCACGAATTTCTCCATGACCACAAAGCCAGCCCTTTTGCCTTCGATTTCAAGACATGTTTCGATGAAGACGGCCGCCCGGTGACGATAGACAGCCAGGTGGTCAAGCAAAACATGCGCTTGAATGAAGAACGCCAGCAAATGATCCAGATCGTGAACTCATAATGCGGAATGGCCGAGATGGGAGTGACAGCGGCCTGTCCGTTTCTTGCCATCGGAAGGGACAGGCCGCTTGCCCTGCCGAGCTATTTCAGAGGCAGAAAGAGTTCAACGACCACTTCGCGTAGCGGCCCCTCCGGGAAGTGGGACAGATGTCGTTGACAATAGATTGGAAAGTCGCGTGCTTCCTCGCCGCTGGCAGGAAGCCACTCACGATAAAGGTAAAGTGCTGCGGGTTCGAGATTGTTGGTATTGCCGGGGTAGCGCAGCACCGCACAGCGTCCGCCAGGGATCACGCCAGCCTTCATCTGCGCGTCATTCGCCTCGATCGGTTGGTCGGTCCCGGCACAGATGTCCATGCTATAGTCAGCCGGAACCGCAGGTTCCCTTTCGGAACGAAAGACGTTGAAGGTCGGGCTTGTCTCGGGCGACAAGCCCGCGGCCTTACGCCAGGCGATGAACCGCTGGATGGTGTCCTGGAGCGTCGCCCGGTCTCCGCGATGCTCCATGATCGCCACCGGCGTCGGGGGCACATCGCGGATCGTCACGTCGGTGTGATCAAAAATTATCTGCATGAGCGTGTTCCTTGCTTTTTCGAGGGGCCCGAAGGCCATAAGCCACGACCCCCAGTCGGGAGATTTCCGGAACGACGAGGGCGATTGTCCGAACCGTTGCCGAAAGGCGCGTGCGAAGGCATCCGGCGCGTCGTAGCCGGCATCCATCGCGATATCGGTGACGCTTTGGGTGTCACTTTCGGCAAGCCTGTATGAAGCGCGCTTCATGCGGGCGAGCTGGACATAGCGATGCACGGACAACCCGAAGGTGGACGTGAACTGCCGATGGAAATGGTATTTCGAGAACGCCGCGACACCGCTCAACGCCTCCAGGCCCAGATCGTCATCCAGATGCTGGTCGATGTGGTCCAGCACCCGCTGCATTCGGGCTTGGTAGTTTTCAAGTGCTGCCTTCAACGCTCTTCCTCCGTGGCGACACCAACTAGGCCTTTCCGGATATGTCGCGCTCGACCGATCTTGCGATTTTGGCATGGATCAACAGGGGCCTGGACGCCATGGCGCGATCTGCCAGCGCGCTACGGCCCGGGCACGATCAAATCACAATCGCTTTGTGCGCTGGTGAAAGCCGGAGGCCGCATGATGGATGCCATCGCGGCAGCACAAGGCGGCGACATCCAAATGATCGACAGCGCGAGTGCGGTTCACCGTTTCACGGAAACGGCAACCCACTCTATCTCTTGGCTTTGATGCGATTGCGGACGGGAACCCGTTTCACACACTTTTCGGCATCATGCTCAACCTGGCCGCTTCTTCGCCTTCTTGTGCTTCGGCGGGCCGGCATTGTCGAATTTCGGCTTGCCCGGCTTCTTCGCCCACGGCTTCGCCTCATGCGCGGCGGCGGGGCGTTCGGCTGCCGGTGCACGCTTCTCGAACTTGTGCTTCGGTGCGTTGGGGTCGAATGGCGCCTTGCCGCGATGCGGCTTCTTGTCGGGGCTTGGCGGCTGGTAGCCGGCCCGCGACAGGTCCGGCGTGCCGTCCAGCCGCTTGACCACGATGTTGCCCTGGAGTTTGCGGTCGGGACCGATCGCCGTCAGGAAACGATCGGCCCAGTCGGCGGCGATCTGCACGAAGGTCTCTTCCGGCTGCATCTTGATGGCGCCGATCTCGCGCTTCGAGATGCTGCCGGTACGGCACAGCATCGGGATCAGCCAGCGCGGCTCGGCATTCTGCCGGCGTCCGATTGACAGCGAAAACCAGACGCTGGCGCCGAAATCGTCGCGCCGGCTGGGCGCTTCGTCGCGGCGCGCGAAACCTTCGCCCGCCGGTCTTTCACGCGAGGGCGTGAAGGGTGCCACATCCATCAGATCCTCTGGCGCGGAGCGGCTGGCGCGGCACTGGCGCACGAAGGCGGCGGCCACCTGCTCGGCGCCATGCTGGCTCAGAAGCGCGTCGATGAAGGCGCGCTCGTCGTCCTTGACCGGCTCGTCGAAGGCCGGATCGGCAAGAATGCGCTCGTCGTCGCGCCGCATCACGTCGTCGGCCGATGGCGGGCTTGCCCATGTCGCGGTCAGCTTGGCGCTCTGCAGCAGGCGTTCGGTGCGCCGGCGGGCGCTGTTGGGCACGATCAGCGCGCTGACGCCCTTGCGCCCCGCGCGCCCGGTGCGGCCGCTGCGGTGCAGCAGCGTTTCCGGGTTGGTCGGCAGGTCGGCGTGGATGACCAGTTCGAGATTGGGCAGGTCGATGCCGCGCGCCGCGACATCGGTGGCGATGCACACCTTGGCGCGGCCGTCGCGCATTGCTTGCAGCGCATGGCTGCGCTCGTTCTGGCTGAGCTCGCCCGACAGCGCCACGACCGAAAAGTTGCGGTTGTTGAAGCGCGCGGTGAGATGATTGACAGCGGCGCGCGTGTTGCAGAACACCAACGCGTTCTTCGCCTCGTAAAAACGCAGTACGTTGATGATAGCGTTCTCGCGGTCGGCCGGGGCGACGCTGAGCGCCCGGTACTCGATGTCGAGATGCTGTTTTTCCTCACCGGCGGCCGAGATGCGCACGGCGTCGCGCTGATAGCCCTGGGCGAGCGTGGCGATCGAGCGCGGCACGGTGGCCGAGAACATCAGCGTGCGGCGCTCGGCGGGGGCTGCGTCGAGGATGAATTCGAGATCCTCGCGAAAACCGAGATCGAGCATCTCGTCGGCCTCGTCGAGCACGACGGCTTTCAGCGCCGACATGTCGAGCGAGTTTCGGGTAATATGATCGCGCAGCCGGCCGGGCGTGCCGACGACGATGTGGGCGCCGCGCTCCAGCGCGCGCCGCTCTGTGCGCATGTCCATGCCGCCGACGCAGGACGCCACCGTGGCGCCGGTCATTTCGTAGAGCCATTCCAGTTCGCGCGTCACCTGCAGCGCCAGTTCGCGCGTCGGCGCCACCGCCAGCGCCAATGGCGCCGTGGCTGGGGCAAAGCGTTCCGCACCGTCGAGCAGCGTCGGCGCCATGGCAAGGCCGAAGGCGACGGTCTTGCCGGAGCCGGTCTGCGCCGACACAAGTGCGTCGGCCTGGCCGAGCTCCAGGACGGCCTTCTGCACCGGGGTCAGGTCGGAATAGCCGCGTTTTTCCAGCGCCTTTGCCAGCGCGGGAACAAGTGCTTCGAAGTTGGACATCTTACTCTTTCGGAATTCGGGGTTCTGCGCTCATCATGGGAGCACGAGCCGGGGCCGGCATCGCCAGCCAAACAATCTTGGCCGTTCGTACTTCCTGCCGCCGCTCTTGTACAGGGCAAGCGGCACGCGCCTTCCCCCTCGCCCGATTGACTCCTGATACAAACCGCGTAAAAGCCGCCACTGAACGGGATCATTTCGATGCGCGGCCTTTTGATGGCTTTTATTGCATTCGACCTCCCTGGCCACAATCATCTGGCCGGGCGCGTTCGCGCGTCTTACCGCTCCCCTAAAACCATGGCCAAAACCACCACCAAAACGGTGTGATTCCCTTGGCCTAACCACCCTCTCCCGGGTCTGGCCCGGGGGACGGAACCCGCATTGGCCGGCGGGTTTTCTCCAAAAACCAAGCGGAGAGGGACAGGAGATTTCGATGAGTTTCAAGGTTGCAGTCGTCGGCGCCACGGGCAATGTGGGTCGGGAAATGCTCAACATACTGGAAGAGCGCGGCTTTCCGGTAAGCGAAGTGGTGGCGCTCGCCTCGCGGCGCAGCCAGGGTACGGAAGTGTCGTTCGGCGACCGCACGCTGAAGGTCAGGACGCTCGACCAGTATGATTTTTCCGACACCGACATCTGCATCATGTCGGCCGGCGGCAACGTCTCCAAGGAATGGTCGCCGAAGATCGGCAAGCAGGGCTGCGTCGTCATCGATAATTCGTCGGCCTTCCGCTACGATCAGGACGTGCCGCTGATCGTGCCGGAAGTAAACCCCGACGCGATCTCGCTGTTCACGCGCAAGAACATCATCGCCAACCCGAACTGCTCGACGGCGCAGCTGGTCGTGGCGTTGAAGCCGCTGCACGATGCCGCCACCATCAAGCGCGTCGTCGTCGCGACCTACCAATCGGTGTCCGGTGCCGGCAAGGAAGGCATGGACGAGCTGTTCACGCAGACGCGCGCGGTATTTGTCGCCGACCAGGTCGACGTCAAGAAGTTCACCAAGCGCATCGCCTTCAACGTCATCCCGCATATCGACGTCTTCCTCGACGACGGCTTCACGAAGGAAGAGTGGAAGATGGTGGCCGAGACCAAGAAGATGCTCGACCCCAAGATCAAGCTGACGGCGACCTGCGTGCGCGTGCCGGTGTTCATCGGCCATTCGGAAGCGGTCAACATCGAGTTCGAGAAGCCGATCACCGCCGACGAGGCGCGCGATATCCTGCGCGATGCTCCCGGCTGCCAGGTTTTGGACAAGCGCGAGGACGGCGGCTACATCACGCCGCTGGAATCGGCCGGCGAAGACGCCACCTTCATCTCGCGCATCCGCGAGGATTCGACCGTCGACAACGGCCTGTCGATGTGGATCGTCTCCGACAATTTGCGCAAGGGCGCGGCGCTCAACGCGGTGCAGATCGCCGAGCTGCTGGTCGAGCGCGGCCTGATCCAGCCGAAGAAGAAGGCGGCCTGACGGGTCTTTGGTTATCGCTCACGGGCCGCACCGCCGCTTGCGCGGCTGGCCCTCCGCGAGGGCGCCGGACGACCGGCGGCCCGCGGTCGCGGGCTCGGCCTGCGGCCGTTAGCCAATCTCCCCCCTCGCGGCGGAGATGTCCGGCAGGACAGAGGGGGGCGCTGTCCCTCTTTCCTCTCAATCGACGTCAGTCGCGCCAATGGCCGCCGCGCTAAACTCTGTTCTCCTTGGCCAGTTCCATCAGCAGCTCCATTGCCTCCTCGGCCCGTCCGGCGGGGACGAACAGGTGATCGTGGTAGAAGGCCGAGACCGGATTGACGCCCATGCCGGCGGTTGCCAGTCGCGTGGTGATGGCGGCGAGGAAGCCGACTGCTTCCAGCGATGAGTGGATGTTCAGCGTGATCATCCGGCAGCGGAACGAGGCGGCCAGCCCGGCGGCATGGGCCGCCGCCTCGGGCACGATCAGCGTCGTGCCCTCGCGCTCGCGAAACACCATCACCGGTTCGAGGCCTTCCGGCTGGGGAATTCCAGGCGCCAGCGTGGCGAAGACATAAATGCCATCCAGCAATTCCGGCGTCATCGATGCCAGCAATATCTTCAGATCGGTTTCGCCAGTCATTTGTTCCTCACCGAATGCATCCATAGCCGCGAGCGGTGAATGCCGATAGTCGCGATGTGAAGCTGGAGGGACAGCACCCCGGATGTCGCTTCTGTTTTCGCCAATAGCCAATTTCGCTGATCGGCAGGGATTTCGGGGTCGGCCTCGCCAATCTGAAGCGCGAAACCGAGGCATGACCGGCACGGCACGCTACCGCTTGTCGAGCCGGCGGCATCGCGATCTTTGTTCTCCTCGGGATCAAATTAGCCGTCTGAGAGTTAAGAACCAGGCGGCGAGACGGCGATCCGCGTGTGAGAGGAACGAAAAGATGACGAAAATCTTGACCATTCTGGTGTTGGCGACGGCGCTCGGCGCATGTTCGCAGACGGAAAAAGGCGCTGCCGTGGGTGGCCTTGGCGGTGCCGCGGTCGGTGCCGCGGTTGCGGGCGATCCGGTGCAGGGCGCGGTTGTCGGGGGCGCTGTCGGTGCCGTGGCCGGCGCGCTGATCGGCCATGCCAGCGAAAGCGGCAAGTGCCGATACCGCGACCGCTATGGTCGGGTCTATGTCGACCGCTGTCCGAGCGGCTATTGATTGCCTCCGGGCTGAGATCAAAACGGCGGGCCCGGGCCCGCCGTTTTCATGGGATGGATAAATCAGAGCAATTCCAGGAAAAGTGTGAGACGGTTTTTCCGGGAAAAGCGCATAGCGCTTTCCCTTGGGAATTGCGTCAGAACAAAGAGTCAGAGCAGTTTTCGGATGTATTCCCAGGCTTCCCGGCCGAGATCCGCATCGGCGCGATCGTTGCCGCCATGCGCGTGGGATATCGAACGTGAGGTGGTTTCCCCCGGCAAGAGGATGCGGTGGCCAGCGTCGGGCGCTGAAATCAGGCGTGTGGCCTTTCCGGCATCCTTTCGGCGCTGAACGATCGCTTCGGCGAAATCCAGCGATGGCCACAGCGCGTCGTCGCCGCCCGCGACCAGCACGATCTCGGCCGGGATTGCCTCGACCGGAATGGCGGCCCTGGCCGCTTCCTCCCAGAAATTTGTCAGGCAGTGCTTGAAGAGTTCTCGGTAGGACACCAGGCCGTCGACATGGCTTGCGTTCCAGTTCGGCTCGGTTGGAACGAACGGCAATGGAAGCCCCTCCAGGGTCCACGACGATCGTTCAGGCCAGGCGATGCCGTCGCGGCCCGGCCCGATGTTTCCCCAAACCACCGATGTCGGGCTGATCGCCACCACGGCATCGATGCGCGGATCATGGGCCGCCGCGAGCAAGGATGCTTCGGCACCCTTGGACGTGCCGACATAGACGATGCGCCGGCATCCCAGTCCGGCGAGATGGTCGGTTGCGGCGAAAAACGTCTCGAGAGGGACCTCGCAGATGCCGGGAACCTGGCCTTCGCCGCCAAACCAGCGGAGAGCGAGCGCCGACGCCCCTTGCCTGGCAAACAGCCGCGCGCGAGCGACGTCGACGCGGCCGCTGGATCCGCTCAAGACAACGACGCCCGTCGTGGCGCCGGTGCATCGCAACAGCTTTCCGGCAACGCCACCGGACAGGATGTCTTCCGTGATTGCCCGTTCGCCCATCCGCTCCATCGGCCTAAAGCGTGTCGCGTCGAGACGGATTCATGCGACGCGCTTCAGGTCCTTGTTTTTATGCATGTCGTCCCCCCAAAACCGAGATCACTTTGGGCGACATGCATTGAATGCCACCGTGGCATTGCCGGATAATAGCAAAACGGCGGGCACAGGCCCGCCGTTTCGTCGATGCGATGAAGCAATATTTTACTCGGCGGTGGCGGCTTCCGCTTCGGCCGGAGCGGCGGCAGCAGCCGCGACGGCGGCAGCAGCGTCTTCCTGCGCCTTCTTCAGCAGGGCGGCGCGCTCCTGCGCCTTCTTGCCCGGCTCGGCCTTCTTCGGGTTGGAGCGGGCGTCGCGCTTGGCAAGGCCGGCCTCGTCGAGGAAGCGCAGCACGCGGTCCGTCGGCTGGGCGCCATGCGACAGCCAATGCTTGACACGGTCGGCGTCGACCTTGACGCGCTCGCCGTCCTTGGGCAGCAGCGGGTTCCACGAGCCGAGCGACTCGATGAACCGGCCGTCGCGCGGCGAACGGGCGTCGGCGACGACAACGTGGTAGTAAGGACGCTTCTTCGAGCCCGCACGGGCCAGTCTGATCTTCAGTGCCATTTCTTTTCTCCTAAAAGCTCTGATTTCGTTTGATTGGATTTCGACTGAGATTTCTCAGCCGGTTTCGTCACGCCGTTGGCAGCGGATTTTTTGTCCCGCCGCTGCTCGAAGCGGCGATCTGTTCGTGGTGTCGGATCACTTCGCGGACGACGAAGTTGAGGAATTTCTCCGCGAAATCGGGGTCGAGATGTGCGTCATGCGCCAGCTGGCGAAGACGGGCGATCTGCTGCTGCTCGCGCGCCGGGTCGGCCGGCGGCAAGCCATGCTCGGCCTTCAGCACGCCGACCGCCTTGGTGCAGCGGAAGCGCTCGGCCAGCATGTGGATGAGGGCGGCATCGATGTTGTCGATCGAGGCGCGGTAGCCGGCCAGGATGGTGCGTGCGTCGGCCATGTCCTTGTCTTCGTTCATCCGTATTCTCACTTCTTCTTGCCAAGGCCGGGCAGTCCGCCGCCACCCAGGCCGGGAAGCCCCGGAAGTTTCGTGCCGCCGGGCAGGCCGGGCAGGCCACTACCGCCAGGAAGACCCTTCATGCCGCCAAGGCCCGCGGCCTGCGCCTGCTTCTGCAGGGCTTCGAGCTGCTTGGGATCCATCTTGGACAGGTCAGGCATCCCGCCCATACCTCCCATGCCACCAGGCATCATGCCGCCGAGGCCCATCTTGGAGGCAAGGCCGCCCATCATGCCGCGCATCAGGCCGCCGCCTTTGCCCTTGCCGCCCATCGCCTTCATCATGTCGGCCATGCCGCGATGCATCTTCAGGAGCTTGTTGATCTCGGCCGCGTCGGTGCCGGAGCCGGCGGCGATGCGCTTCTTGCGCGAGTGCTTGAGCATATCGGGATTGGCGCGCTCGGCCTTGGTCATCGAGGAGATGATGGCGAGCTGGCGGCCGAACATCTTGTCGTCGAGGCCGGCGGCGGCCATCTGGTCCTTCATCTTGCCCATGCCCGGCATCATGCCCATGATGCCGCCCATGCCACCCATCTTCGACATCTGCTGAAGCTGCTGGGCGAGGTCGTTCAGGTCGAACTTGCCCGACTGCATCTTCTTGGCCATCGCCGCCGCCTGCTCGGCGTCGATGTTCTCGGCGGCCTTCTCGACCAGGCTGACGATGTCGCCCATGCCGAGGATACGGTCGGCGATGCGCTTGGGGTGGAATTCCTCCAGCCCGTCCATCTTTTCGCCGGTGCCGATCAGCTTGATCGGCTTGCCGGTGACGGCGCGCATCGAAAGTGCGGCGCCGCCGCGGCCGTCGCCGTCCATGCGGGTCAGCACAAGGCCGGTGATGCCGACGCGTTCGTCGAAGCTTTTCGCCAGGTTGACGGCGTCCTGGCCGGTCAGCGAATCCGCGACCAGCAGGATCTCGTGCGGGCTCGACACCTTCTTGATGTCGGCCATCTCGACCATCAACGGCTCGTCGATATGGGTGCGGCCGGCAGTGTCGAGGATGACGACGTCATGGCCGCCGAGCTTGGCCGCCTGGACGGCGCGCTTGGCGATGTCGACCGGGTTTTGGCCGGCAATGACCGGCAGCGTCGCCACCTTGACCTGCTCGCCGAGCTGGCGCAGCTGCTCCTGCGCGGCAGGCCGCCGCGTGTCGAGCGAGGCCATCAGGACTTTCTTGTTCTGGCGCTCGGTCAGGCGCTTGGCGATCTTGGCCGAAGTGGTCGTCTTGCCGGAGCCCTGCAGGCCGACCATCATGACGACGACGGGCGCCGGCGCATTGAGGTCGATGGCGACGCCTTCGGCGCCCAGCATGTCGACCAGCTCGTCATGGACGATCTTGACGACCATTTGGCCGGGCTTGATCGACTTCAGCACGGCGGCGCCGACGGCCTTCTCGCGCACCTTGTCGGTGAAGGCGCGCACCACTTCGAGCGCCACGTCGGCCTCGAGCAGCGCACGGCGCACCTCGCGCAGCGCCGCCGAGACATCAGCCTCCGACAGCGCGCCGCGGCCGGTCAGGCCGTTCAGGATGGAGCCAAGACGCTCCTGCAGGGATTCAAACATTGGTCAACTCGCCGCGCGAGAGCGCCTTGGATTCATAGTAATCCCTGTCGGGCCGATGGCCCTCCACGCCTCTTGTGCGCTCCTGTAGCGATTCAAACATTCTGTTTCCTTTTCCCTGGCAACCGGATGGAGCCCGAGAAGTAGTGCGTTCGCGCCAAGTGTCCAAGTCTCGTGGCGAGCAAAGCCCAAAACCAAAAAGCACCCGGGGGCGCTTAGCGCTGCCGGATGTTGGCCTCCAGGATCTGTTTACAGCACTTGGCCTCAAAGAGGCTTCGGCGTCCTGGTCGGCTTGCTCGGAGGGATACTCGTCGCGGAATTCGAGGCGTGTAGACAGGAAATCGGCCGAAGAGTCAAGGCAAGGGCTACAATTGCGTCAGGTCCGCGCTGCCCCTCATCCGCCTGCCGGCACCTTCTCCCCGTATAGAGGCGGGGAGAAGGGAGCAGTCGCAGCGGCCGCTTCGGCGACCGCTGGTCTTTATCAGCGCACCACGTACATGATGCGTCGCGTCTGCGGATCGACCAGCGTCGGCTGGCCGTTCACATAGACATAGCGGTAGTTATAGTCCGGAATTTCGCGCAGTTCGACGGTGTCGGGCAGCGTTGCGCCGGTCACCACCTCGCCTTCCAGATAGACGGGGTCGAGACGGTGTGTACTGACATAGGTCCTGACTTCGGCCGGTGGCCGCGGGATGGCATCGACCGGCTCGCCGGCGACGATCGCTCCGGTATAATCGGTCGAGTAGTCGCCGATGTCTTCCGGCGGCGAGACGACGGCGACGCTGGAGCCGTGCGGGCGCTGCGTCAGCACCACCCGGCTGCCGCCGAAATCGGCCGTGACATAGTCGGAATAGACCCAGCCCTGGCCGCCGGCTTCGGCGATGGTGCACCATTTGCTGTTCTCGATGCAGCCATTGAGCGTTGCCGACTGGCCGGCGGCGAGCACGCCGATGACCGGATATTGCGGGCCGGGGCCGGCGCGAACGTTGAGATCGGTGACCGCCGAGACGGCGGTATCGGCAAGCGCTGAACCCGACATCACGGTCAGCATACCGGCGACTGCGGGAAACAATACGGATTTCATGGTTTCTCTCCGTTTTCATGGTCCCTCGGCGGTGAAAACGGGGCAGCGGCGCATGCGTTCCGGCTAAAGCGCTTGCGCCAACTCACGATTTGTTCCCGGTTCTTTCGGCAAGCCGGTCAAAAGGTCGTGAACCAGGGCCAGTTTCCGCGCCGTGGCGTCCGAAATGACGAAGGGGTAGAGATCGGGCAGGCCCATGCAGCGGTTGATCGAATTGGAGGCTTCCGACAGCACCAGCCAGCGGGCAAGGATCTTGTCGAAGGGCTCGGGCGTGTTTGCGGGTTCCGAAGGTGCTGCCTGCAGTCCGCCGCCGGTGTCGCCTTGCGGCAGGTCGTTGGCCTCCACCGTCTCCAGCCGGCCGAGCGGGAAGTTCAGCGCATGGACCATCTCCAGCGTGTCGGTGATGTGCAGATGGTGGGCCCAGGTTTCGGCCCAGTCCTCCCACGGATGCGAGGTGGCGTAGGCCGAGATGTGGTCTTGTTGCCAGTCGGGAGGCGCGCCGTTGGCATAGTAGGTCTTCAGCGCCTGTTCGTAGTCGGCGCGTTCATCGCCGAACAGGGCGCGGAAGGCTTCCAGCCTTTGCGGATCGTCACGGATCAGGCGGTCCCAGTAATAATGGCCGAGCTCATGGCGGAAATGGCCGAGCAGCGTGCGATAATTCTCACCCATCTCGACGCGGCGCTTCTCGCGCTCGGCGGAATCGGCCTCCGCGACATTGAGCGTGATCAGGCCATTGTCATGGCCTGTAAGTATCCGTTCGCCGCCCGGGCCGCCGCCGATCGGATCGGCGAGGAAGTCGAAGGCGAGGCCTATCTCGTCGGTGGGGGCCTGCTTGGGCGCGACCGGCAGGCCGAAGGCGAGCAGCGAATAAATGGCGCGCTTCTTGGCCGCCTCGACCCGGATCCAGCGGCGGCGATTGCCGCCGACCGAAAGATCGGGGATCAGCTGGTTCAGCACGCAGGCACGGCAAAAAGCCTGTCCGGGTTCGGTCATCCAGTTGCAGGCGCACTCGTCGGCGTTGGTGCACTGGAAGGCGCTGTCGGCGCCCGACAGGGCAAAGCGGGAATGGCCGGGATCATAGAGCACGAGACTTCCGCAATTCAGGCACTGGGCGTTCTCGAAGTAGAGACGGTGGCCGCAATGCGGGCAGTCGAAGAGTTTCATGTCGGTCTCAACCGTCAAATCTGGGGGAAGGACGTCGTTCAAACGCCGATCATCAGGCGTCGTTCCCGACCGTGACACCATTCAGCAACATGGTGGAAGGATCGGCGAGGTTTCGGCCGCACCCGCCACAATAATCACTTGATCGTAGGCAGATTCCACGGCATTCGCCAGCATTGCGGTAGAGACAGTGACAAGAGCAGGTCCGAGACGCGACAAAGAGCGCGTCTGAGACAGTGACAAGAGCGCGTTTCGCTGGCAAATTCGCGCGGGACGTGAATCAGGCAACCAGGAGAACAACATGGCATTTCTTGCCAAGGGTAGGATTTTAGCGGCCACTGTAGTGGCGGTACTTGCGCTGGCAACGGGCGTGCAGGCAGGGCCCAGCTGCGGCAAGACCGGTGCCGGGTTCGAGGCCTGGAAACAGGATTTTGCCGCGGACGCCAAGGCCGAAGGTGTCGGCTCAAGGGGTCTGGCCGCCCTGGCCGGCGCCACCTACGCAACAAGGACGATCTCCGCCGACCGTGCAATCCACAAAGCTTTCAGCGGCTCGGTGGAAGCCTTCATGAAGCGCCGTGGCGGGTCCGCGATCATTTCCAAGGGTCGTGCGCTGAAGAAGTCGAACGCCGCGCTGTTCAACCAGATCGAGCGGAACTACGGCGTGTCACCGGGCGTTTTGCTCGCCATCTGGGGTATGGAAACCGGCTTCGGTGCTTCCATGGGCAACCAGAACACGGTCTCCGCCATTTTGACGCTGGCCTATGATTGCCGCCGCCCGGACTATTTCCACCCGCATGCCATTGCGGCCTTGAAGCTGGTCGACCGCGGAGCGTTGAGCGCCTCGTCGGTCGGCGCCATGCATGGCGAGGTCGGCCACACGCAGTTCCTGCCCGGAAATGTCCTGAAGTATGCAGTCGGCAGCGGGAACCTGCGCGACAAGGCGACGGCGCTCGCTTCCACCGCCAACTTCCTCAAAGGCCACGGCTGGCGCGCCGGCGCGAGCGCAAACGCGAATATGGGCGCGATTGCCGGCTGGAATTCCGCGAGCGTCTACCAACAGGCCATCGCCCAAATCGCCACGGCGATCGACGCCGACTGATTGAAATCTCTATTCGACAAGAGCCCGGCCACGCGCCGGGCTTTTTGATGACGGGAGCTGCAAACACGGCTTCAGCGTCTGGGTGGCTACTTCACATCAAGCGCATAGGAGCAGCCGGCCAGTGTCTTGCCGGGATGGGACTCGACGGTCGAGACGTTGAGCGTGATGCGCGTGGCAAGGCTCACGCCGCCGGTGTCCTCGGTGCTTTCGGCCACGACCTTCTCGCCAAGGAATTTGTCCGGTGTCGAGACCGTCGCCGGGATACTGAGTTGGCGGGCGAGGTCGGGGGCGACGATGCCGTCAAGCACGGCCATCGGGCCGGTCGCGGTAAAGACGACCGTCCCCGTCTCGCGCCCGAAGACATGCACCGGGGCGGGGAGCTGGTACTGCCGTAGGAAGGGATTGCCTGACGGAACCTCCTTCCAGCCAAGCCTGTCCGCCGCGCCGGGTTCGCCGGCCAACCAAAGGGCAAAACCATTATAGGCCGGGACGTCCGCCCTGCATTCTATCAGCGCGGCGAGGTCGAGCGAGGCTGGATCGAAATCCTCGGCCATGGCCGGCGTCGCGAGAAAAACCAGCGACGCCAGGCATCTTCCGAGGCTGCGCATCCGACTTACTTATTGCGGTTGCGCGCAGCCAGCGTGCGCAGTCTCAGCGCATTGAGGCGGATGAAGCCGGCGGCGTCCTTCTGGTCGTAGGCGCCGCGGTCGTCCTCGAAGGTGACCAGCGCGTCGGAATAGAGCGTCTTCCTGGACTTGCGGCCGGTGACCATGACGTTGCCCTTGTAGAGCTTCAGCCGCACCGTGCCTTCGACGTCTTCCTGGCTCTTGTCGATCATCGCCTGCAGCATCAGGCGCTCGGGCGCGAACCAGAAGCCGTTGTAGATGAGTTCGGCGTAGCGCGGCATGAACTCGTCCTTGAGGTGGGCAGCACCCCGGTCGAGCGTGATCGATTCGATAGCGCGATGCGCGACGATCAGGATGGCGCCGCCGGGCGTCTCATAGACCCCGCGCGACTTCATGCCGACGAAGCGGTTCTCTACCAGGTCGAGCCGGCCGATGCCGTTGTCGCGACCGAGATCGTTGAGCGCCGCCAGCATGGTTGCCGGCGACAGCTTCTTGCCGTTGAGCGCGATCGGGTCGCCCTTCAGGAACTCGATCTCGATCTCGGTGACCTTGTCGGGCGCATCCATCGGCGAAACGGTGCGCTGGTGGACGAATTCCGGCGGCTCGCTCCATGGGTCTTCCAGAACCTTGCCCTCGGAAGAGGAGTGCAGCAGGTTGGCGTCGACCGAGAACGGCGCCTCGCCCTTCTTGTCCTTCGGCACGGGGATCTGGTGCTGTTCGGCAAAGTTCATCAGGTCGGTGCGCGACTTGAACGACCAGTCGCGCCACGGCGCAATGACCTTGATGTCGGGGTTCAGCGCGTAAGCCGACAGCTCGAAGCGAACCTGGTCGTTGCCCTTGCCGGTGGCGCCATGCGCGATCGCATCGGCGCCGGTTTCCCGGGCGATCTCGACGAGGTGCTTGGAGATCAGCGGACGCGCGATCGAGGTGCCGAGCAGGTAGGTGCCTTCATAGACGGTGTTGGCGCGGAACATCGGGAAGACGAAGTCGGACACGAATTCCTCGCGCACGTCGACGACGCGGATGTCCTTGATGCCCATCATCTCGGCTTTCTTGCGCGCCGGCTCCAGTTCGCCGCCCTGGCCGAGATCGGCGGTGAAGGTGACGACCTCCGCGCCGAGCTCGGTCTGCAGCCATTTCAGGATGATGGATGTGTCGAGGCCGCCGGAATAGGCGAGCACGACCTTCTTGACGTCTTTGGTCTTGGACATTTCTGCTCCGTCGATGGCGGACACTTGGGCGTCACGCATTGTCGGAGCGCCTTTTAGCAGGAACGGCAAAGCGAGCAAGCATGCGCGGCGCCAGACTACTGATCCAGCGCATGGCGGCTGGCGTCTCTGAAACTCTTCGCGATGTGGAATGGATCGTCAGCCTGATCGATGCACGTGAGGAAGCTCCGAAGCGTCCGGCCACCTAAAAGAAAAAGGCCCTTGCCGCTCGAGGGTGCCCGCCGGAGATGCACTAACTAGGCATCTGGCGCCGGCGCGACGCGCCTTGTATAGGCTCCAGGTCTTCCCGGGGCCTTCCATGTCGTTCATTCCAGACACCACCACGCTGATCCAGTTCGCCATCGCCACCGTGATCCTGGCGATCACGCCTGGACCCGACATGACCCTGTTCGTCTCGCGCACGCTGAGCCAGGGGCGGGCCACCGGCTTTGCCTCGATGGCCGGCGCGCTGTGTGGCACGCTGGTCCACACCACGCTGGTGGTGGTCGGCATCTCGGCGCTGATCGTCGCTTCGCCGATGGCCTTCTTCGTGCTGAAGATCTTTGGCGCCGGCTATCTCGTCTTCCTGGCCTGGCAGGCGATCGCCAAGGGCTCGGCCTTCTCGCCGGAAAAGAAGACGGGCCCGCGGATCTCGCTGTTGCGCAGCTGGGCGGCGGGGCTCGGCGTCAACCTGCTCAACCCGAAGATCATCCTGTTCTTCATGACCTTCCTGCCGCAATTCGTCTCCGCGCACGACCCGAACGCGCCCGGAAAACTGTTTTTCCTTGGGCTCATGTTCATCGTGCTGTCGGTCCCGGTGACGGCGCCGATGGTGCTGGCGGCGGAAAAGTTCTCGGCGGCGATGAAAGCCAGCCCGCGGGTCACACGGGTGGTCGACTATCTCTTCGCCGGCGTGTTCTCCGCCTTCGCGCTCAAGATCCTGACGGCGCACGCGAAATAGGCTTTCCCGTTACCGCAAATTTACCGGCGCTGTTGCATTGTTGCAATTGTAGGCTCCGTTGCGCTCGCCTAAGAACCGCTAGGGCACTTGGGGAAATCAATGAAAAGCATACTTTTGGCATCTGTCGCCTTGATCGGGCTGGTCTGCGAGGCCAGCGCGCAGGACGCGCCTTACAACTGGTCGGGGTCTTATATCGGTGTCGAGGGCGGCTATGCCGGCTCTTCGGTCCGCTTCAATGCCGACGCGACCAGCTTCGACGACACCTACCACAAGGATGGTTATCTCGGAGGCATCTACGCCGGGCATGACTGGCAAAGCGGACAATTCGTCTATGGCGTAGTCGGTGATTTCGATTTCATCGGCATGCACGACACGGAATTCGGCCAGCTTGACCTTCTAGGCAAGGGCGAGACCTACACCTACGACGTCGACTGGGTTGCGACCGCGCGCGGCCGCGCCGGCTATGCGGTGACGGACGGTTTGCTGGCTTATGTGACCGGTGGCGTGGCGGCTGGGCATTTTCAGGCGACATCCTATTCAAACGTCTTCGTTCCGTTTCCTCCGTTTTCCTCGGCGTCGACCTCGGACTTCTCCGGCGTGAAGTTCGGTGGCGTGTTCGGTCTCGGCACCGAATATGCGCTGGCTGACAAGTGGTCGCTGAAGGCGGAATATCTCCACTACATATTCGACGAGATCGAGCCGGGGCCGGGCGGTACGGCCGGCGCGAGTTTCCGGCCGTCTCTCGACACGGTGAAATTCGGTATAGCGTATCGCTTCTAAGGGTAAGCTAGGCGGGAAGACCGGGTCCGGCGAAGAGTCGGGTCAATCCGGCCGCCTCGGCCATCTTTGTACGCTCTTCATACTCTTCGAGCGTCAGCGCATAGAGCATCTGGTCGATGCGTTTGCCGGTGCGGCCATCGATGCGGTGCGACCGCAAGGTGCCTTCGAGCCGCAATCCGGATCGTTCGCAGACGGCGATGGCCGCTTGATTTCGTGCCAGTGGCTGGAATGTAACCTTCTCCAGCTTGCGCTCGCGAAAGAAATGCCGGAGCAATACGACGGACGCCTCGAATGCCATGTTGCGGCCGCGGTTGTCCGGATCGCCGATGATCAGATGGAGCGAGCCGAGGCGGTGCCTCAGGTCGACCTCCATCACGGCCAGGCCTAGCGGCACGTCATCGGGCCGTCGCAGGATCGCCATCAGGTTTCGCTTCAGATTGTCGAAGCTCGCGACATAGGCGCGGAAAGCGTCGAGACCCATGGCTTTCTGCGGCGCGTTCAGCCCTTCCATGACAGCCGGATCGGTCAGCCATTCCGCGATCTCAGGCGTGACCTCGGACGGCACGAGCGTTCGGATGCGAGCTTTGTCGCTCCACCTGTCGACAAAGACCGGCTTCAGTCGCTGTGCCGCAAGAGGTGTAACAAGCGGTGGGAGTGGCGACCTTGCGCCCTGCTGCGGCATTTTTGGCATGGCCTAGTCATGCGAAAGCAAGCGGTCGGGGTCAAGAGCGCCGATCGAGATCAGGCGCCTGAAAGCTTCGCGTGGCCGTTTGCCACCAGCTTCCAGCCCAGCGCCCGGCGGCGAGCCAGTAGAAGATGCCGCCGACCATGCCGCTGCCGATCACCGCCATGATGGCGCTGGTGCCGGTCACCGCGAAGGTGGTGTCACCGATGTGGTCGACAATGCCGAGGAACACGGCCGCGACCACGGCACCCGCCAGCGCATAGAACAGCCAGTCGCGCCGGCCGAGGATTTCGGCGACCAGGACGACGACCGCCGCCGGCATGAAAGCGAAATAGGCGACGAACAGAGCGACGAAGGGAATCGAAAAATACAGCGAAGCCGTCACCGCCGGATGCGCCTGTTCCGGCGTGTAGCCGAGCGATGCCAGGAACAGGACGTTGAGAAAAGCGCTCGCCGCCAGCGCGGCGACGGCATAGCCGAACAGGATAATGGCAAGGCGCACGATGTAGGTGACGAAGCGGCCCATCACGGATCTCGCTGTTTGAGCTGACCGGAGCCGCGCCCGGCCAGTAGCCAGTAGACCCAACCGGCAGCGGTGCCGGCCGTGGCCAGGAAGCCGAGAAAGCCAGGATTGAAAACAAACCCTCCGGCCGAGCCCGGGACCAAAACACCAAAGGCGATGGACGTGATCGCACCCGTGGCCGCGAAGTAGAACCATCCTTGAAGCGACCGCCATTCGGCGAGAACGATGGCAGGACCGACGATCAGCAGCGCGCAGACCGCCACGGTCAACACGGCGAGCGGAAAGGATCCCAGCCAGTCGAAGGTGAAAACCAGGGACCAGTTGCCGTATTCGATCCCTTCCAGAAGCGTGATCAGCAGGACGGGCACCAGGATGGAGGTCAGCACGGCGGCGACGTAACCGACCGCTATGATGGCGAAACGCTTGAGCCCGGCGACGAGACGGTTCACGCCTCGCCGTGCCCCGCGATCATCATGGCTTCCAGCGCCAGCCGGTCGACCTTGCGCATGCGCTCCGATTCCGACTTCAGCTGGCCGCAGGCGGCAAGGATGTCGCGGCCGCGCGGCGTGCGGATCGGCGAGGCATAGCCGGCATTGTTGATGTAGTCGGCGAATTTCTCGATCGTCTCCCAGTCCGAGCACTGGTAATTGGTGCCTGGCCACGGATTGAACGGGATCAGGTTGATCTTGGCCGGAATGCCCTTGAGCAGCTTGATCAGGCCCTTGGCGTCCTCGATGGAATCGTTGACGTCCTTCAGCATCACATATTCGAAGGTGATGCGCCTGGCGTTCGACAGGCCGGGATAGGCGCGGCAGGCGGCGATCAGATCCTTCAGCGGATACTTCTTGTTGATCGGCACCAGGAGGTCGCGCAGATCGTCATTGGTGGCGTGCAGGGAGATTGCCAGCATGACGCCGATCTCCTCGCCGGTGCGGAAGATCTCGGGCACCACGCCGGAGGTCGACAGCGTGATACGTCTTTTCGACAAGGAAAGCCCGTCGCCGTCGGAGGCGATCAGCAGGGCCTTCTTGACCGCTTCGAAATTGTAGAGCGGCTCGCCCATGCCCATCATGACAATGTTGGACACTTTGCGGCCCTCGGCCGGCACGATGGCGCCGTCCGGCGTATCGCGGTCGGGAAAATCGCCGAGCCGGTCGCGGGCGGTGAGCAATTGCGCCAGGATTTCCTCGGCAGTCAGGTTGCGGACAAGCTTCTGCGTACCGGTGTGGCAGAACGAGCAGGTCAGCGTGCAGCCGACCTGCGAGGAGATGCAGAGCGTGCCACGGCCTTCCTCGGGGATGTAGACGGTCTCGATCTCGACCGGCCGGCCGGCGCCGCGCGGCGGGAAGCGGAACAGCCATTTGCGGGTGCCGTCGGCGGAAATCTGCTCCTCGACGATTTCGGGCCGCGCCACGGTGAAATGCTTGTCGAGTTCGGCGCGCAGGTCCTTGGAGATGTTGAACATGCCGGCGAAGTCGGAAACGCCGCGCACATACATCCAGTGCCAGAGCTGCTGGGCGCGCATTTTTGCTTGGCGTTCCGGCACGATGCCCGAAGCGACCAGCGCTTCGCCGAGTTCGGCCCGGGTCAGGCCGATCAGCGACGGTTTTTCGGCCGACGAGGCGCGGGCGCGCAACGCGTCACGTGCGCCTTCAGCGGTGAGGTCGAATGAAAGGGTCATGGTTTCACAGATATAAGCGGTTTGCGGCCAATGTTCAGACATCGTGCCGGACGTGAAGCGCGGCGCATAGCACAGGTTGAGGGCGGAGTCATGCCGGATGGCACACAACGTCTTCGTGCCGGGCGGTGTCTCGATCGTGAAGGTTCTGGTCGACGGACGAACGCATGGGGCTGAACCGAGAATTCACGGACCACCCGGTTTGACGCACGACAACGCCCGCTACGCCGGCCTTGCGGCAGCTTCCGGTGCGCTGGGACCGATCACATTGTCGTGTTGGCGTAACGATTCCCATGCCGGCTTCGAAGTCTGAAAGGGGCAACCATGCCCTCGACAAATGGGAGTATGCACAATGAACTCGATCAAGATCGCCGTCCTTGCAGGGCTCGTCGGCCTTTTCGCCTCGCAGGCACTTGCCGAAGACGCGATGGGCAAAATGACCATGATGAAAGGCGGGGAGGTGACGGCGATCATGCCGGACGGGCACATGGGCACCATGATGCCGGATGCGAAGATGAGTGCCGAGATGATGAAGATGGCAAAGCCGATCAAGCATTGCATGATGATGATGACCGACGCCAAGGGCAAAGCCTACATGATCGATACGTCGACCAAGAAGGCCCAGGCCGAATGTGAAAAAATGGCCATGTAAGGTCTGAATCCGTCGCGACTGCTCCCGTCGGCGCAGGCGCCGGCGGGCTTGATCGGCGTCATGTCTGTGCTAGAGCGTTTCACCGTTTCACCGAAACGGCAAACCGCTCTATCTTTTTGATTCACGCAATTCCGGACGGAAAAACCGCGTCGCACTTTTCCTGGAATTGCTCTAGGGCTCAGCCTCCATCCGAGGACAGACATGGCCGGCCCTTCGCGAAAATATCCCCTGTTGCGGCGTTCTCGCGCCATGTGGGGCTCGCGGCGCGTCTGGCAGCCGCGGCTGGTGTTCTGGGCCGGCGCCGTCGGCATCGGCGTGATCAGCGTCCTGTTCGCGGTGCTGGCAGACAGGGCGCAGGAACTGTTCCATCTGATAACGGGCAGCGAGGACGGCTGGCGTTTCTATCTGCCGCTCATCCTCACGCCGCTGGGCTTCGTGCTGTGCGCCTGGCTGGCCCACAGCTTCTTCCCCGGCTCGCAAGGCAGCGGCATCCCGCAGGCGATCGCCGCCCGGCACCTGCGCGACGACGACGACCGCAGCCACATCCTCTCGCTCAAGCTGGTGGCGGGCAAGATCGCGCTCACCATCGTCGGCCTGTTCTGCGGCGCTTCGATCGGCCGCGAGGGGCCGACCGTGCAGGTCGGCGCGTCGCTGATGCTGCAGGCGGCACGCTGGGGCGGCATGGCGCAGGCGCGCGGCCTGATCCTGGCCGGCTCGGCGGCCGGCATCGCCGCCGCCTTCAACACGCCGCTGGCCGGCATCGTCTTCGCCATCGAGGAAATGGGGCGCACCTATGAGGCGCGCACCAACGGGCTGGTGCTGACGGCGGTGATCCTGGCCGGCATCGCCTCACTCGGCCTGCTTGGCAACTACACCTATTTCGGCGTCTCGAAGGAGACGATCGCGTTTGCCGCCGACTGGCCGCTGGTGATCGCCTGCGGCGTCATCGGCGGCGGCTTCGGCGCGCTGTTCTCGCTGCTGGCGCTGAAGATTACGCGGCGGATCCGGCGCTGGCACACCGGGCAACCCCTGCAGCGCGCCTTGCTGGTGGCCGCCGTCTGCGGGCTTGCCGTGGCGGCGATCGGCATCGCGTCGGGCGGACTGACCTTCGGCACCGGCTATGTGCAGGCGCGCGGCGCCGTCGAGGGCACGCCGCTGCCCTGGTTCTTCTTCGCCGAAAAGTTCCTGGCCGGGCTGTTGTCGATGGTCTCGGGCATTCCCGGCGGCATCTTCGCGCCATCGCTGGCGGTTGGCGCCGGCATCGGCAGTTCGCTCGGCCTCGTCCTCGGCGCCAGCACCGGCGCTGCGGCGCTGCTCGGCATGGCCGGCTATTTCGCCGGCGTCGTACAGGCGCCGATGACGGCTTTCGTCATCATCCTGGAAATGACCGGCAATCACGACAATGTCATCGCGCTGATGCTGGCCTCGATGCTCGGCTACGGCACGGCGCGCATGATCTCGCACGAGCCGCTCTATCACGCGCTGTCGCGCGTCTTCATCGCCGAGGCGATCCGGCGGCGGCGGGCGGAAGCCACGCCGGCCCCGCAGGATTGAGGCGCAGGGTCCGAAAAAAGCAAAAGGCCGGGCTTTGCGGCCCGGCCTCCGGTTCAAATATGGTTCGTGCCTATTTGCACTTGGCGATCGACGACAGCGCCGCCGAGATGCCCTTCAACGAGAAGACATAGGAGGTCGGGTTGCCGCGGCCGGACTTCGCCGAAACCTTCATGTCGTTGCCGGTCTTCATGGCGGCGATCAGCACCGGTTCCTCGGCGGCATTCTCGACCCAGGCCGACTTGCCGCGCGTGAACATCGAGAAGGATTTCTTGTCGATGGTGACGGTGGCCTTGGAGCCTTCCTGGAAATTGTAGCCGGCGATGAATTGGGGCTCGTAGGAGACCTGCTGACCGGGGCGCTGGCTGACGAAGAAGAACATGTCGCCATGATCGAGCGTCGGCGGCTGCTTGTCGGTCGGTACGGTCAGCACATAGCAGACCTTGCCGCCCGACGCCTGGTAGCTGTAGGTGCCCCAGGCATTGTGCTGGCCGATCTTGGTCGCCTGCTGCGCCAGCGCCGGCGCTGCAAAGGCCACCAAGGCCAGACCCGAGACTAGTGCAATCAATCCGCGCATCGTTTTTCCCGTATTCCAAATGGTGCGGAGGCGGGCCGCATGGCGTCCTGCCGTCGCTTCATTTTGATTTAATCTGGGTTACCAAACGGTGAACTTCCCTTGAGAAAAGGACACTCACCCTAGGAAACCGCCGCCATTTTCGCGCCGCCGCCTTGTCAGCGGTTGGCGCGACGTCCCTTCGGCGACTTGGAGGCCACGAAAGCGGCAAGAGTTTGACTTTTTTGCCGGGCCTCCGAACGCCTGTATCCAGAGGCCTGGCTGGCATCTGGACGCTCAACCCTTGTCGGCGATGGCATCCCTGGCGGCCTGTCGATGCGCCGGCGTGATGTGGGCGCTGACGGCGGTGATCGCGGCGGTCAGCACGGCAATGTCGTCGGTGAAGCCGAGCCCGAAGATGAAGTCGGGGATCAGATCGACCGGCAGCACGAAATAGCCAAGCGCCGCCACCAATATGCCCTTGGCGCGCAGCGGCGTGTTCTTGTCCATGGCGCAGTAGTAGGCAGCGACGACGTCTTCCATGAACGGAATCTGCCGCGCGGCCTTCTTGGCCGTGCGCCAGAATTTTTCGCGCACTTCGCCCTCGCCGGCGAGCTTGTCGCCAAAGCCGAAGAAATCAAAACCGGATTCTTGCGCCATCGATCACTCCTCGCGGGCCTCATGCGCGTCCCAGCGCATGCCTCGCGAGCGAAAATGTGGTGAAAGCCGAACCCCGCTGCAAGATGCTGGTGCGGATTTGGCGATCCGCGCCCGGTTGCGGGCATGGAAAGGCAATGTTCAGCCGCCGGCAAAGCGGTTCATCTTCTTGGCCAACTCGATGTCGAGTGCCGTCAGGCCGCCGGCATCATGGGTGTTGAGCGTGACCTCGACCGTCTTGTAGACGTTCGACCAGTCGGGATGATGGTCCATCTTCTCCGCGGCAAGGGCGACGCGGGTCATGAAGGCAAAGGCCTCGGAGAAATTCTTGAAGGTGAAGGTGCGGCTGATGGATCCTGCATCCCCGGCCAGTGCCCAGCCATCGAGCCCGGTCAGCGCTGCTTCAGCGGCTTGCCTGTCCAGTTTCTCTCTCGCCATGTTCTTTTCCCATGCTATCTCGATTGAAGTCGTCACCATAATGCATCTCGCCCAAAAGTGCGTTGCGGTTTTGGGATAACGACATGCGCAAGGAAATTCCGGATCGATGAGCGCGAAGCCGATAAAATCCATTCTGTTCGTTTGCCTCGGCAATATCTGCCGGTCGCCACTGGCCGAGGGCGTGCTTCGCACAGCCTTGGCTGAGCGCGGGCTCGGCCGGGACATCCTGCTCGATTCGGCCGCCACAAGCGGCTGGGAGATCGGCTCCGCTCCCGATCCGCGCTCTATGGCGATTGCCGTGCATCACGGCATCGACATTTCCGCGCTGCGGGCACGCCGGATCACGCCACAGGATTTTCACCGCTTCGACCTGATCCTGGGCATGGACCGATCAAATGTTCGCGACCTGAAGGCGCTGGCGCCGGCGGTGATGCGCGACCGGGTGCACCTGTTCCTGGACTTCGCCGAGGGAAAACCACGCGACGTGCCGGATCCCTATTACGACGGTGAGGACGCTTTCGCCGAGGTCTACCGCATGATCCGCGAGGCGTCGGAAGCGCTGGCGACGCGGCTGGCCGGGCGGGCGTCGGTGCTCGACAGCGGCCAGGCTTCCTCGACGATATAGGGTCCGCCGCCGACCGAATCGCGCGACGACATCAAGACGAAGCGGCCGATGCGGAACGGCAGGGTCGAGAAATTGCCGCGCGCCGACAGATATTGGGCGACGTCCAGCGGGCTCGAATTGCGCAGCCTTGCAAGAGTGACATGCGGCATGAACTTGCGCGGGTCGGCGGGGATGCCGAGCCGCTGGCAGATGCGATCGATTTCCCCCTGAAGTGCCGCCAGATCGGGCGAAGCCGACACGCCGGCCCATACCGCATGCGGTTTTTTCTGGCCGAAAGCACCGACGCCGGTCAGGGTCAGCGAAAAGGACGGGCGGTGGACGCGGTCGAGCGCGTTGGCGATCTCGTCGGCGACATGGCCCTCGACATCGCCGATGAAACGCAGCGTCAGATGATAGTTTTCGACATCGATCCAGCGCGCCCCGGGCAGGCCACCCCTCAAAAGGGACAGCGAAAGGGCGGCATCACGCGGAATTTCGAGGGCGGTGAAAAGACGCGGCATGAAAAGCCTCCCTTCCTCGAATCGAAACTGTCACCCGTAGCGAATCATCGATAATCAAATGGAGCAAGTGGTTTGTTGGTCGCAGGTCCTTAACTAAGCTTCCGCAGCGGAAGTTGTTCCGGTTCGGTCCTCACGAAGCTTTCGGGGCAGCCGCGATGGCCTTCTCGACCGTCGGCAGGATGCGCTCGACCATCCGGTCGATGCCTTTGACGCTCGGATGCAAGCCATCCTCGAGCTGCATGCCGGGCTCTCCAGCGACGCCGTCGAGGAAGAATGGATAAAGGTCGATGTCGTATTTCTTCGCCAGGTCCGGGAAAATGGCGTCGAAGGCGTTTTGATAGTCGGCGCCGAGATTGGGCGCGGCGCGCATGCCGGCCAGCAGCACGGCGATCTTGCGCCCTTTCAGCTTGGCCAACATCTCGTCGAGGTTCTTCCTGGTGATGTCGGGCGCGACGCCGCGCAGCATGTCGTTGGCGCCGAGTTCGAGGATGACCAGTTGCGTGCCGTCGGGCACCGACCAGTCGAGCCGCGCCAGGCCGCCGCTGGTGGTGTCGCCCGAAACGCCGGCATTGGCGACAGCCACATCATGGCCCTTGGCACGAAGGGCTGCCTGCAATTTGTCGGTAAACCCTTCGTCGGGTCCGAGACCGAAACCCGCCATCAGGCTGTCACCGAAGCCGACGATCTTGAAAGGCTCGGCACGCGCCGACGAAATGGCGCCGCAAATGGCGAGGAAAACGATCAGGCCTGCGGCAATGCGGCGTTTGAAAGACATGCGGCAGGCCCCATATGAGCAACGAATTCTTCCGGCGACGGCTTCCGGCAAGCAGAGCCTTCCCCTCCCATATAGGACGCTTTCATTTTGACAGAAGCCGTCATCGAGTTGAAAGACGTATCCCTGACGCTCGGTGAAGGCGCTTCGTCCGTCCATGTGCTGAAGGGCATCAGTCTCGAAGTGGCGCGCGGCGAAGCGACCGGTATCGTCGGCCCGTCAGGTTCCGGCAAGTCGACCTTGCTGATGGTGCTGGCAGGTCTGGAGCGGATCGATTCGGGCACGGTACGGATCGCCGGCGAGCTGCTGAACGGCAAAAGCGAGGACCAGATTGCTTCGTTTCGTGGCCGAAACATTGGCATTGTGTTCCAATCCTTTCATCTTATTCCCAACATGACGGCGCTCGAGAATGTCGCGGTGCCGCTGGAGCTGGCCGGCCACGCCGATCCGTTTTCGGTGGCGGAGCGGGAACTGGCCGCGGTTGGCCTCAGCGACCGCGTCACCCATTATCCCGGCGAACTTTCGGGCGGCGAACAGCAGCGCGTGGCGATCGCCCGGGCGCTGGCGCCGTCGCCGCGCATCCTCATCGCCGACGAGCCGACCGGCAATCTCGACCAGGCGACGGGGCGGCAGGTCGCCGATCTCCTGTTCGCCAAGGCGGCCGAACGCGGCATGACGCTGGTGCTGGTCACCCATGATCCGGCTCTTGCGGCGCGCTGCTCGCGCCAGGTCTCGATGCGCTCCGGCCTGATCGAGACGCCGGGGCCGGTCAAGGTGATCGCCTGATGCCGATGGCGCGGACACTGAAGCTTGCCGTCCGCTTCTCGCTGCGCGAAATGCGCGGCGGCCTTTCCGGCTTCCTGATCTTCCTCGCCTGCATCGCGCTTGGCGTCGCGGCGATCGGCGGCGTCAATTCGGTGGCGCGCTCGATCAGCGCCGGCGTCGCCAGCCAAGGCCAGACGCTGCTTGGCGGCGACCTTCGCTTCCAGATCAACCAGCGTGACGCCAGCCCGGCCGAACGCGGCTTCCTCGACGGGCTGGGTGCGGTCTCGCGCACCGCCAGCATGCGCTCGATGGCGCGTCTGGCCGACGGGTCCGACCAGGCGCTGGTCGAGGCCAAGGCCGTCGACGATGCCTACCCTCTCTACGGCGCGCTGGAAACCGAGCCGGCGCTGACGGAACAGGAATTGTTCGGCAGGCAATTCGGCGTTTTCGGTGCGGCCGCGCCCGATCTTTTGTTCGAGCGGCTGCATGTCAAGCTCGGCGACCGGCTGAAGCTCGGCACCGCCACCTTCGAACTGCGCGCCAGGCTGGTCACCGAGCCCGATGCCGTGTCCGACGGTTTCGGCTTCGCGCCGCGGTTGATGATCTCGACCGAGGCGCTGGCCGCCACCGGGCTGGTGCAGCCCGGCAGCCTAGTCGAGAACGCCTACAAGATCCGACTGCCCGCTGACGCCGACGAGGCGCGGCTGAAGTCCATCCGGGATCAGGCGGCCAAGGATTTTCCCGAGGCCGGATGGTCGATCCGGACGCGCGGCAATGCAGCCCCGGCGCTGTCGGCCAACATCGAGCGGTTCTCGCAGTTCCTGACGCTGGTCGGGCTGACGGCGCTGGTGGTCGGCGGCGTCGGCGTCGCCAATGCGGTGCGCGCCTATCTCGACGGCAAGCGCGGCGTCATCGCCACCTTCAAGAGCCTTGGCGCTTCCGGCGGCTTCGTCTTTACCGTTTATCTCGTGCAGATCCTGATCATCGCTGCCCTTGGCATCGTGCTCGGCCTTGTCATCGGGGCGCTGATGCCGTTCGCGGCAAGCGCTGCCCTGCAGTCCGTCATTCCGGTGCCGGCGCAAGGCGGCTTCTATCCCGGCGCGCTCGGCATCGCGGCGCTGTTCGGGCTGCTGGTGACGCTGGCCTTCGCGCTGCTGCCGCTCGGCCGCGCCCGCGACGTGCCGGCGACCGCGCTGTTCCGGGAGATGGGGCTGGAAGGCCGCGGCCAGCCGCGCCTCGTCTACGTCGCTTCGGCGCTTGGCATAGCGCTGTTCCTGGCGGCGTTGGCGATCCTGTTCTCGGGCGACCAGCGCATCGCCTCGATCTTTGTCGGGGCCACGATCTTCGCCTTCCTGGTGCTGCGCCTCGTCGGCGCGCTGGTGCAGTGGGCGGCGAGGAAGAGCCCGCGTGTGCGCTCCGTGGCGCTCCGGCTTGCCGTCGGCAACATCCACCGGCCCGGCGCCTTGACTCCCTCGGTGGTGCTGTCGCTGGGGCTCGGGCTGACGCTATTGGTGACGCTGGCGCTGATCGACGGCAATCTGCGGCGGCAGATATCCGGCAACCTGCCCGAGCGGGCGCCGAACTTCTTCTTCGTCGACATCCAGGGCAGCGATGTGGATGCGTTCTCCGCCCTGATCGGCAAGGAAGCGCCGCTGGGCACGCTGGCCAAGGTGCCGATGTTGCGCGGCCGGGTGATGGCGCTGAACGGCGTCGACGTCGACAAGGTCAAGGTGCCGGCCGAAGGCGCCTGGGTGCTGAAAGGCGATCGCGGCCTGACCTATGACGCGAAACAGCCTGAGAACGCGACGCTGACCGAGGGCAAATGGTGGCCGGACAATTATTCCGGCGAGCCGCTGGTCTCGTTTTCGGCGCAGGAGGGCAAGGAAATCGGGCTGAAGCTCGGCGACACCGTTACCGTCAATGTTCTCGGCCGCAACGTCACGGCCAGGATCGCCAGTTTCCGCCAGGTCGAATGGGAGACGATGGGCATCAATTTCGTCATGGTGTTCTCACCTAACACATTCACTGGAGCCCCGCATGGATGGATGGCGACGCTGACCGAAAAGAGCGCCACGACGGCCGACGATGCGCGCATCCTCAATGCCGTCACCCGCGCCTTTCCGGCGGTGACGACGGTGCGCGTCAAGGATGCGCTCGATGTCGTCAACCGGCTGGTCGGCCAGCTCGGCACGGCGATCAGGGCCGCAGCCGGGGTGGCGCTGATCGCCTCGGTGCTGGTGCTGGCCGGCGCACTTGCCGCCGGCAACCGGGCGCGCATCCATGACGCGGTGGTGCTGAAGACGCTTGGCGCGACCAGGCGAACGCTGATTACGGCATTCTCGCTGGAGTACATGCTGATCGGACTGGCCACGGCACTCTTCGCGCTGGCGGCCGGGGGGATCGCGGCCTGGTACATCGTCGCCCGCATCATGACCCTGCCATCGCATTTTATGCCGGAGGTGGCGGTGGCAACCATCGTCTTCGCGCTGGTGATCACGGTCGGCATCGGTCTTGCCGGCACCTGGCGGGTGCTCGGCCACAAGGCGGCGCCGGTGCTGCGCAACCTGTAAATTCAGGGCCGGAACGGCCATCCCAGGTTAAATCTTGGTAAGGATGCCGGCCGGAAAGCCCGGGAATCGGCATTTCGGCCTCTCACGAACCGTTACATCCGGTTACGGTCTTGTTCTCGACGCGAATAACCATCATATTTCGCCACAGGCATGCTGGAGCCCTGCCAGCGGCGCCTGGGTCCGGATGGACCTGACACCGGACGGGGCAGAAGCAATAGAGGACTACAATGGCTGAACCCATTCGCAATTATCAGACGCGCGCCGTGCCCGGCGCCGGCGTCGATATCGATCAGGGCCTGCGCGCCTACATGGTCAAGGTCTACAATCTGATGGGGCTTGGCCTCCTCATCACCGGCCTTGCCGCTGTCGGCACGATCATGCTGGCCACCACCACCGATCCGGCCTCGGCTGTCGCAACGCTGCCGAGCGGTG
The DNA here is from genome assembly GCF_006442705.1 of Mesorhizobium sp. B1-1-7. Lineage (NCBI taxonomy): Bacteria > Pseudomonadati > Pseudomonadota > Alphaproteobacteria > Hyphomicrobiales > Phyllobacteriaceae > Mesorhizobium > Mesorhizobium sp. B1-1-7. The sequence goes on along the minus strand of NZ_VFWQ01000006.1, from coordinate 72,423 downwards.
AAATGCTGACCTCCTTCGGCTACGCGATCTTCGGCTCGCCGCTGAAATGGGTAGTGATCTTTGCCCCGCTCGCCGTCGTGTTCTTCTTGCAGGCCCGAATCCAGTCTATGAGCGTTTCGGCGGCGCAGGCGACGTTCTGGGTCTTTGCCGGCCTAATCGGCCTGTCGCTGTCGTCGATCTTCCTGGTCTACACCACGGCCAGCATTTCCCAGACCTTCTTTGCCACCGCCGCCGGCTTCGGTGCGCTGTCACTTTATGGTTACACCACCAAGCGTGATCTTTCCGGATTTGGCTCGTTCCTGATGATGGGCCTGATTGGCCTGATTATAGCGTCTGTGATCAACCTCTTCCTGCATTCGTCGGCACTCACGTTTGCGGTCTCGGCGATTGGCGTGCTCATCTTTGCGGGCTTCACTGCCTACGACACGCAGAGCATCAAAGAGATGTACTACGAGGGTGATGCTTCGGATGTCGCTGGCCGCAAGGCGACCATGGGTGCGTTGAAGCTCTATCTGGACTTCATCAACCTGTTCACGTTCCTGCTGCAGTTCATGGGCGACCGCCGCTGAGGCACGCGTCATGGTCTGACTGGACCATCGAGTTTGGAAAGGGCGGCCCAACGGCCGCCCTTTTCTTTTGCGCCGGCCTTTGCTGTTATCGAAGGCAAATGAAAGGCTTGCGTAAAGAATGAGCAGCATCGTGATTCGGACGGCGACCTCGGCCGACCTCGACACCATCACCGAAATCTATGCCGACGCGGTGACGAACGGCACGGCGAGCTACGAACTGGAGCCGCCCGGCCGCGCCGAAATGGGCAAGCGATTCGACACGCTGACGGCCGGCGGCTTTCCCTATCTGGTGGCTGAAAAGGATGGCGTCGTGCTCGGCTATGCCTATGCCGGCGCCTTCCGGCCGCGCCCGGCCTATCGCTTCGTCGTCGAGGATTCGGTCTATGTCGCGCCTGACGCCAAGGGCCAGGGTGTCGGCCTCAGACTGATGCAAAGCCTGATCGCGGCGGCGGAGGCGGCGGGCTTCCGCCAGATCATCGCGGTCATCGGCGACGGCCGTCCCGACAGCGCCTCGGTCAAGCTGCATGAAAGGCTCGGCTTCCGCCATTCGGGCCGCCTCGAGGGCTCCGGCTACAAGCACGGCCGCTGGCTCGACACGGTGTTCATGCAACTGCCGCTGAATGGCGGCGCATCGCTCCCGCCCGCCGCTGATTCGTTGCCGGAGCGGAGGTTTCGCGAGGGCAGGGGGAATTGAGGAACTGAGGAATTGGAGAATTGAAGAATTGAAGAATTGAAGAAGGCGAATCATCAGGCGCTGAGTGCCTTTTTCCTCAGTTCCTCAGTTCCTCAGTTCCTCAGTTCCTCAGTTCCCCAATTCCCGCATCAGGCCTCTACAACCTTGAGCTTGCTGTCGAAGACGCCAAGCACGCGGCCGAGTTCCTGGCCGCGCTTGAGGATGCGGCCGCCGGCGGCGATGACGGCGAAGGCGCCCTGCTTGCGCGCCAGTTTCGGGTCCTTGACGATCTGGAAAAGCGGCACTTCGCTGGCGCGGCGGAAGACGGAAAACACAGCGCGGTCCGTGAGATGGTCGATGGCGTAGTCGCGCCATTCATTGGCGGCGACCATGCGTCCGTAGAGCCTCAGGATCTGGTCGAGTTCACGGCGCTCGAAGCGCACCGGCTGGTCGAGGCGCTCGCGTCGCACCTCGTGCAGCGGGATCAATATTGCGGATGCGTCCCCATCCCCCATCCCGCCGCTGTCATCGGTCATGCCTCGATCCTTCGAAAATGAATCTTTGCCAACCAAAGTTGGCCCCTTCGCCATCGAATTGCAAGAGCCGGCGAAGCAGCGCCAGCGACGCGCTGTTTCGGTCACGTCCAGTCACATTTGCGAACCGCATGTTGGAATTGGTGATGCTTCGCCACATTTCTGCCTTTTTTTATCCGCGCTCATGCCCCAATGTCCGACGAATTTACCGGCGTTGCCTGAGACGGTTCGGTCCGGCACCGGCTCGTAAACCCCAAGCCCCCCGCCCACGGGTCTGCGTCGGATCGAACCAACCTCGGTTTTTCCTTGGAAAAACCGGGTGCGACGATCCCAAAACCTAAACGACCGACGTCAGAAGCAAGCTGACGTCGGTTTTTTCATGCCCGCATCGCCGCGACGGCGGCTTTCCCTCGACCGAGAGCTTGTTTGCCAACCCACGTCATGATTGGCGCGACCGCAGCCTCGAATCCTGTCACGCTCACCTGAACCATTCGAGAGCATCCCCATGCAAGCCAAGCACAATGGCGACGTGTCGTTCTGGTATGCCGATATAAGCGGCGTCCCGGCCTATCGCCCTGCGCTGCCCGGCGACATCGAGGCCGATATCTGCATCGTCGGCGCCGGCTACACCGGCTTGTGGACGGCCTATTACCTGAAGAAGGCGCAGCCCTCGCTGCGCATCGCCATCGTCGAGAAGGAGTTCGCAGGCTTCGGCGCCTCGGGCCGCAATGGCGGCTGGCTGTCGGGCGGGTTCAGCTGGTCGCGCGAGAAATATGCGGCGTCCTCGTCGCGGGGCGCTGTCATCGACATGCAGCGCGCCATGTTCGGCACCGTCGACGAAGTGATCTCGGTGACGCAGGCCGAGGGTATCGATGCCGATATCCGCCGCGTCGACAACATCACCGTGGCCACCAACACCGCGCAGCTGCAGCGCGCCAGGGCGGAATACGATGAGCTCCTGCACTGGGACATGCCACCGGAGAGGCTGGCCTTCCTCGACGCCGGGGAGGCGCGCGAGCGCATCGCCATCGACAAGGTGCTGGGCGGCTTCGTCGTCCGCAACGTCGCCCGCGTGCAACCAGCCAAGCTGGTGCAAGGCCTGGCGGCGGCGGTCGCGCGATCAGGCGTCCCGATCTACGAGCAGACGCAGGTTCTGGCGATCGAAAAAGGCAAGGTGACCACCGATCGCGGCATCGTGCGCGCCGAAAAGATCGTGCGTGCCACCGAAGGGTTCACGGCCGGTATTCCCGGCCTCAAGCGCCTCTGGCTGCCCCTGAACAGCGCCATCGTGGTGACCGAGCCGCTGCCGCAAAAGCTGTGGGATACGATCGGCTGGAGCGGCTACGAGGTGCTGGGCGATGCCGCGCACACCTATTGCTACGCGCAGCGCACGCGCGAAGGCCGGATCGCCATGGGCGGCCGTGGCGTGCCCTACCGGTTCGGCTCGCGCACCGACGTGCGCGGCCAGACCCAGCAGGCGACCATCGACCAGTTGCACGAGATCCTGACCAAGCTGTTGCCGCAGACCAAGGGGGTGCGCCTCGACCACGCCTGGTGCGGCACGCTCGGCGTGCCGCGCGACTGGTGCACCACCTGCGGCTTCGATCGCGAGACCGGCATCGGCTGGGCCGGCGGCTATGTCGGGCTCGGCGTTTCGAGCTCGAACCTGTCGGGCCGCACCCTGCGCGACCTCGTGCTCGGCCACGACACCGAACTGACCCGGCTGCCCTGGGTCAACCGGACGGTCAAGAAATGGGAGCCGGAACCGCTGCGCTGGCTCGGCGTCCACTCCATGTACCAGCTCTATCGCATCGCCGACCGGCGCGAGGCAAACGGCCTCGGGCGGACGTCCCGCCTCGCGGCTTTCGCCGACCGGCTGACCGGGCACTAGACTCTTGTTTTGACGCAATTCCCAAGGGAAAGCGCCACGCGCTTTTCCCGGGAAGCCGCCTTCCACTTTTCCTGGAATTGCTCGCGAAATCAGGGCTTGTGGATGAAGGCGGCGCCGAGAATGGGGCCGGGCATGCCGTCCTTGCCGGCCGATTGCAAGAGCACGGCGCAGCCGCCCTTCTTGACGATCTCACTTATCGGCAATTCATAGCGCTGCGCCTTGCCGTGCCACATGCCCGCGGTCTGGATGCCGGTGACCGCGTTCCAATAGGTCATCTTGCGGCCGGAGTTCTCGCCCTGGGCGATGTTGATCGTTTGCGGCGGCTCGAAATAGACGATGACGACATGGGCATCGCTGGGGCCGGTGCCGGCATCGCCGGCATCGATGATCACGCGGTCGCTGGTCCGGCTGACCTTGATGGCGACGCGCATGCCTTCGCCGGACCTGGCCATTCGGGCGAGCGCGCCGTCGACCTCGGTGCGGTTGGCGCCGTTGACATGGATGCGACCATTGAGCACCGCCTGCGGCGTATAGACGGAGCGGCTGCCGAAGGCGCGCATGTAGTCGTATTGGCGCTCGGTGTTCTCCTTGCGGCTCAGCGTGTCTTTCCAGCCGAGATAGTCCCAATAGTCGACGTGATAGGCGAGCGCGACAATGTCGTCCTTGGTGGCGAGTTCGGCGAAGAAGGCATCGGCCGGGGGGCAGGAACTGCAGCCCTGGCTGGTGAACAGCTCGACCACGCCGAGCGGCCTGTCGGCCTGGGGTTCCGCATGCATTTTCTCGGATTCGCTGGCATGGCCAGCACCGGCAAACGCCGAGAAGGCCAGCGCAAAGGCTGCCAGCCACAGGAATCTTCGCGAGGCCATGACCATTCCAATTCCCGCCGGTGATGCCGGCTTTGTTCTGATTTGCTGAAATATGTGGCAGAAGCCGAAGTCAACGGGAAGTCACGTTGCGGTGAAATTTTGCCATTGCAGCCGCAGGTAAGGTCGCAATAGGAGTGGGCACTGCATTTCACTACGCGGTTCGATTCGGGCTGGGATCATCACCATGTGGCAAACTCTCCTGACCCCTGTCGATCTCTATTGCGAGCGGACCGGTTCTGGACTTTGGGCCGAGCCGACGAATGCTTTGACCAACCTCGCCTTCATTGCGGCGGGATTATGGGGTGTGCTTGAAGTGCGGCGGCACAAAACCGGCACCTTCGCGCGAGTGCTGGCCTGGTGGGTGGTGGCGATCGGCATCGGCTCGACGATCTTCCATACCTTTGCCACCAGGGGCACGATCTGGGCCGATATCCTGCCGATCGCAGGCTTTACCCTGGCCTATACGCTGTTCAACCTGCGCCGTTTCCTCGGCATGGAATGGGGCAAAGCGATCGCTGTCTTCGTCGTCTTCTACGCGGTTGCCGGGCTGATCACCTTCGCCGTGCCGGACTGGCTGCGGCAGGCATCGAACGGCACGACGGGCTATCTGCCGCCGTTCCTGGCGCTCGCCTTCTTCGGCGTCTGGGTGACGGTGAGCGGCAACCGCGCAGGCTGGTACAATCTGGCTGGTTCGGCGATCTTCGTGGTGTCCGTCATCTGCCGCATGATCGACCCGATGGTCTGCGGCAGCTTTCCGCTCGGCACGCATTTCCTGTGGCACATCCTGAACGGGCTGATGCTCGGCGTGCTGCTGGCGGCGGCGGCGCGGTTTGGGGCGCCGAAGCAAGGGCAGTAGGCAGTAGGTGTCCTTATTCCCTACTGCCTAAGCCCTACTGCCTTGCCGCTACGCGGCTAGATCGCGCAGCACGTATTGCAGGATGCCGCCGTTCTTGAAGTAGTCGAGCTCGTCCAGCGTATCGATGCGGCAGATGATCGGCACGTTCTTCACCGTGCCGTCGCCATAGGTGATCTTGGCGTTCATCGTCTGGCGCGGCTTGATGGTGCTCAGGCCGTCGATCTCGACCACCTCGTCGCCCTTGAGGTTGAGCGAAGCCCATGAGGTGCCTTCCTCGAAGACAAAGGGGATGACGCCCATGCCGACCAGGTTCGAGCGGTGGATGCGCTCGAAGGACTGGGCGATGACGGCGCGGACGCCAAGCAGGTTCGTTCCCTTGGCCGCCCAGTCACGCGAGGAGCCGTTGCCGTATTCGACGCCGGCGAAGATGACCAGCGGCACGCCTTCCTTCTTGTATTCCATCGCCGCGTCGTAGATCGCTTCCTCTTCCTTCGACGGGTAGTGGATGGTGTAGCCGCCCTCGCGGCCGTTCTCGCCCAGCATGTGGTTGCGGATGCGGATGTTGGCGAAGGTGCCGCGCATCATCACTTCATGATTGCCGCGGCGCGTGCCGTACTGGTTAAAGTCGGCGACGCCGACGCCGTGGTCGGTGAGGTATTTGCCGGCAGGCGACGCCGCCTTGATCGAGCCCGCCGGCGAGATGTGGTCGGTGGTGATCTTGTCGCCGAACAGGCCGAGCACGCGGGCGCCCTTGATGTCGCCGATCTTGCCGAAACCGGCGGTCATGCCGGCGAAATAGGGCGGGTTCTGCACATAGGTCGAGTTGTCGTCCCAGGCATAGGTCTGGCCTTCCGGCGCCTTGACGTTCTGCCAGTATTCGTCGCCCTTGAAGACGTCGGCATATTTGCGGGCGAACAGCTCGCGGGTGACGTTCTTCTCGATGAACTCCTGGATCTCGGTCGAGCTCGGCCAGATGTCCTTGAGGGAGACCGGATTGCCATTCTTGTCCTCGCCGAGCGGCTCGGTGGTCAGGTCCCTGGTGACAGTGCCGGCCAGCGCATGGGCGACGACCAGCGGCGGTGACGCCAGGTAGTTCGCCTGCACGTCGGGCGAGACGCGGCCTTCGAAATTGCGGTTGCCGGAGAGCACCGCGGCTGCAATCAAGCCCTTATCGTTGATGGTCTTGGAGATCGGCGCCGGCAGCGGGCCGGAATTGCCGATGCAGGTGGTGCAGCCGAAGCCGACAAGATTGAAGCCGATCTGGTCGAGCTCCTTCTGCAGGCCGGATTTCTCCAGATACTCGGCGACCACCTGGCTGCCGGGCGCCAGCGAGGTCTTCACCCACGGCTTCTGCTTGAGGCCGAGACGGTTGGCGTTGCGCGCCAAAAGACCGGCGCCGATCAGCACGCTCGGATTCGAGGTGTTGGTGCACGACGTGATGGCGGCGATGACGACGTCGCCATGGCCGAGATCATGGTCGGTGCCTTCGACGGCATAGCGCTTGGAGATTTCGGCGGCCTTCTTGTATTCGGTCTCCATCGCCTTGGCGAAGCCGGCTGGAATGCCTTCCAGCGCGACGCGGCCTTCGGGGCGCTTGGGGCCGGCCATCGACGGCACGACGCTGCTCAGTTCCAGTTCGAGCAGGTCGGTGAAGACCGGGTCGGTGGAGCCGGCTTCGCGCCACATGCCTTGCGCCTTGGAATAGGCTTCCACCAGCGCGATGCGGCTTTCCTCGCGGCCGGACATGGTGAGGTAGCGGATGGTCTCCGAATCGACCGGGAAGAAGCCGCAGGTGGCGCCATATTCGGGCGCCATGTTGCCGATGGTGGCACGGTCGGCCAGCGTCATGTTGGACAGGCCCGGGCCGAAGAACTCGACGAACTTGCCGACGACGCCCTTCTTGCGCAGCATCTGGGTGACGGTGAGCACCAGGTCGGTGGCGGTGACGCCTTCCTTGAGCTTGCCTGTGAGGCGGAAGCCGATGACTTCAGGGAGCAGCATGGAGACCGGCTGGCCGAGCATGGCGGCCTCGGCCTCGATGCCGCCGACGCCCCAGCCGAGCACGCCAAGGCCGTTGATCATGGTGGTGTGCGAATCCGTGCCGACGCAGGTGTCCGGGTAAGCGGTGGTTTCGCCATCCTCGGTGTTGGTCCACACGACCTGGCCGAGATATTCGAGGTTGACCTGGTGGCAGATGCCGGTGCCGGGCGGCACGACGCGGAAGTTGCGGAACGCCTGCTGGCCCCATTTCAGGAACTTGTAGCGCTCCTCGTTGCGCTCGTATTCGAGCTCGACATTCCTGGCGAAAGCCAGCGGCGTGCCGAATTCGTCGACGATGACGGAATGGTCGATGACGAGGTCGACGGGCACCAGCGGGTTGATCTTCTGCGGGTCGCCGCCGAGCGAGGCCATGGCGTCGCGCATGGCGGCCAGATCCACCACGGCGGGAACGCCGGTGAAATCCTGCATCAGCACGCGGGCGGGGCGGTAGGCAATCTCGACGCCGGCCGTGCCCTTGTCGGTCAGCCAGCCGGCGACCGCCTGGATGCTGTCCTTGGTGACGGAACGGCCGTCCTCGTTGCGCAGCAGGTTTTCGAGCAGCACCTTCATCGAATAGGGCAGCTGGGCGATGCCGGTGAGGCCGTTCTTCTCGGCCTCGACGAGGTCGAAATAGACATACTCGGCGCCGCCCGCGGTCAGGGTGCGGCGGCAGTTGAAGCTATCGAGGGATTTTGACACGTGCGATCCGTCCTTGTCTGTTCAGCCTGAAAGGGAACGGACGCCGATGGCATGCAATCACGCGCAAAGGTGCGGGTACGGCCATTTCCGCTGTCCGTTCCCAAGCAACCCGAGCCGTTCAAGGCGGCGCGTGCGCTGGTTCGGCGCAAATTCTGTTCCCGCGCCGACCGCTGGCACGGATGCACCGCATATAGAGAATTTTCTGGAATAGTTCTAGACAGTTGCGGAGCAAATTTGTGCGATGCGGCAGCGCTCGCGAAACATTGATTTCAGGGCAGGCGAGGGATGCGGCTGATCGCCGAAAATCTGGGCGGCGAACGCGGCGGCGAGACGGTGTTTTCCGGCGTCGGTTTCGCGCTCAACCGAGGCCAGGCGCTGGTCGTCACCGGGCCGAACGGATCGGGCAAATCGACCTTGCTCAGGATCGTCGCCGGGCTGTTGCCTGTGGCCGAAGGCAGGTTGCTGCTCGAAGGCGGCGGCGAGGCTTTTCCGTCCATTGCCTCGGCCTGTCATTACCTCGGCCACCAGAACGCGATGAAGCCGGCGCTGAGCGTTGCGGAAAACCTGCGCTTCTGGCGCGATTTCAACGGTGGTGGAGACGTCGGCGTCGACGAGGCGCTGGAGACCGTCGGGCTCGGCGGCATCGGCCATCTGCCGTTCGGCTATCTCTCGACAGGGCAGAGGCGGCGCGCGGCGATCGCCAAGCTTCTGGTCAGCCAGCGGCCGCTGTGGCTGCTCGATGAGCCGACGGCGGGACTGGACAAGGCTTCGGAGACGCGGTTTGCGGGGCTGATGGCTAGGCATTGCGCCGAGGGTGGGATGATCGTGGCGGCGACGCATCTGCCGCTGGGGATCGATGGGGTGGAGTTGAGGATGGGGGAAACGGGTTGATGGCGGTGCGAGGCGCCCCCCTCTGGCCTGCCGGCCATCTCCCCCTCCAGGGGGGAGATTGGCAGTTCATGCGTCTCGCCAGCCCTCCGACGTTGAAGATTGGCGAAAGCCGAGGTGACATCCAATCTCCCCCCTTGAGAGGGAGATGTCCGGCAGGACAGAGGGGGGCGCCTGGGCGCCGACATCTCACATCATGCTAGCCCTCTTCCTGCGCGACATCCGCCTCAACATCCGTGCCGGCGGCGGCGCTTTGACCGGTGTCATCTTCTTCCTCGCCGTCATCGCCACCATTCCGTTCGGCGTCGGGCCGGACCTCAGGCTGCTGGCCCGCATCGGCCCGGCGATATTGTGGATCGGGGCGCTGCTGTCCTGCCTGCTTGGGCTCGACCGGCTGTTCCAGGCCGATCGCGAGGATGGCTCGCTCGATCTCCTGGTGCTCGGCAACGACCGGCACATGCTGGCGCTGACGGTGCTGGTGAAATGCCTGGCGCATTGGGCTGGCAGCGTGCTGCCGCTGGTGGTCGCGGCTCCCTTGCTCGGGCTGTTCATGAATATGGAGCCGCTGGCGATAGGCGCCACGGCGCTGACGCTGCTGGTCGGCACGCCGGCGATCACCTTCATCGGTGCCGCCGGGGCGGCGGTGGCGGTGGCGCTGCCGCGCGGTGGGCTCTTGATCTCGGTGCTGGTGCTGCCGCTGACCATACCGGTGCTGATCTTCGGCGTTTCGGCGAGCTATGGCGCCACCGCCAATCCCGATCCGTTTTTGCAACCCTTCCTCATTCTTGCCGCGCTGACACTGTTTCTTGCCGTGCTGGGGCCGGTGTCGGCGGCGCTGGCCCTGCGCCACGGTACGGATTGATGCGGCAGTACAAGACTGAAGACCATGGGCCTGAGGACTGCGGCGCGGCGCCCGATTGCGAAGCCGCCGATGCGCGGTTAAGGGAGAGCATGATCGAACGACGGTTGGAAAGAGACGCTGGAATGGAGCGGACCGCATGAGTGCGCATGCGCTCTATGTCACCGCGGCCTATGCCATCACCGCGTTGGTCCTGGCCGGGCTGATCGGCTGGATCCTGCTCGACCAGCGGGCGCGCAAGCGCGAACTCGCCGAACTCGAAGCGGCCGGCGTGAAGCGCCGTTCCGATAGGGCTGGGACAGCAAAGCCGTGAGTAGCGAAACCGAAACACCGTCACGCGGCCGGCGCCTGTTCGTGCTCTTGCCGCTGCTGGTCTTCCTCGGCCTGGCAGGACTGTTCCTGTCGCAGCTATTGTCGGGGCGCGATATTTCGGAAGTGCCGTCGGCGCTGATCGGCCTGCCGGCGCCGCAGACCAACCTGCCGGCGCTGGAAGGATCGAACCTGCCGGGGCTCGATTCCAAAAACTTCGCCGGCAAGGTCACCCTGGTCAACGTCTTTGCGTCCTGGTGCGCGCCATGCCGCGAAGAGCACCCGGTGCTTCTGGCGCTGTCGCAGGACAAGCGGTTCGTGATGGCGGCGCTGAACTACAAGGACCGACCGGAGAACGCCCGACGGTTCCTCGGCGATCTCGGCAATCCGTTCCAGGCCATCGGTGTCGACGAAGCCGGCCGCGCGGCGATCGACTGGGGTGTCTATGGCGTGCCGGAAACCTTCGTCATCGGCAAGGACGGCAAGATTGCCTACAAGCATGTCGGCCCGCTGACGGCGGAGACGGCAAGGGATTTGTTGCTGCCACAGATCGACAAGGCATTGGCGGCGCCGAACTGACGGTGCTCTTTCGCCTTCCATGCCGTGATGTTGATGGCAGGCAAGGCGGAGCCAGAATTGGGGACTCTCACCGTGGATAGAACCGCTATTCCGAGCCGCTGCATTCTTCGCTTGAAGTCGCGGCATGGATCCTCGGGTCAAGCCCGAGGATGATGAATGTGGCTCAGCCGTAGATCTGCTTGTGGATCTGGTAGAGCATTTCCGAGCGATCGGCGCGCATGTCGGCGAGGTCGCGGCTGGAAAAGCTGTCGATTTCGGCGACGAGGCGGTTGTAGTGCTTGCGCTTGGCGATGCTGGTGCGAGCGCGGGTCATGAGATCATTGAAGATCATAGCAAGGGTCCTTCTGTGCCGCATTCTGGCGGCGGGTTCTTCCTCCCTTGGCAGTACGGAACATGACATAGTATTGGTGCGTTGCAAAAAGAAGATGTTGCAATGCACCATTGCGCGCAGCGCATAGCCGGTTAATGGGGTCCTAAAGTGCGCCCCTGTTGAACGGCGGGCAGCCGAGCCAGGTCGACCGGCTGCTTCCTCTCCGTTTTGTCATACAAATTGCAAGCGTCCCGTCTTGCCATATCGATCGCGGGCTGGCTTGATCCGGCGTCACGTGATGCCGGGAGGAAATGCATGGCGGCCGCAGACTATTACGAAATTCTCGATCCGCGCTTCGCGCGCCTGTTCAATGGCAACGCGCAGGTGGAAAAGCTGTTCACCGGCTGCCGCTGGGCGGAAGGGCCGGCCTGGTTCGCCGCCGGCCGCTATGTCGTCTGGTCCGACATTCCGAACAACCGCATGCTGCGCTACGACGAGACGGACGGCAGCGTCAGCGTCTTTCGGCAGCCATCGGGCAATTCGAACGGCAACACCGTCGACCGGCAGGGCCGGCTGGTGACATGCGAGCACTCCGGCCGCCGCGTCAGCCGTACCGAGCATGACGGCTCGGTCACCACGATTGCCGCCAAATGGAAGGGCAAGCGGCTGAACTCGCCCAATGACGCGGTGGTGAAGTCCGACGGTTCGATCTGGTTCACCGATCCGACCTACGGCATCGACACCGACTATGAGGGCGACAAGGCCGAGAGCGAGATCGGTGCTTGCCACGTCTACCGAGTCGATCCCGATACCGGCGAGATCGAGGCCGTCATCACCGATATGGTGAGACCGAACGGGCTCGCCTTTTCGCTGGACGAGAGCTTGCTCTATGTCGTCGACACCGGTCGCACGCATGGCGCCGAGAACCCGGCGCATATGCGGGTCTTCAATGTCGGCAAGCACGGCAAGAAGGTGTCGGGCGGCAAGGTCTTCGCCGATTGCACGGCCGGCCTGTTCGACGGCTTCCGGCTCGACGCGGACGGGCGCATCTGGACCAGCGCCGCCGACGGCATCCATTGCTACGATCCGGACGGTACGCTGATCGGCAAGGTCAAGGTGCCGGAGGTGACCGCCAATTGCGTGTTCGGCGGCAACAAGCTGAACTGTCTCTACATCGCCGGCACCACCTCGCTCTACATGGTGCGGCTGATGGTGAACGGAGCCAAGACTTTTTGAGTGAGACCGTTTGGAAATTCTACTCTGACGGCCATCTGAAGGCGTTTTCTGCGCTTCCGGTGCTCACGTGCCCAAAAAGTACGCTCCGCTCCGGTTCTCGAAACCACCATCATATGACTCGCCAGAGCGAATTTCGAAACGGTCTCTCAACGGCGTTAGCCATTTGAAGGGGAGGACGTCATGCCATTCGTCAACATCCGCATCGTCAAGGAAGTGATCGCCGCCGATCCGGCAGGCAAGAAGGCTGACATCGCCAAGAAAGTCACGGCCGCGATCATGGACGCCACCGGGCTCGGCAATGACGATGTCTGGGTGGTCTTCGAAGAGGTCAACGCCCGCGACTGGTATGTCGGCAAGACCGATGTGGAGACGTTGCGGAAGGGGTAGGTCTTCCCTTCTCCCCTTGTGGGAGAAGGTGGATCGGCGCGCCAGCGCCGAGACGGTTGAGGGGTGGGTGACGGAATGCCGTCGGCGCCAAGCTGGAACACCCCTTGTGTCTCTCGAATCATGCATGATCGGGCTGACGGGTGACCCGGGTCATGACCGGATCACCCGTTGCGGCGGAAGCCCGTACAGCCCTTGGCATAAGCCCGTGGATGAGCAAGGAGCTCCGACCGCATCTTCCACAGCCCGAACGGTTGCTAGGGTTCGACCCCGCACCGGCAAGGAAGGGATCAGAAGATGACACAAATTGCACTGCATGTCGGCATCGATGTGGCCAAGGATCGGCTGGACGTGGCCATTTTGGAAACAGGGGAGTTGTTCGCGGTCGACAATGACGAAGCCGGTCATGCGGCATTGGTCGAGCGGCTGTCGGGCTGCGAGCTTGATGCCATTGGCCTTGAGGCGAGCGGTGGCTATGAACGGGCTGTGCTCAAGGCACTGTGGCAAAAAGGCCTGCCGGTGCGTCGCATCAATCCCCACAGACTGCGCCAGTTCGCACGGGCGGCCGGCGTCAACGCCAAGAACGATCGCCTCGATGCACGTGTGATCGCACGCTTCCTGGCAACGCTGCCGGTGCGTCCGGTGGAGTTTGATCCAAGTCTGGAGTTGGTGATCGAACTGGTCACCGTGCGGCGCCAACTCCATGCCGAACTCAGCCGTGTCAACAACCAACTCGAACACGTGCGCGATGCCGCTCTCAAGCGCCTGGCCAAGCGGCGAGCGAGCCGGCTCCGTGCCGACATCCTGCTGCTCGACAAAAGCATCGCCCAGGCCATTGCGGCTGATCCCGCCATGGCTCACCGCAACAGCTTGCTGCGTTCCACGCCCAGCGTCGGCCCGGTCTTGAGTGCCACACTGATCGCACTGCTGCCTGAACTCGGTCGCTTGTCCAACCGGCGGATCGCCGCCCTGGTCGGGCTCGCTCCCTTCGACCACGATAGCGGCAAGCTCAAAGGCAAGCGATGTATCTGGGGTGGTCGAGAGCCGGTCCGCAACGTCCTCTACATGGCAGCGCTCAGCGCCGGAGTGCATAATCCCGTCTTCGCCGCTTTCCGCCAGCGCCTGCGGGCCAAGGGCAAGGTGGCAAAGGTCGCCATCGTTGCTGTCATGCGCAAGCTGATCACAACCCTCAATGCCATGATCCGGGACGACAAACCTTGGGATCCGGCTTCGGTCTGAGGCACGGTTGCTCATCCGACCTCACTTCGTGAGGCCACCTTCTCCCGCAAGGGGAGAAGGAAGAGCGGGCGCCATTCAACGTGCGCGGATAAAGCCCGCGAAAGCCGAAAGCGCGTCGCGCATCGCTGTCACATTCGCCGGCTCAGCCAAAATAGCCTCCACCTCGGGCGGCTTCTTCCCCAGCAGCGCAATCTCGAGCCCACCGTCAGAAAGCGCGAACGACATGGTGCGCATGATCTCGGCCAGGGCGGCGCGGGCACACAACGAGCGCGGCGAGGCGTGCATCAGCATGGCTGGCTTGGCGACGGCCGCGTCGCGCGACACCAGCCAGTCGAGCGCGTTCTTCAGCCCGCCCGGCACGCCATGGGCATATTCGGGACAAGAGATGATGACGCCGTCGGCACGGGTGACGGCGTCGATCAGGGCGGAGGCTGCGCGCGGCGTGCGCTCGCCCTCGTCGTCGGGGTTGAAGATCGGCAAGCGGCCAAGCCCGTCATAGACGGTGACGCGGCAGCTTGAAGGCGCATTGCGCGCCAGTGCTTCGACCAAGGCCGAATTGGTGGAGGCCGCCCGCAGGCTGCCGGAAATGGCGAGGATGTTCAGCACAGTCGGTGAGGCCAGTTCGGACGAATCGTGTCCGGAAAAGCCTACCACATGGTCTGCTTGTATTCGTCGTCCAGCCAGCGGTCGGTCGCCTCGGCCGAATCGGCCAGTGCCAGCTGGTCGCGCAGGATCTGGCCGAGCGTCGGCAGCGTCGCGCGGTCGTACCAGGTCTCCGGCTTCCACAGGTCGGAGCGCATGAAGGCCTTTGCGCAATGCATGTAGGTGGCCTTGACGGTGACGACGATGACGCTTTGCGGCTCCTTGCCGTCGACGGCAAGGCGCTCGCGCAAACCCGCGTCGACGGTGATGCGGGCATCGCCATTGACGCGCAGCGTCTCGTTCATGCCGGGGATGAGGAAGAGCAGCCCGACCGAGGGATTGCGCAGGATGTTCTCCAGCGTGTCCAGCCGGTTGTTGCCGGGCCGGTCGGGAATGGCGATGGTCCTGTCGTCGAGAACGATGGCGAAGCCCGGTTTGTCACCCTTCGGCGTTACGTCGGAATTGCCTTCGCCGTCAGAGGAGCCGATCAGCACGAACGGGCTCTTGCCGATGAAGGAACGGCAATGGCCGTCGAGCGCCTTCAATTCCTTGCGAATCGAACCATCGGTCGGCCGCGGCGTCTTGTAGATGGTCCGCAGTTCCTCGCGCGTGGTGACGAATTCCATGGCCCTCTCTCCCATTTGGTTCTTGAGGCAATTCACTAGGGAAGGCGTTACGCGCTTTTCCTGGAATTGCTCTACTTGCCGGTCTTTTCTTCCCCGCCGGCCTTGTCGTCCAGCGAATGGCGCAGGATCAGCGGCATTTGGCTGAAGGTGAACAGAAGCGTGATCGGCATGATGCCCCAGACCTTGAAGGTAACCCAGGCGTCGGTGGAAAAATTGCGCCACACCACCTCGTTGACGATGGCCAGGAACAGGAAGAACAGGCCCCAGCGGAAAGTGAGCTTGCGCCAGCCTTCGGCATCGAGCTTGAAGGCGGATTCGAAGACATAGCCGAGCAGCGACCGGCCGAAGAACAGGCCGCCGAGCAGCACGCCGCCGAACAGCGTGTTGACGATGGTCGGCTTCATCTTGATGAAGATGTCGTCCTGCAGATAGAGCGTCAGCGCGCCGAAGATGAAGACGACGACGCCGGACACCAACGGCATGATCGGCAAGCTGCGAATAAGCAGCCAGGACACCATCAGCGCGATGGCCGTGGCGGCCATGAAGAGGCCGGTGGCGACGAAGATCGGGCCGCCGAAGTCGGCCAGCACCGGGAATTTCTCCACCAGCCATGGGCCGCGCGCATTGGCGAAGAAGAAGACCAGCAAGGGACCCAGCTCCAGCACCAGCTTGAGCAGCGGATTGACGCCTTCCTTCTTCTCTTTCTGCGGGTCGGACGGGTCGCGTTCGAGAATGGGTGGGTTCATGATCTTCCTTCTTACGCACGATCCCGTTCAAAATTCTTCGGGATCATGCCGCTACGCAACTCCAGCGATCGCCCTGGCGAATTCGCTTGCCGAGAAAGGTTCGAGGTCGTCGACCTGTTCGCCGACGCCGATGAAATAGACCGGCAATTTGTGCTTTGCCGCGATCGCCACCAGAATACCGCCGCGCGCCGTGCCGTCCAGCTTGGTCATCACCAGGCCGTTGACGCCGGCGACATTGCGGAAGATCTCGACCTGGTTGAGCGCGTTCTGGCCGGTGGTGGCGTCGACAGTCTGCAGCACGGTGTGCGGCGCTTCCGGGTCGAGCTTGCCGAGCACGCGGACGATCTTTTCCAGTTCCGCCATCAGCTCGGTCTTGTTCTGCAGGCGGCCGGCGGTGTCGATGATCAGCACGTCGGAGCCGGCTTCCTTCGCTCGTTCGAAAGCATCGTAGGCGAGGCCGGCGGCATCGGCACCGAGCTTGGAGGCGATGACCGGCGAGTTCGTGCGCTCGCCCCAGATCTTGAGCTGTTCGATCGCGGCAGCGCGGAAAGTGTCGCCGGCGGCGAGCATAACCGACAGGCCGCCATCGGTCAGTTTTGCCGCGAGCTTGCCGATGGTCGTGGTCTTGCCGGTGCCATTGACGCCGACCACCAGGACGACATGCGGCTTGTGCGAGAGGTCGAGCTCCAACGGCATGGCGACGTGGGTCAGCACCTTCTCCACCTCGGCCGCCATGATGGCGCGCACTTCGGTGTCGGAGACGTCCTTGCCGTAGCGGCTGGAGGCTAGAGCATCGGTGACGCGCAAGGCCGTCTCCATGCCGAGATCGGCGCGGATCAGTACGTCTTCGAGGTCCTGCAGCGTGTCCTCGTCCAGCTTGCGCTTGGTGAAGACGCCGGCGATGTTGCCGGTGAGTTCGCGCGAGGAGCGGGCGAGCCCGTCGCGCATGCGCTGGAACCAGGAGCGCCTCGGTGCCGGCTCCGGCGCCTTCGCCGATTCGGCCTTCTGCTCGACCTTCTTGGTGACGGTCACCTTGCCAGGAGCGGGTTTGGGCTCCGGCGCCGGCGGTGGCGGAACAGGCGCTGGTTTTACCTCCCCCTCGATGGGGGAAGTCCCAAGCGAAGCTTGGGGGTGGGGGTGACTGGCGTCGGCGTCGGCGCTATCACCCCACCCCGCCGCTTCGCGTCGACCCTCCCCATCGAGGGGAGGGTGGGGCGCTGGTGCTTCTTCCTTCTCCCCGTCCCTATACGAGGAGAAGGTGCCGGCAGGCGGATGAGGGGCGGCGCTGGCCTTTGAAGTCGGCTGTGCGGAAGGCGCGGCCGGCGGCACCTCGACAGGTGCGGGCTGTTCGGCTGGGACCTCGGCAGGCGGGACCGGCACTTCGACGGGCGCTTGTTCCGGCGGTCCCTCCGGGCGCGACGGAACAATTTCCGGCTCGGCCGGCGCGGGAGCAGGAACTTCTTGCGGCTGAGGCTCGGGAACGGGCTCCGGAGCCGCCGGGGGTACCGGAATTTCCTCTGGCGCCGGTGGCTCCGGGGTCTCTGGCGCGGGTGCCGGCTCCTCGTCCGGCTCCGGTCCGGGCAGCGGTTCCGGCTCGGATGGAACCGTCGGCTCGGGCGCAGGCGGGATGGTGGGCGCCGGCTCGGGTGCTGGTTCTTCGGGTGCCGGCTGAGGCGCGGGCTTTACCTCCCCCTCGAGGGGAGGGTGGGGCGCAGGCTCGGCCGCCGGCTTCAGCGCGTCCAGCGCATCCCATTTGATCGGCGGGAGGGGCGCGGTTTCGTCGATCCGCTCCTCGACAATTTCTTTCTTGCCGAACGAAAATATCTTCTTGAAAAAACCAGCCATGCTTTGCGTTTCTCAGGCGGCGCAAGCGGCAAGCGGGGCCGCGATCAGCCGGGCGCCATCGTGGCCAGTAATTGTCGCTTCGACGATCTCGCCCGGCGTGCCGGTGCCGAGCGCTGCAAGCGTGAAGCCTTCGGTGCGGCCAAGCCCGTCACGCTCGATCAGGATCGACTGGCGCGTGCCGGGAAGTGACGACAGGTGACGGCGATAGGCGGCTTCGCCGGCCGCGCGCAGCCGGGCGGCGCGCTGCTTGACCACCTCGCGGCGCAGCTGCGGCATGCGTGCCGCGGGCGTGCCTTCGCGCGGGCTGAACGGAAAGACGTGGAGATGGGTCAGGCCGCACTCCGCGACGATATTGATCGAGTTCTCGAACATGTCGTCGGTCTCGGTCGGGAAGCCGGCGATGATGTCGGCGCCGAAGACGATTGCAGGGCGCAGCTTGCGCACATCCTCGCAGAAGCGGATCGACTGGTCGCGCAGATGGCGGCGCTTCATGCGCTTCAGGATCATGTCGTCGCCCGACTGCAGCGAGAGGTGCAGATGCGGCATTAGCCTGGGCTCGATGGCGATGGCGTCGAGCAGTTCGTCATCGGCCTCGATCGAATCGATCGACGACAGCCGCAGGCGCTTCACGTCCGGCACCTGCCGGAGGATCGTCTTCACAAGCTTGCCGAGCTTGGGCGCGCCCGGCAGGTCGGCACCGAAAGACGTCATGTCGACGCCGGTCAGCACGATCTCGGCATAACCATTGCCGGCGAGACGCTTGACCTGCTCGACCACGGCGCCCATCGGCACCGAGCGCGAATTGCCGCGGCCGTAAGGGATGATGCAGAAGGTGCAGCGATGGTCGCAGCCGTTCTGCACCTGGACGAAGGCACGCGCCCGGCCCTCGATGGCGTCGACCATATGGCCGGCGGTTTCGCGCACCGAGAAGATGTCGTTGACGCGGGCCTTCTCGGTGTCATTGACGCCGAAATCCGGCAGCGCGCGATAGGAATGCGCCCGCAACTTCTCCTCATTGCCAAGCACGAGATCGACCTCGTCCATGGCGGCGAATTTTTCAGGCTCGGTTTGCGCGGCGCAGCCGGTGACGATGATGCGCGCCTGCGGGTTGTCGCGACGCGCCTTGCGGATCGCCTGCCTGGCCTGGCGCACGGCCTCGCCGGTGACGGCGCAGGTGTTGAAGATCACGGCACCGCCGGCCAGCGCGCCGAGACCCGCCGTTTCGGCCTCGCGCCGCATCACCTCGGATTCATAGGTGTTCAGCCGGCAGCCGAAGGTCACCACGTCGATGCGGCTAGGGGCCTCGGAAAGGGAGCCATCGACGTTCGGGCTCTTGGACAGAGCAACCGACATCAGGCCGCGCTTTCGGTGTCGCGGGCCCAGGCGCCGGTCGAGGGATCGAAGCTGCCGGAAAATTCCCATTCGGCGGCACCCGTCAGGATGACGTGGTCATCGTCGCGCCATTCGACATGCAGCGTGCCGCCGCCGGGGGTCAGCAGGCTGACGCTGCGCCCGGTCCGCCTGGTGCGGGCCGCTGCCACCACGGCGGCGCAGGAGGCGGAGCCGCAGGCCTTGGTCAGGCCGGCGCCGCGTTCCCAGGTGCGAATGATCATGCTCTCGGGCGACGTGACCTGCGCGATGGTGATGTTAGCGCGTTCGGGGAAGATCGGGTGGTTCTCGAGCAGCGGGCCGAAACGGTCGAGCTCGTATGACCAGACGTCGCGGTCGACCCAGAAGATGGCGTGCGGGTTGCCCATCGAGACGGCGGAGGGGGAATGCAGCACCGGCGCGTCGATCGGGCCGATCTGCAATTCGATCATGCGGGTGTCGCGGAATTCCTCGGCCAGCGGAATGTCCTGCCAGCCGAAACGCGGCACGCCCATGTCGACCGAGATCGAGCCGTCGGCATGTTCACTGGCGTTGAGGATGCCGGCGACGGTCTCGAAAGTGAAGCTCTTCTGGCCGGTCTCGGCGGCGAGCGCCTGGACGACGCAGCGCATGCCGTTGCCGCAGGCCTGCGCACCGGTGCCGTCGGAATTCAATATGTCGATGAAAAAGGCGGTGCCTGGCGTCCTCGCGTCGTGGATCGCCATGATCTGGTCGAAGCCGGTCGCGGCATCCGCGTTGAGCGCGATCGCCGCGGCCGCCGTCACCCGATCGGCGCGGCCGCGCATGTCGGCGACGATGATCTCGTTGCCGATGCCGTTCATCTTGGCGAAAGGGGTCGTGCTTGCCATCGCTCCGAAAAGTTCCGTGTCCGTTTGGCGCTATATGGCGGAAACGGGCGGGAATTACCAGTGCGCAGCCGCTTTACGTCACCGCGAAGACCCCAAACAAGATCAGCAGGAAGATGATGAGCACGATACCGATAAGGATGCGCGCGCCAGTGGCTGCGGCCCCGGCCAACGCCGGCATGCCGAGCAGGCTGGCGGCGGCGGCGATGATCAGGAGAATGATGATCCATCTGAGCATGGAAATGCCTCGCGAGCCGACAGATTTTTTGTAACTGCATGGAAACGCCGCTGTCGCGCTTGGGTTCCGTCGCTCGCGAGGTAATGTCAGCGGCAAAATCTAGCCGGCGATCTCGATGTCGGTGCTGAACGGCCCCGTCTTGCTCGAATTCTCGTCATGCATGAGGAAGTCGCAGCGGTATTTGCCGGGCGGCAAGCCATCGAGGGACAGGTCCAGCTTGAAGAACAGTTCGCGGTTGCGCGAGCGCGAGGCGACCTGGACGCGGCTGATCTTCTCCATCTTGCCGAGTTCCTCGCCGGAGGCTGAAACCACGGTCAGGTCGACCGAAAGCGAGATCTGCTTGTTGCCGAGCCCGTCGGAGCCGTAGCCGTAGCCGACCGGCTCCATGTAGAGCACGATCTTCTCGCCGGGTTTGTAGATGTGGTTCGCGCGCTCGGTGTAGATGCCGAAACCCGCCGCGGTGTCGACGTGCTTGACGTTGAGCACAGCGAGCGGCATCGCGTCCCACAGCGCGTCCTCGGCACCGCGGAACTTTTCCAGCGCGCCGGCGGAATCACCGGACTGGAGCAGCTTTTCGGCTTCGGCGGCACGGTCGCCGATCTCACCGGCAAAGGCCGTCGAGGTGGAGATTGCGGCGGCCATGAGGGCTGCCAGGATTGTTTTCATGAGACGCGACTCCGTTCCTCGAAACATCACGACATCATGGTGGGCGAAAACCGGCGTGAGGTAAACGCCAATCCTGGCAGATGCCAAGGCCTGACCTCAGGGCACGTTCCAGACTTCGCCGGGCCGCAAGGCGCGAAAGCGCTCCGGCGGCAGCTGCTCGGCCGCAAGCGCCCCGGCCAGCCTCCGGACCGGCTCGTCGATCGGCTCATCGGTGAGCTGGAAGGTGCCCCAGTGGCAGCCGGCGGCGAAAGCCGCATTGCACAGTTTCATGCCTTGCACCGCTTCCTCCGGGTTCTGGTGCTGGGGTGCCATGAACCAGCGCGGCTCGTAGGCGCCGATCGGCAGGATGGCGAAGCGGAAGCCACCATGCTTCCCAGCCATCAGCCGGTAGTTGATGCCATCGTGGAAGCCGGTGTCGCCGGCGAAGTAGGTCTTGCCGCCCGGTGTCTCCACAACGAAGCCAGCCCACAGCGCCATGCGCCGGTCGCGGGCGCCGCGCGCCGACCAATGATGCGCCGGCTCGACATGAATGAAGGCGCCATTGCCGAGCTCGATCCTGTCGCCCCAGTCATGCGCCGCCAGCCGCATGCCGGGAACCGCCTGGCCAATCAGCATGTCATTGCCGAGCGGAGTGATCAGCAGCGGGTCATGGCTGGCTTTCAACTGCCTGAGCGTGGCGAGGTCGAGATGGTCGTAATGGTTGTGGCTGACCAGCACGAGGTCGATCGGCGGCAGGTCGGCAAAGGCGATCCCCGGCGGATTGATACGCTTTGGGCCGGCAAAGGAAAACGGCGATGCGCGCGGCGACCAGACCGGATCGGTGAGGATGTTCAGGCCGGCCGTCTGGACCAGCAAGGTCGAATGGCCGACCATGGTCACGGTCAGACCGGAGCCGTTTACTCGCCCCGCCGGCCTCGCCTGCGGCAGGGGGCTCGGATCGGTGGCCGGCCATTTGGCGCGTTGGCCGCTGAACTGCCATTTCAGCAGATCGGCGAAGCGGCCGGGCGGCTGGCCGCCGGGATTGAAGAACAGGCTGCCGTCGAAATGGTCGCTGGGCGGGCCGCTGTAATAGCGGTTGGCGACTTTCGGTCTCGCGGCCAAATTCTTGCGCTCCGGCAGGGTTGGATTTCTAGACATAAGCGCTGCCTTGGCTGGCGCAAGCATTTGGCGAGCGAATGCCAAGGGTGAGGCAGCCGGTCCGACTAGGATCGCCCCGGTTCGAGTGGGATCGCCAAGGATTGGGAGCGAGGACAACGCCATGGCCATGAAGCGGACGAAGACGCCATGGATGAAGGCCGAGGATTTCGGCCGCTCGCTGGCGCGCGGCATCGGCGTCAACCTGCTGGTAAGCGACATGGCGGCGATGGAGGCCTTCTGCCGGGACGTGCTCGGCGCCCATATGATCTATGCCGACGAAGATTTCGCGGCGATCGAGCTTCTGGGATCGGTGTTCATGCTGCACGCCGACCACTCCTATCTCGACAATCCGATGACCGGGGTCGTCGCCGGCATCGAGACGCGCGGCGCCGGCATCGAACTGCGTCTCTATGGCGCGGATCCTGATGCGGTCGAGGCGGCGGCACTGGAACATGGCCACATCGTGCTGGCCGGCACGATCGACAAGCCGCATGGCTTGCGCGAATGCCATATCGTCGGGCCGGACGGATATGTGTTCGTGCCGAGCGCGCGTCTAGCGCCGTAAATGCGATAAATTTGCAACAAATCTTGCTGCAAACCCTATTTTAACCATATCGGGTTGAAATTTCGCCACCTTCTCCATCTTGGTGGAGGTGAGATTGCGCGGACGGCATCCCCCCAGCCGGATCCGACGGAGGTTGTAATGAATTTTTCGAAAAGCGGTCTGGTGGCCGTATCGTTGGCAGCGCTTTTTGCGGGCGGCTGCTCGACCTCACGCTTCTCGTCGATGGACGACCAGCAGCCGGCGCCGCTGCAGCCGGCCCCGGCCGGCCAGGTGACCTCCAACCAGCTGCCTCCGCCGGCCGCGCCCGGCACCACCGACCCAGCGCAATTCCCGACAGCGCCGGCGAACACGCAGGTCGCGTCCTTGCCGCCGGATGGCA
Organism: Mesorhizobium sp. B1-1-7; assembly: GCF_006442705.1. Classification (NCBI taxonomy): domain Bacteria; kingdom Pseudomonadati; phylum Pseudomonadota; class Alphaproteobacteria; order Hyphomicrobiales; family Phyllobacteriaceae; genus Mesorhizobium; species Mesorhizobium sp. B1-1-7. The sequence continues at coordinate 49,414 of NZ_VFWQ01000006.1, read as the reverse complement.
CAGCGCCGGCAGGGGCCGCGGACCTCAGCGCGGCCAGCGTCGCCGGTGTATGGAACGTCAGCGTTGCCGGCCAGAGCTGCAAGGTGGCGACGCCGCAGACCAAGTTCGGCGCCGGCTTCCGCGCCGGACCGCTGCATTGCCCGGCGCCGATCGACGGCATCAAGTCCTGGAACGTCGCCGGCAAGCAGCTGACGCTCTATGACGAGAATGGCGGTTCGCTGGCGCGGCTCTATTCCTCGGGCGGCTCGAAATTCGACGGCCAGACTTCCAGCGGCCAGGCGATTTCGCTTACAAGGTAGGCTATGTATGCCGATATTCAGGTGATGCCGGCCTGACCTGAATCTCAATACACCTAGTCCCTGAGGATTCTTGCTCTGTACAAACGACGTGACCGATGCATCTGCGTGACGGCCTCCAGACCCATGCGACCGTCAGGCAGCGCTACGACCATCTGGTGGAGACCGGCGGGATCGAACGCGATCCAGCGCAGGAACGCATCGCCGCGGCACTCGACCGGCTGACATCGGAGATCTCGGCAAAACGGCTGGCGCACAAGTCGAGCGCGCTGGGCTGGCTGTTTGCCCGCAAGCGCGAGACGCGGGACGTCGTCAAGGGCCTCTACATCCATGGCGGCGTCGGTCGCGGCAAGACCATGCTGATGGACATGTTCTTCGAGCTGCTGCCGGTGCGGCGCAAGCGCCGGGTCCATTTCAACGACTTCATGGCCGACGTGCAGGACCGCATCCAGAAGCACCGGCAGGCGCGCAAGAATGGCGAGGTCAGGGAAGACGACCCGATCCCGCCGGTGGCCAAGGCGCTGGCCGAGCAGGCCTGGGTGTTGTGCTTCGACGAGTTCTCGGTCACCGACATCGCCGACGCGATGATCCTGTCGCGGCTGTTCTCGGCATTGTTCGCCAGCGGCGTGGTGCTGGTCGCCACTTCGAACGTGGCGCCGGAGAACCTTTATAGCGACGGGCTGAACCGCCAGCTGTTCCTGCCTTTCATCGCCATACTGGAACGGCACGCGCAGGTGCTGTCGCTCGACAGTGACAAGGACTACCGGCTCGAAAAGCTCGCCCGCACGCCGGTCTATGTCACGCCGGCGGACGCTGCCGCCGACCATATGCTCGACGCGGCGTGGCAAACGATGACGCGCGGCGCGCCGACGGCCGCGACGTCGCTGACGCTGAAGGGCCGGCAAGTGATCGTGCCGGCCGCCGCCGGCGACGCGGCGCGTTTTTCCTTCGCCGATCTCTGCGAAAAGCCGCTCGGCGCTCGCGATTTCCTGGCCATTGCCGGGCGCTTCTCGACCGTCTTCATCGACCATGTGCCGGTGCTGGGCGAAGGCAAACGCAACGAGGCCAAGCGCTTCATCCTGCTGATCGACACGCTTTACGACCATCACACACGGCTGGTGGTGAGCGCCGACGCTCCGCCGCAAGAGCTTTATGTGGCCAAGCGCGGCGTAGAGGTGTTCGAATTCGAACGCACGGCCTCACGCCTGATCGAGATGCAGAGCCGCGACTGGCTGGAGGATTGGGCAGAGCGGCGGAAGGCGAAGGCGGCTGAATAGCGGCCTTGCGAAGGTCGGCCAATCGTCAAAGCTCATACACATACATGACGAAATCCTCCGCCGGGCCATGCGGCTCCTTGCGCGTCTCGTAGAGCGCGCGGGCTGGGCCATTGTCCGGCTCGGTGCCGACCCACGCCTCCTCGCAACCATGCTCCCTGCCGATCACGAACATCGCGTCGAGCATATCCCGTGCGATACCCTGGCGCTGGAAGGCAGGCGACACGCCGACTTCGTCGATGTAGAGTTCGCTCACCTTGTCGGGATGGCGGTGGATGACGGCGGCGCACTGACCGACGACCACGCCGTCGGCGATCGTCACGATCATGAAATGGCCGGGTTGACTGAGATAGGCTGCCAACCGATCCGCCCTGACCGGCTCGTCGAACACATCCTCGGCGACCCGCATCACAAGGGCGTCATCGCCAGCTTCAAGCCTTACGATCTCCATCTTCATTGTGTAGATACCTCCAAGTCGGCTTACAAACTTTGACGTTTACGTAAATCCCAAACCATCTAACCGATTGAAAATGCTCGCCCTAAAATAATCGTTTGAATTTACCTCGCACCGGGGCTATTGGGTGCGGCGAAATCTCGCGGTTTCCCGCAACATTCCGGCCTCCTTCCTCGGCACCGTCATCAAGTCGTCAAAGACTGGGGCGCCGTCACAGACAAAGGGAAAACATCCTCACATGGCACGCAACAAGATAGCGCTTATCGGCTCGGGCATGATCGGCGGCACGCTCGCCCACATGATCGGCCTCAAGGACCTCGGCGACGTGGTGCTGTTCGATATCGCCGAGGGCATCCCGCAAGGCAAGGGGCTCGATATCGCGCAGTCGTCGCCGGTCGATGGTTTCGATTCCCGGCTGACCGGCGTCAACGACTACGCCGGCATCGAGGGCGCCGACGTCTGCATCGTCACCGCCGGCGTGCCGCGCAAGCCGGGCATGAGCCGCGACGACCTGCTGGGCATCAACCTCAAGGTCATGGAACAGGTCGGCGCCGGCCTGAAGAAATACGCGCCGAAGGCTTTCGTCATCTGCATCACCAATCCGCTCGATGCCATGGTGTGGGCGCTGCAGAAGTTTTCCGGCCTGCCCAAGACCCATGTCGTCGGCATGGCCGGCGTGCTCGACAGTTCGCGCTTCCGCTACTTCCTGGCCGAGGAATTCAAGGTCTCGGTCGAGGACGTGACCGCCTTCGTGCTCGGCGGCCACGGCGATTCCATGGTGCCGATGATCCGTTATTCGACGGTATCGGGCATTCCGCTGCCCGATCTCATCAAGATGGGCTGGACCTCGAAGGAGAAGCTCGACCAGATCGTGCAGCGCACCCGCGACGGCGGCGCCGAGATCGTCGGCCTGCTCAAGACCGGCTCGGCCTACTACGCCCCGGCCGCCTCGGCGATCTCGATGGCCGAAGCCTATCTCAAGGACAAGAAGCGCGTGCTGCCGTGCGCGGCGCACCTTTCCGGCCAGTATGGCGTCAAGGGCACCTATGTCGGCGTTCCTGTGGTCATCGGCGCCGGCGGTGTCGAGCGCATCATCGAGATCGACCTCAACAAGGCCGAGCAGAAGATGTTCGACGCTTCGGTGGCGACGGTGCAGGGCCTGACCGAGGCCTGCGTCAAGATCGCGCCGCAACTCGCCTCTAAGTGAACCCCAGCAGCCGATCTGGAGACCATCCATATGAACATCCATGAATATCAGGGCAAGGCGCTGCTGAAGAGCTTTGGCGCGCCGGTGGCCGAAGGGGTGCCGGTGTTCAAGGCCGATGAGGCGGAAGCCGCGGCACAAGCGCTTCCCGGCCCGCTCTATGTGGTGAAGAGCCAGATTCACGCCGGCGGCCGCGGCAAGGGCAAGTTCAAGGAACTTGGCCCCGATGCCAAGGGCGGTGTGCGTTTGGCGAAGTCGGTCGCCGATGTCGTCGCCAACGCCAACGAGATGCTTGGCCACACGCTGGTCACCAAGCAGACCGGGCCTGCCGGCAAGCAGGTCAACCGCCTCTACATCGAGGACGGCGCCGACATCGAGCGCGAACTCTATCTGTCTGTTCTGGTCGACCGGTCGGTCGGCCGCGTCGCCTTCGTCGTCTCGACCGAGGGCGGCATGGACATCGAGGCGGTCGCGCATGATACGCCCGAAAAGATCATCACCGTCGCCATCGATCCGGAAAAGGGTGTGACCGCGGCCGATCTGAAGGCGCTCAACGGCGCGCTCAAGCTTGACGGCGACGCTGCCAACGATGGCAACACGCTGTTCCCGATCCTCTACAAGGCGTTCGTCGAGAAGGATATGAGCCTGCTCGAGGTCAACCCGCTGATCGTCATGAAGAACGGCCGGCTGCGCGTGCTCGACGCAAAGGTGTCGTTCGACAACAACGCGCTGTTCCGCCACCCCGACGTGCTCGAATTGCGCGACACCACCGAAGAGGACGAGAAGGAGATCGAGGCGTCGAAATACGACCTCGCCTACGTCGCGCTCGACGGCAATATCGGCTGCATGGTCAACGGCGCAGGCCTTGCCATGGCAACGATGGACATCATCAAGCTCTATGGCGCCGAGCCCGCCAACTTCCTCGATGTCGGCGGCGGCGCGTCGAAGGAGAAGGTGACGGCGGCGTTCAAGATCATCACCAAGGATCCGGCGGTCAAGGGCATCCTGATCAACATCTTCGGCGGCATCATGAAGTGCGACATCATCGCCGAGGGCGTGATTGCCGCGGTCAAGGAAGTTGGGCTAAAGGTGCCGCTGGTGGTGCGCCTGGAAGGCACCAATGCCGAGCTCGGTAAGAAGATCATCAACGACAGTGGCCTGAATGTCGTCTCGGCCGATGATCTCGACGACGCGGCCAAGAAGATCGTGGCGGCGGTGACGGGCTGAGCCGGTGCCTCCGCGCAAGATAAACCTGGTCGAGGCGGCGGATCAAAAGATCACCAGGGTCTTCGATCCGCATATCGCCGGCGACGTCAATGACAGCCAGGCCAAGGTCGCCAAGTTCGGCGAGGCCTTCGACTGGCACGCGCATGACAATGAGGACGAAGCCTTCCTCGTGCTGCGCGGCCGTATCGCCATCGATTTCCGCGATGGTCCGGTCGAACTCGGCGAGGGCGATTTCATCGTCGTGCCGCGTGGCGTCGAGCACCGGCCGCGCTCGCTGACCGCCGAGCCAGTGGTGCTGATGTTCGAGCCGGCGACGACGCTCAACACCGGCAATGCCAAGAGCGATCTTACCGTCACCGACCTGAAGCGGCTCTGAGCCATGAATGCGTCGCCCTTCTCCTCGCTCTCGGCCGACCACCAGCGCCTGCAGGCGCTGGTCGGCGCGTGGCGCGGCGAGGAAGAGGTGTCGGGCACGCAATGGGCCGATGCCGGCACTGCGACTTCCGAAGTGCTGGCGGAGGCACAGTTCGGCGGCCTGTTCGTGGTGCAGCGCTATCGCCAGCGCCGCGACGGCACGGTTTCGTTCGGCGCGCACAATGTGTTCGGCTTCGACCAGCAAAGCGGCGCGGTGACCATGCACCAGTTCGATTCGATGGGTTTTGTGCCGGCATCGCCGGCCTCGGGCACGTGGGACGGCAGCGAACTGGTTCTGGAACGGTCGTCGCGGCGCGGCGCGGCGCGCGTGACATATATTTTTGACGATGCCGACACCTACCGCATGCGACTGCATTTCAAACCTGCCGGCAGCGATAGCTGGCAAGACATGGTGAGCGGCGTCTACCGGCGCGTCTCGCCTTCCTCGATCAACGGTTTTTAGAAAAGGGCTCAGATGTCCATTCTCGTCGACAAGAACACCAAGGTGCTGGTGCAGGGCCTGACCGGCAAGACCGGCACGTTCCACACCGAACAGGCGCTGGCCTATCACGGCACCAAGATGGTGGGCGGCATTCATCCCAAGAAGGGCGGCGAGACCTGGACCGGCTCGAAGGGCGAGAGCCTGCCGATCTTCGCCACCGTCGCCGAGGGCAAGGCAAAGACCGGCGCCAATGCGTCCGTCGTCTATGTGCCGCCGGCGGGTGCCGCCGAAGCGATCCTGGAAGCGATCGAGGCCGAGATCCCGCTGATCATCTGCATCACCGAAGGCATCCCCGTGATGGATATGATCAAGGTCAAGGCGCGGCTCGACCGCTCGGCCTCGCGGCTGATCGGGCCGAACTGCCCGGGCGTGCTCACCCCCAACGAATGCAAGATCGGCATCATGCCCGGCAACATCTTCCGCAAGGGCTCGGTCGGCGTTGTTTCGCGCTCGGGAACACTTACCTATGAGGCAGTGTTCCAGACCACCAATGTCGGCCTCGGCCAGACCACCGCCGTCGGCATTGGCGGCGACCCCGTCAAGGGCACCGAGTTCATCGACGTGCTCGAGATGTTCCTCGCCGACGACGAGACCAAGTCGATCATCATGATCGGCGAGATCGGCGGTTCGGCCGAGGAAGACGCCGCGCAGTTCCTCAAGGACGAAGCCAAGCGTGGCCGCAAGAAGCCGATGGCCGGCTTCATCGCCGGGCGCACGGCGCCGGCCGGCCGCACCATGGGCCACGCGGGCGCGGTCATCTCCGGCGGCAAGGGCGGCGCGGAAGACAAGATCGCGGCGATGGAATCGGCCGGCATCAAGGTATCGCCTTCGCCGGCACGGCTGGGCACGACGCTGGTCGAGGCGATCAAGGGTTAAGTGAGTAGCGAGTAGTGAATAGCGAATAGGGAAGAACAAAGTAGCGCGCGACCCAGGGAAACCCCTACTCGCTATTCGCTACTCCCTATTTGCTCTGACAAGGAGACGGAGCGCGGCTCCGCTAAGTGACATGGCAAGACAAGATCAGGCCAACGACCAGTTTTCTCTCACCTCATTCCTCTATGGCGGCAACGCCGATTACATCGACGCGCTCTATGCCGCCTATGAGGACGATCCCGCCTCGGTCAATCCCGAATGGCAGGAGTTCTTCGCCGGGCTGAAGGACGATGCCGGCGATGTGCGCAGGAACGCCAAGGGCGCTTCCTGGGCAAAGCCCTCCTGGCCGCTGCAGGCCAATGGCGAACTGGTGTCGGCGCTCGACGGCAATTGGGGCATCGTCGAGAAGACGATCGAAAAGAAGGTCAAGGACAAGGCGGTCACCAACGGCGTGGTCCTGTCCGACGCCGATGTGCACCAGGCGACGCGCGATTCCGTGCGCGCCATCATGATGATCCGCGCCTACCGCATGCGCGGCCATTTGCACGCCAATCTCGACCCGCTCGGCATCGCCAAGCCGCTCGAGGACTACAATGAATTGTCGCCCGAGAATTACGGCTTCACCGAAGCCGACTACGATCGGCCGATCTTCCTCGACAATGTGCTTGGGCTCGAATTCGGCAGCATCCGGCAAATGCTGGAGATCCTGACCCGCACCTATTGCTCGACGCTCGGCGTCGAGTTCATGCACATCTCCGATCCCGAGGAAAAGGCCTGGATCCAGGCTCGTATCGAAGGCGCCGACAAGGAAATCTCCTTCACCGCCACCGGCAAGAAGGCGATCCTTTCGAAGCTGGTGGAGGCGGAAGGCTTCGAGCAGTTCATCGACGTCAAGTACAAGGGCACCAAGCGTTTCGGCCTCGACGGCAGTGAAGCGTTGATCCCGGCGCTGGAACAGATCGTCAAGCGCGGCGGCCAGCTCGGCATGAAGGAGATCGTGCTCGGCATGGCCCATCGCGGCCGGCTGAACGTGCTCAGCCAGGTGATGGCCAAGCCGCACCGCGCCATTTTCCACGAGTTCAAGGGTGGCTCCGCCGCACCCGACGAGGTCGAGGGCTCGGGCGACGTCAAGTACCATCTCGGCGCCTCGTCGGACCGCGAGTTCGACGGCAACAAGGTGCATCTGTCGCTGACCGCCAACCCCTCGCATCTGGAGATCGTCGATCCGGTGGTGATGGGCAAGGCGCGCGCCAAGCAGGACTCTCTGTTCGGTCGCGGCCGCGAGGAGATCGTGCCGCTGGAGGAGCGCGCCAAGGTGCTGCCGCTGCTGCTGCATGGCGACGCCGCCTTCGCCGGCCAGGGCGTGATCGCCGAAATCCTCGGCCTGTCGGGCCTGCGCGGCCACCGCGTCGCCGGCACGCTGCATTTCATCATCAACAACCAGATCGGCTTCACCACCAATCCGCGCTTCTCGCGCTCGTCGCCCTATCCGTCCGACGTCGCCAAGATGATCGAGGCGCCGATCTTCCACGTCAACGGCGACGATCCGGAAGCCGTGGTGCACGCCACCAAGGTGGCGATCGAATTCCGCATGAAGTTCCACAAGCCGGTTGTGGTCGACATGTTCTGCTACCGCCGCTTCGGCCACAATGAGGGCGACGAACCCGCTTTCACCCAGCCGATCATGTACCGCAACATCCGCACCCATAAGACGACGGTGCAGATCTATGGCGAGCGGCTGATCGCCGAGGGCCATATCAGCCAGGCCGAACTCGACCAGATGAAGGCCGACTGGCGCGCGCATCTGGAATCCGAATGGGAAGTCGGCCAGCACTACAAGCCCAACAAGGCCGACTGGCTCGACGGCGCCTGGTCGGGCCTGCGCACGGCCGACAACCAGGACGAACAAAGGCGCGGCAAGACCGCTGTGCCGGTCAAGACGCTGAAGGAGATCGGCAAGAAGCTGACCGAGGTGCCGAAGGGCTTCGAGGCGCACAAGACGATCATCCGCTTCCTCGAAAACCGCCGCGAGGCGATCGAATCGGGCGAAGGCATCGACTGGTCGACGGCCGAGGCGCTGGCCTTCGGCGCCATCCTGCTCGACGGCAACCCGATCCGCCTCTCGGGGCAGGATTCCGAACGCGGCACCTTCTCGCAGCGCCATTCCGTGCTCTACGACCAGCGCGACGAGACCCGCTACATCCCGCTCAACAATCTGTCGGCGGCGCAGGCCGGCTACGAAGTCATCAACTCGATGCTGTCGGAAGAAGCAGTGCTCGGCTTCGAATATGGCTACAGCCTGGCCGAGCCGAAGGCGCTGACGCTGTGGGAAGCGCAGTTCGGCGACTTCGCCAACGGCGCCCAGGTGGTGTTCGACCAGTTCATCTCCTCGGGCGAGCGCAAGTGGCTCAGAATGTCGGGCCTCGTCTGCCTGTTGCCGCACGGCTATGAAGGCCAGGGCCCGGAGCACTCCTCGGCCCGCCTTGAGCGCTTCCTGCAGCTTTGCGCCGAAGACAACATGCAAGTGGCCAATTGCACGACGCCGGCCAACTACTTCCACATCCTGCGCCGGCAGCTGAAGCGGGACTTCCGCAAGCCGCTGATCCTGATGACGCCGAAGTCGCTGCTGCGCCACAAGCGGGCGGTGTCGACGCTGCCGGAAATCTCGGGCGAAAGCTCGTTCCACCGGCTGCTGTGGGACGACGCCCAGCTCTTGCCCAACCAGCCGATCAAGCTCACCAAGGATTCCAAGATCCGCCGCGTCGTGCTGTGCACGGGCAAGGTCTACTACGATCTCTACGAGGAGCGCGAGAAGCGCGGCATCAACGACATCTACCTGCTGCGCGTCGAACAGCTCTATCCATTCCCGGCCAAGGCGCTGATCACCGAATTGTCGCGTTTCCGCAACGCCGAGATGGTGTGGTGCCAGGAGGAGCCCAAGAACATGGGCGCCTGGTCGTTCATCGACCCCTATCTGGAATGGGTGCTGGCACATATCGACGCCAAGCATCAGCGGGTGCGCTACACCGGCCGGCCGGCGTCCGCGTCGCCGGCGACCGGGCTGATGTCCAAGCACCTTGCCCAGCTCGCCGCCCTGCTCGAAGACGCGCTTGGTGAATAGAGAAGATCTGGGCGAACAACAAAACCGAAAGAACGGACAGGCACAATGACTACCGAAATCCGCGTTCCCACTCTCGGCGAATCCGTCACCGAGGCGACCATCGGCAAATGGTTCAAGAAGGTCGGCGATGCCATTGCCGTCGACGAGCCGCTGGTCGAGCTCGAAACCGACAAGGTGACGGTGGAGGTTCCGGCCGCCGCCGCAGGCACGCTGGGCGAGATCACCGCCAAGGAAGGCGAGACGGTCGGCGTCGGCGCCTTGCTGGGGATGATTTCGGCGGGCGGTGCTGGCGCTGCCCCCGCGAACAAGCAGGAGGCCAAGCCCCAAGCGGTAGCGCAGGCGTCGAGCCCCGACGCGGCGCACACCACCAAGCAGGCCGCCGCCGAGACCGCCAGGATCGCCGGCGATGCCGGCCCGGTCGAGCCGCGCACCATGCCGCCCGCGCCGGCCGCCGCCAAACTGATCGCCGAGAACAATCTGTCTGTTGATCAGCTTTCCGGCTCGGGCAAGCGCGGCCAGGTGCTGAAGGGCGACGTGCTCGATGCTATCTCGAAGGGCGCGCCGTCGCAGCCGGCCGAGACGCCGAAGGCGGCACCAGCACCGGTTGCCATGCGTGCGCCATCCTCCGGCGACGACGCCTCGCGCGAAGAGCGCGTGCGGATGACCAAATTGCGCCAGACCATCGCGCGCCGGCTCAAGGAAGCGCAATCGACCGCAGCCATGCTGACCACCTTCAACGAGGTCGACATGTCGGCGGTGATGGCGCTGAGGACCAAGTACAAGGACGTGTTCGAGAAGAAGCACGGCGTGAAGCTCGGTTTCATGGGCTTCTTCACCAAGGCCGTCACCCACGCGCTGAAGGAAATTCCCTCGGTCAACGCCGAGATCGACGGCACCGACATCATCTTCAAGAACTACGCCCATATCGGCGTCGCCGTCGGCACCGAGAAGGGCCTGGTCGTGCCGGTCGTGCGCGATGCAGACCAGATGTCGATCGCCGAGATCGAGAAGGACATCGGCCGGCTGGGCATCGCCGCGCGCGACGGCAAGCTGTCGGTCGCCGACATGCAGGGCGGCACGTTCACCATCTCCAATGGCGGCGTTTACGGATCGCTGATGTCGACGCCGATCCTCAACGCGCCGCAGTCGGGCATTCTGGGCATGCACAAGATCCAGGACCGGCCGGTGGTGGTCGGTGGCCAGATCGTGATCCGGCCGATGATGTATTTGGCGCTGAGCTACGACCACCGCATCGTCGACGGCAAGGAAGCGGTGACCTTCCTGGTGCGAGTCAAGGAAAGCCTGGAGGATCCGGAACGGCTGGTGCTGGATTTGTGATCGGAGCTGATCCGCAATGAGCGGCTGGCCGGATACACTACGCCGATGGTTTCGGCGTGGACGCGTCTGGCTTTTCTACGATCGGCCTCTGGTCGCTTCGCCCGCCGATTGGGACGCCTCCGAGGTCAGCAGCAATCTCGGCGTCTTCGCCCTAAGCGAAGCCGAGATGGCGGAGCGGAAGATCACCGCCACCACAATCGGTGAGCTTGAGCTGCCGACCGGCAAAATCGTCGCCTGCGATCCGCTGATCACCGGACTAGGACGGCCTGCGTTCAGCCGCAAGGTGAAGCCAGGACGCTACCCAGTCATGCTGCTTCAGGCGCAGGGCCGCATTGCCGCGGCAGTCTTGCGATTTGGTACCGGCTTGCCGGTGAGCTGGGAATTGGCCACCTTCGCTCGCGATCGCCCACCGGTTTATGAGTCGGAATTTCTTGAATTTATCGTGGATGACGCTGTCGCGTCGTTCATGGACAAGTCGCTCCTGACGTTGATGACCGACCAGGAAGAACTTGACGACTATCTTGCTGATGTTGCGTGGTCTCTCGACAGGTTTGGCATGGATAGTCCGATGGAAGGAAACCCGCTCAACGTCGCTATGTTCGATACTGGTTTCGGTGACGGCGGGTATAAGTCCTTCTGGGGATTGGACGCCACTGGCGAACCACTGGTCTTGATGACCGATTTCGAGGTGCTGGAGAACGCCGACGGCCGAGAAGGTGATCGGGCTAGCTGATGACAAACGTCGCTTCGCCCATGATCGGATTTATCGCTGGGTCGATAGTTTCTCTCGTAGCGGCTTCCGTTGCTCATGCTGCCTGCCCCATCGAACTCGCCGTCTATGGCGATGCTCAAAGCGGCAGCGAAATAGACTTCACGCCGACCGGCACCTCTGCCACCGTCACCAACACATTCCGCATGATCCTCGACAACAATGTGGTGCTGAACGGAATCGTCATGTGGAACGAAGGCGTGGCGCGGCCGAATGGCGCGCTGATGTACAAATGCCCGGAGGGCGATGTCACCGGTGATGAACTTGCCGCCTGCACGCTTTGGCACGGCGTCATCTACACGTCGGACGACAAGGGCGGCATTGGCCTGCTACCGGCCGAGGGTGTCGAAGCGCCGAAGACGCTCATCCTGCCGGATCTCGGTTCGGCGCTGCGCCAGTCCAAACTGTATGGCGGCGGCGGGTTTTCGAAAGTGCCGTGGGATGTGTTTGCCTTGAAGGGGTGCCAGGAATGAGTGAGGCGCAAAAGGTGCTGCTGGTTACCGGCGGCAGCCGTGGCATCGGCGCCGCGATCTGCCGGCTCGGGTCCAAGGCCGGTTACCGCGTCGCGGTCAATTACGCCACGAACCGGAATGCCGCCGACGCGCTCGTTGCCCAGATCAGGGCCGCCGGCGGAGAAGCGTTTCCGGTCAAGGGCAATGTCGGCGTGGAGTCCGATGTCGTGGCCATGTTCGGTGCCGTCGACCGCGCCTATGGCCGGCTCGATGCCTTCGTCAACAATGCCGGCATCGTCGATCTCAAGGCGCGGGTCGACGAGATGTATGTCGCGCGGCTGGAACGCATGATGCGCGTCAATGTCGTCGGTGCGTTCCTGTGCGCCCGCGAGGCGGTGAAGCGCATGTCGACCCGCTATGGCGGTTCGGGTGGCGCCATCGTCAACATCTCGTCGGCGGCCGCGACTTTGGGCTCGCCCGGCGAATATGTCGACTATGCCGCCTCCAAGGGTGCCGTCGACACGCTCACCATCGGGCTCGCCCGCGAGGTGGCGCTGGAAGGCATTCGTGTCAACGCGGTGCGGCCGGGTATTATCGACACCGAAATCCACGCCTCCGGCGGACAGCCAGACCGGGTGGAACGGTTCCGCGATATGCTGCCGATGAAAAGAGCCGGCACGGCGGATGAAGTCGCGGGCGCGGTCCTCTATCTTCTATCCGACGCCGCGTCCTATACGACGGGCGCGATCCTGAATGTCAGCGGCGGCCGTTGAGCGCCAAGCAAAGGGAAATTAACATGGCTTATGACGTCGTTATCATCGGATCGGGACCGGGCGGCTATGTCTGCGCCATCAAGGCGGCGCAGCTTGGGCTGAAGGTCGCGGTGGTCGAGAAGAACGCGACCTTCGGCGGCACCTGCCTCAACATCGGCTGCATCCCGTCCAAGGCGCTGCTCCATGCCTCCGAAATGTTCGCCGAGGCCGGCCATTCCTTCGATACGCTGGGCGTCGAGATACCGGCGCCGAAGCTCAACCTGAAGAAGATGATGGCGCACAAGGACACGACGGTGACGTCCAACGTCAACGGCGTCGCCTTCCTGTTCAAGAAGAACAAGATCGATTCTTTCCACGGCACCGGCAAGGTGGTCGCGGCCGGCAAGGTCTCGGTGACCGGCGAGGACGGCAAGGTCGAGGAGATCGAGACGGCGAACATCGTCATCGCCACCGGTTCGGACGTCGCCGGCATTCCCGGGGTCAAGGTCGACTTCGACGAAAAGGTCATCGTGTCGTCGACCGGCGCGCTGTCGCTGGCGAAGGTTCCCGACCATCTGGTGGTGGTCGGCGGCGGCGTCATCGGGCTCGAGCTCGGCTCGGTCTGGGCGCGGCTCGGCGCCAAGGTCACCGTGGTCGAGTTCCTCGACACCATCCTGGGCGGCATGGACGGCGAGGTCTCCAAACAGTTCCAGCGCCTGCTCTCCAAGCAAGGCTTCGAGTTCAAGCTCGGCGCCAAGGTCACCGGCGTCGCCAAGGCAAAGAAGGGCGTCAGCGTCACCTTCGAGCCGGTCAAGGGCGGCGCTGCCGAGACGATCGATGCCGACGTGGTGCTGATCGCCACGGGCCGCCGCGCCTATTCCGACACGCTCGGCCTGAAGGAAGCGGGTGTCGAGGCCGACGAGCGCGGCCGGGTCAAGACCGACGGTCATCTCAGGACCAATGTGCCCGGCATCTACGCCATCGGCGACGTCATCGCTGGGCCGATGCTGGCGCACAAGGCCGAGGACGAGGGCGTGGCGGTGGCCGAAACCATTGCCGGGCAGGCCGGCCATGTGAACTACGACGTCATTCCGAGCGTCGTCTACACCAGCCCGGAAATCGCCTCTGTCGGCAAGACCGAGGAAGAGCTGAAGAAGGCCGGCATCGACTACAAGGCCGGCAAATTCCCGTTCACCGCCAACGGCCGTGCGCGTGCGATGCTGCATACCGACGGTTTCGTGAAGATCCTTGCCGACAAGACGAGCGACCGCGTGCTCGGCGTGCATATCGTCGGCTTCGGCGCCGGCGAGATGATCCACGAGGCAGCGGTGCTGATGGAGTTCGGCGGCTCGTCGGAAGACCTCGCCCGCACCTGTCACGCGCATCCGACGATGTCGGAAGCGGTGAAGGAAGCGGCGCTGGCGACATTCTTCAAGCCGATCCACATTTAAAGGCGACCAACGCGCGGAGTAGCTTGGCGTCAAAGTCTCCAACGGCCCAAAACAGAACGGCCCGCCTTTCGGCGGGCCGTTTGTATTCGATTTCGAGCCGATTACTGAGCCGGTGCTGGCGCAGGGGCGGGCGCCGGAGCCGGAGCCGGTGCTGGCGCCGGTGCCGGTGCCGGAGCGGGCGCTGGTTCGGCTGGCTTCATCGGTTCAGCCGGCGCGGGCGCCGGGGCCGGTGTGCTGGCCGCTGGCGGTTCGGCGGGTGCCGGGTGTTCGCCACTTCTTCCGAAAACATAATAAGCGACAATCGCCAGGATAACCACGACCAGCGCAATCAGCCAGGGACTGCCACCGCTGCCGCCACTCGGCCTGGGAGTGTCGTTTGATGGATTCGCCATAAAAGTGTCCTCCGTGGATGAAAATGATCAATCAACAGCCATCAACGCGCAACCGTTGAATGGGTTTCACGCTAGCGGAGCAAACCGCCGGAAACGCGGCGCCTGTGAACCTCCGCTGCCGTCCGACTCAATTGACGGCGGTGACAGTATAGCCGGCTTTGCGGAAATCCTCGACCAGTCGCTCAGGACTGGAAGATGGCGCCTCCCGCCAGCTTGATTTCGAGCACTGGTGCCTCGCCGGACGGCGGCGTTTCGCCACGCAGCGAGCCAAGCCAACGGATGCTATCGTTGGTTGTTAGGGATTGCCGGCATGACGATCACTGCACAGACTTTTCCCGATCCCGAAGGCGATCTTGCCGGCGCTCAGTTCGCCGACCGATACGTGCTGACAACCGATGGTCTTGCCCTGACCGCCATTGGCGCGGCCGAACGCGTCCTGGGGCGGACACCTCTATGGGTCGACCGGCTTACGCGGCTACGCAACCTCGCCGCGAGGCCATTTGGGCTGAAAACGGGGCAGCACCCGACGCACCGCCGGAAACCAGGATCGGCATATTTCCGCTCATCAGCCAGGCACATGGCAGGGTCGTCCTTGGCCTGGACGACCGGCATCTCGATTTCCGCATCCTGGTGGAGGTGAACGACCTCGGCGCGGGCCGGCAGGAGGTGGCGGCGTCGACGATCGTGAAGACGCACAATCTGTTTGGGCGGACGTATCTCGCCATCATCATGCCGTTCCACCGCATGATCGTTCCGGCGATGCTGGCTCAGGTCTTGATCAAATAGGGCTTAAAGCCCCACGGCAGTGACGGTATAGCCAGCTTTGCGGAAATCCTCGACCAGTCCCTGCGGACCGGGGAGATGCAGGGCGCCGACCGCCATGAACGCATTGCCCTTGGCCAGGATCGGCTCGGCGTGGTCGACCATCACCTTGTTGCGGCTGGTGATCATGGTTTCCTCGAAGGCGGCATAGCCTGAGGCGTCGTTCTGCTCTTCCGGCATGGCGGCGCGGAACAGCGGCCAGAACATGCCGGTATCGCCACGCTGGTAGAGCACGATCATGGTTTCGTTGATATCATTGACCTTGTCGCCCAGCTTCAGCGTGTCGACGAGACCCTTCATGTGAAAGGCGAGCGGCAAGGATGCCATGGCGCGCAACTGGCTCTCGGCCGTTTCCAATCCCTCCACCGGCTTGCCGGCAGCCTTGGCGCCTTCGGCCAGCTTGACGTCGAGCACCGGTGCCCCGCCGGACTGGCGGGCGAGTTCGCAAGCCGGAAGCGCCATCATGGCCGACAGCATCCACGGCTTCATCTTGGCGACGGTGGCCGGCGGGATGCCGCGTGCGTCGAGTGCGGCGTTCATGGCGGCCGCTTCGTCCGGCTTCAGCAGGGACGACAGCGTCGTGGAGTCCGTGAACATCATCAGGTCCGGCTCCTTCAGCATCGCCGTCATCATCTTCTGCTTGTCGAGCACGTCGGTGGTTTCGATGATGATGGTGCCGGCGGCGTCAAAAGCCTTCTGCGCGGCCGTCGGCAGCGTGGTGACGCGCGGATCGGTCATGTGCATGGTGCCGAACAGGAAGGATGGTTGTTCGCCCGGTTTCTCGAGCTTCCACAGCAGGCCCTTGCCGTTCGGCGTGGCTGCGGCTTCGGCCTCGATCTTCTGGTAGGCGGCCGGGTCATTCTTCTGCAGGGCCGACACCATGTCGGCGCCGGTGCAAGTCGGGATCTCGGCATGCGCCCTGCCGGCCGCGAACAGCAGGACGGCGAGGAACGACAGGAAAAACAGGATGTTGAGCGCGACGAGCAGTTTCAGCGAGACGTGCGCTGCGCGGTCGGCGATGGCGATGACGCGTTTCATGACACCGTTGGTAAGCGCAAAAAGCGGCAAAACGGTTAACTGGCACTGCAAAATTGAAGGGTTCACGCCCTAGGGTGCGCCGATTCGTAAATTTCCAGCAGCCTCGTCGTGTCGACGCCGGTGTAGATCTGCGTCGTCGACAGGCTGGCGTGGCCGAGCAGTTCCTGGATGGTGCGCAAATCGCCGCCGCGGCCGAGCAGGTGCGTGGCGAAGGAATGGCGCAGCGCGTGCGGCGTCGCGGTGTCCGGCAGGTTGAGCGCCGAGCGCAGCTTGGCCATGTCGCGCTGGATGATGGCCGGGTTGAGCGGGCCGCCGCGCGCACCGCGAAACAACAGCCCCTTCGGGTCGAGATGATGGGGGCAGAGCCGGCGGTATTCGGCAATTGCCCTGAGCGCCACCGGCAGCACCGGCACCAGCCGTGTCTTGCCGCCCTTGCCGGTAACACGCAGCACGGTGTCGGCTTCCGACGCCAGGTCGGCACCGGCGAGGCCAAGTGCTTCGGAAATGCGCAGGCCGGAGCCATAGAGCAGCGTCAGCACGGCGGCGTTGCGGGCGGCGATCCAAGGTTCTTCGGCAAGTTGGCCTTCCACCGACACCACATGTTTGGCATCGCTTGCCGTCAGCGGCTTGGGCAGGGATTTGGGCTGGCGGGGCGCGCGCAAGGCTGCCGCCCCGGCGGCGTTGGCGAGGCCACGCCGTTCGAGGAACCGCAGCAGCGAGCGAATGCCGGCGAGACCACGGCCGAGCGTGCGGGCGCCGGCGCCGGCATTGCGGCGGGCGGCGAGAAAGCCGCGCAGGTCGGCCGGGCGCAGATTGGCAATGTCGGAAATGCCGGGCGATCCGCCGCAATGGCCGGTGAGGAAATGCAGGAACTGGCGGGTGTCGCGCTCATAGGCTTCCACCGTCTCGGGTGACAGCCGACGTTCTCGCGCGAGCATCTTCAGCCAGCCTTCGCGTGCTGCCTGCAGATCGGGTTTTGCCGGGATGAGGAATTCCTGCATGGTGTCGTTCCGGTTCGCTGCCATTTTCGGGCACCCGGGTTAGGAAGCGGTGAAGAGGCCGTCATTGAAATCGCAGCCCTGTGGGGCTAGGAGACAGTCGATCGGTGGCAAATCCAAACCTTGGTGATTGGCTCCTGAACCGCCTTGCGTACTGGTCACCGTAACGGAATGGATCCTCGGGTCTGCGCAGTCGCTTCGCGCCTGCTCCGCCCGTGGATGACGAAAGTAAAGCGCCATGAGCAAGCCGCAAAACCCCGTCCAGATGGCCGTGATCGGCGCCGCCCATGGCATCAAGGGCGAACTCAGGGTGAAGACCTTCACCGGCGAGCCGATGGCGCTGGCCGACTATGGGCCGCTCTATTCCCGGGACGGCCGTGCCTTCCAGATCATCGACATCCGACCCGCCAACACGGTCGTCGTGGTACGTTTCAAGGGTGTCACCGACCGCAATACCGCCGAGGCGCTTGCGGGCACCGAACTGTTCGTCGACCGTTCGATGCTGCCCGACGACGGCGAGGAGGACGAATTCTACCATGCCGACCTGATCGGGCTGGAGGTCCGCGACGATACGGGTGCGGCGCTCGGCAAGGTGGTCGCGGTGCACAATTTCGGCGGCGGCGACATTCTCGATGTGACGCTGGGCGGGCGCAAGGGCGTGCTGATCCCGTTCACGCAGGCCGCCGTGCCGCAGGTGTCGATCGCCGAGGGTTTTGTCCGCATCGACCCGGCTGCGGCCGGGCTTGTCGAGGACGAGGATGGCGAGCCGCCGCGTGAAGAGGATTTCGACCCGAAGGGCCGGCCGCGCGGGCCGCGCGATGCCGGGGGCAACCGGTGACGTTCAAGGCCTCGGTACTGACGCTTTATCCCGAGATGTTCCCGGGCGCGCTCGGCCTGTCGCTGGCCGGGCGGGCGCTCGAGGCCGGCACCTGGTCGCTGGAAGCAATCCAGATCCGCGACTTCGCCACCGACAAGCATCGCACCGTCGACGACACGCCGGCCGGCGGCGGCGCCGGCATGGTGATGCGCGCCGATGTCCTGGCCAGGGCGATCGACCACGCCTCTCCTGAAGGCGATTTGCGTCCGCGCCTGCTGATGAGCCCACGCGGAAAGCCGTTGACGCAGGCGCGCGTGCGCGAACTCGCCGCCGGGCCGGGCGCGGTCATCCTGTGCGGCCGCTTCGAGGGCGTCGACCAGCGAGTGATCGACGCGCGGGAATTGGAGGAAGTCTCGATCGGCGATTTCATCCTCTCTGGCGGCGAGCCGGCAGCACTTGTGCTGCTCGACGCGGTTGTGCGGCTGTTGCCCGGGGTCATGGGCAATGCGGTGTCGGGCGAAGAAGAGAGTTTTGAGAACGGCCTGCTCGAACACCCGCATTACACGCGGCCGCAGGAATTCGAGGGTCGGGAGATCCCCGAAGTGCTGATTTCGGGCAATCACAAGAAGATCGCCGCTTGGCGGCGGGCGGAGTCCGAGAAACTGACGAAAGAACGCCGGCCGGATCTGTTCGGCGATCAGCCTTTGCTGAAATAGTAGAAGGCTAGGAACAGGCCGACCGCGATGACGAAGCCGCGCACCACGTTCTGCGGCACGCGCTTGGCGATCCACACGCCGGCATAGCCGCCGAGCGCCCCGCCGGGGATCATGACAATCGCCTGCGGCCAGGCGACGACGCCGCCCGAGACGAAGACGACGATGGCGACCGCGGCGATGACCACGGCCAGCATGTTCTTCAGCGCGTTCAGCCGGTGGTAGTCGCCGGCCTGAGTCAGGCCGAGCGTCGCCAGCATCATCACGCCCATGCCGGCGCCGAAGAAGCCGCCATAAATGGCGGTGGCGAACTGCGCCAGCGAACCGGCAAGTGAGCCGACGGCCGCCTCATGCCCTGGTTTCGGTGCCGGCTTCAGCCAAGGCCCGGCGGCGAAAAGCGCCGTCGCCGCCAGCAGCAGCCACGGCACCATGGCGCGGAAGGACGGGTTGGACAGCGCCAGGAGGATGAAGGCGCCGGCCAGTGCGCCGGCCGCCGAGATCAGGCATAGCAGCAGGGCGCCGCGCCAGAAATGCTTGATGTCGGTCCAATAGGCGAGCGTCGAAGTGATGTAGCCCGGAAATTGCGTGACCGAGGAGGTCGCGTTGGCGACGATCGGCGGCACGCCGACCAATGTCATGGCGCCGAAGGTGATGAAGGTGCCGCCGCCGGCGACCGCATTGGCGGCGCCTGACAGAAAGCCCGCCAGGAAAAGCAGGGTGGCGTCGAGAACAGACATGGAGTGCCGCCGTGGAAAACTGTGTTATGTCAGGCTTAGAAAGCCCCGGTGACCAGCGCAACCCGGCACGGCCGGTATTACAATGGGGCCATGCCGGCAAAAAAGTCTCTGGCGCGGGCGTGACAAAGTGCTGAAATAGCTGTATGTGCCCGCCCGTACCGGCAAGAAAAATCTGCCGGGCCCGTCAACAATGACGGTGTAGTCGCCCCTGTCCGATGTCTGAAGATGGATGTCTTCTCGACAAAGGACATAGCCGAGCGGTCATTGGAACTGCAAGGCGAGTGTCGGACGCTCTGACTGTCGGAAGAACAAGAAGTGGATTATTGAGATGGATCTCATCCGTCAGCTCGAGGCCGAACAGGCCGCCAAGATCGAAGCCAAGCGCAAGCTTCCCGAGTTCCAGCCCGGCGACACCGTGCGCGTCCAGGTCCGCGTGACCGAAGGCACCCGCACCCGCGTTCAGGCTTATGAGGGCGTCGTCATCGCCCGCGCGGGTTCCGGCTTCCAGGAAAATTTCACCGTCCGCAAGATCTCCTACGGCGAAGGCGTCGAGCGCGTGTTCCCGGTCTACTCGCCGATGGTCGAGGGCGTCGAGATCGTGCGTCGCGGCAAGGTGCGTCGCGCCAAGCTCTATTACCTGCGCGACCGTCGCGGCAAGTCGGCCCGTATTTCGGAAAACACCGGCGTGCGCGCCCGCAAGCTCAACGATGAAGAGCGCGATGCGCTGAACGCCGAGAAGGCCCGCATCGAGGCCGAGAAGGTCGCCGCTGCCCAGGCGCTGGCCGCCGAGACTGCCGCCAAGGAAGCCGCCGAGAAGAAGGCAGCCGCCGAGGCCGAGGCAGCAGCCAAGGCCGCCGCGGAAGCGACCCCGGCCGAATAAGGGTTTCGGAAAGTACATTCGAAAAGGCGGCTTCGGCCGCCTTTTTTCGTTTCACCAGACCGTGAACGCTTTCGGCCCCGGAAATCGGATGCGGGGCGTTGACGGCATATTATCTTGTGTACTAAACAATCGTGCACAAGGTAATTGGAGATTTGATATGGCACTTTATACGACACGGGCTCACGTCACCGGCGGCCGCGCCGGCCATGGCGAGACCAGCGACGGCCTGCTCAAGGTCGATCTGGCAATGCCCAAGGAGCTCGGCGGGCCGGGAGGCGCCACCAATCCCGAACAGCTTTTCGCCGTTGGCTACGCCGCCTGCTTCGAAAGCGCCGTCCGCTTCATCGCGCGCAAGCAGAAGCTGCCGCTCGAGGATGCCGCGATAACCTCTACCGTCAGCCTTCTTCCCAATGGCGAAGGCTTCAAGCTCGGCGTCGCGCTCGCGGTGGAGACGAAAGGCCTTGATCAGGCGGCGGCGGAAGCGCTTGTATCGGAGGCGCATAATGTTTGCCCCTATTCGAACGCCATCAGAGGCAACATCGACGTAGCGCTTTCGGTAAAGGCGGCATGACGGGAAAGACCACAAGGAGCGCGAGCGACGTCCCGGCGGAGGCAGTCGGGACGTTTCCCGTGCCGCGGCTCGACCAGCAGCTCTGCTTCGCGCTCTATTCGGCGAGCGGGCTGATGACCAAGGTGTATCGGCCGCTGCTCGAGCCGCTTGGTCTGACCTATCCGCAATATCTGGTGATGCTGGCGCTGTGGGAGCGCACGCCAAGCACGGTTGGTGAGCTAGGCGTGGCGCTGGGCCTGGATTCCGCCACGCTGACGCCGCTGATCAAGCGGATGGAAGCAGGCGGTCTCGTCACTCGCCGGCGCGATGCCGCGGACGAGCGCCGCGTGCTGGTGGAACCGACGGCCAAGGGCCAGGCGCTGCGCGCGCGCATGAAGGACGTGTCCACCGCATTGGCTTGCGCCGTGCCGCTGGAGCCGGGCGACGTGAAAGCCTTGCACGCGACGCTCACCCGCCTCGTTTCAAGCATGCGCAGCGCCATCGCCGATGACCGGCCGGCGGACGCGGAAGCGTTGACCCCTGCCGCGGTGTAACCGATCACCCCCGAAATTCCCGGCCCGAAATTCATCGATTGAGGGCATCGGAATCCCTTTTCGCCTGCACTGACGCAGCGGACCGTCTTGCGTGGCGCTTGCGGCAAGCTAAAGTCGGCGCGGATTTTCCTGCAAGCCCGGCCGACGACCGGGCGCTTTCAATTTTCGGGAGTGTGTCATGACCAAATCGAAACTGCTGCTGGCCGGCCTGCTTGCCCTCATCCTGACGCCCGTTGCCGCCCTCGCGCAGGCGCTGCCTGATCTCGGCGGCAAGAAGGTAGTGGTGGTGACCGAGAACGCCTATCCGCCGCTGCAATTCATCGATGCCAAGACCGGCAAGCAGATCGGCTGGGAATATGACGCGATGGACGAAATCGCCAAGCGGCTCAATTTCAAGGTCGAATACCAGAACACCTCCTGGGATGCGATGATCCAGGCGGTTTCCGACAACCAGTACAACATCGGCATGACCGGCATCACCATCAAGGACGACCGCAAGGCGAAGGTCGATTTCTCCGACCCCTATATGCGCTCGGAACAGTTCATGCTGGTGCGTGGCGATGAAAGCCGCTTCACCGATGCCAAGACCTTCGGCGCCTTCAAGGACGGGTTGATCGGCGCGCAGGCCGGCACCACGCCCTTCTACACCGCCGTCTACAGCGTGCTCGATGGCAATGAGCAGAACCCGCGCATCAAACTGTTCGAGACCTTCGGCGCCACGGTGCAGGCGTTGAAGTCCGGCGACGTCGACGTGGTGCTGACCGACGGCACCGCCGGCAAGGGCTATGTCGATGCTTCCGAGGGCAAGCTGAAGCTGATCGGCGGCCCGCTCGGCACCGAGGATTTCGGCTTCATCTTCCCGAAGGGGTCCGACCTGGTGAAGCCGGTCAACGCGGCGATCGCGGCGCTGAAGGCGGATGGCACGTTCGATGCGCTAAACAAGAAGTGGTTCCTTGACTACAAGATGGGGCAGTGATTTCCCGCTGACTTTGCGCTTGAACGCCCCCCTCTGCCCTGCCGGGCATCTCCCCCTCAAGGAGGGAGATCGGATGTCTTTTCCGATTTCGCTAATCAGCAATGTTGTAAGAAGAGTACCGCCGACGAGGCTGCCAATCTCCCCCCTTGAGGGGGAGATGTCCGGCAGGACAGAGGGGGGCGCCTTGGCACCTGACCTTCGCGATATCTGCCTTGTCAGCATTGCCTGATGGCACCTCTGTCCTCCTCCAAGCCCGACTTCCCCTGGTGGCTTGCGGTTGCCGCCGTCCTGGCCCTGGCGGCCGCCTTGTTCATCGCCACCAGCAACCTTTATGCCCAGGTCTTCGCCACGGTCGCCAAGGGCATCGGCGTCACCGTCTTCGTCACCGTGGTCGCCTTCGCGCTGGCGTCCGCCATTGGTCTCGGTATTGCGCTGATGGGATTGTCGGGCTCGCGCTGGCTACGCCAGATCGCCCGCTTCTACGTCGAGATCATCCGTGGCGTGCCGATCCTGGTGCTTTTGTTCTGGATCGCCTTCGCCGGCGCGCCGGCCTTCGTCGCGGCCTGGAACGCGCTGACCGCGCCGCTGCAGAATGCCGGCCTGTTCGGCGAGCTTCTGGTGCGCGACGTGTCGCTTTTGTGGCGCGCAGTCATGGCGCTGACCATCGGCTACTCGGCTTTTATCTCGGAGGTTTTCCGCGCCGGTATCCAGGCTGTCGAAAAAGGCCAGATCGAGGCGGCGAAGGCGCTCGGGCTGAGCCGCGCGCAACGCTTCCGGCTGATCGTGTTCCCGCAGGCAATCCGCACCATCCTGCCGCCGCTGGGCAATGATTTCGTCGCCCTGGTCAAGGATTCCTCACTGGTCTCGGTGCTCGGCGTCGCCGATATCACCCAGATGGGCAAGGTCTATGCCGCCGGCTCCTTTCGCTTCTTCGAGACCTATTCGATAACAGCCTACATCTATCTCATCCTGACCGTCGGCCTGTCGCTGGCGCTGAGGGCGCTGGAGCGGCGGCTGCGTCGCCAGCACGACGAATAGTTTTTGGACAAGGACGGCGTTAGGATCATCCCGACATATCTGGTTGGGAGGTTTCATGATCGTCGACAAGGCCAATGCCGCGCTGGATTCCGTCTACGGCGCCGACACGCCGGAAGCGCTTGAAGAGGCCTACGCCGCATGGGCCGCGACCTATGACAGCGAAACCGCCTCGCTCGGTTATTTGCTCCCGTTCCTGATCACCGCCTGGGTGGCGCGGCATGTGCCAGCGGGTGAAGGCCCGCTGCTCGACGCCGGCTGCGGCACGGGCTTGTCGGGGCCGTCGTTGAAGGCGCTGGGCTACGGCGACATTGCCGGGCTCGATCTCTCGGACGATATGCTGAAGATCGCCGGCAGCCGCAACGCCTATGGCGAGCTGAAGCAGGCGATGCTTGGCGGGCCGTTGCCATGGCCGGACGGGTATTTCCGCGCCTTCTTCTCGACTGGCGTCTTCACCATCAGCCACGCGCCGGCCTCGGGCCTGCACGAGCTGGTGCGTATCACCAGAAAGGGCGGCCACGCCATCTTCACCGTGCGCGACCAGGTGTTCGAAAACGGCGGTTTTCAGGCGGCGTTCGATGAGCTGGAGCGGACAAGGAAATGGCGGCCGGTCGAGCAAAGCCCGTGGTTTCGCTGTTACGCGATCGCTGAGCCGGATGCGCTGGTGAAGACGTTTGTGTTCGAGGTGCTGTGAGCTGCGAGTTCTCCGACCATGGCTCCCTTCCTCTCCCTCCGGAGGGGGGAGAGGTGGCGCTGCGAAGCGGCGACGGAGTGGGGGAAGCCGCTCGTCAGTCGCACCGCCGCAAGATAGGCACACGCTGGCGAGCGAGAACTGGAGCAAGCGGCAATCGGTCGAAAGCAGGTCGACCCCCACTCCGTCGAGCTGGGCTCGCCACCTCTCCCCCGATCGAGGGGGGAGAGGAAAGGCGCGAGTTTGCCAAATTTGGCGCCCGTCCTCTCCCTGAACGTGTGGAAGCGAGTGCGAGAAACCCAGGTTCGCGCCGCGCCACGCCGCAATTGCCGAAAAGCCAAAACATTGATATGAGCCACGCCATGGAAGAGCTTTTTGGCGATCCGGCCTACAAGGGGTTCGTGCTGCAGGACAGAAAACGCCTGCCGTCGCGCTTTTCCGCGCGCGTCAGCGGCGCGCTGACCAGCCGACTTAGCTAGGCCGACCTGTCCAGGTCGTTGCGCCGGACCCGACCTGCCGGCATCTGCTCTCCCCAATTCTCATATCGACGGATTTACGCACATGAGCGCACCGCGCACCCTCTACGACAAGATATTCGACGACCACGTCGTCGACCGCCAGGACGACGGCACCTGCCTGCTCTACATCGATCGCCACCTCGTCCATGAAGTGACGAGCCCGCAGGCCTTCGAAGGCCTGCGCCTGAGCGGCAGGAAAGTCCGGCATCCGGAAAAGACGCTGGCCGTGGTCGATCACAATGTCTCGACCTCGCCCGAGCGCAAGTTCGGCATCAAGAACGAGGAAAGCCGCATCCAGGTCGAGGCGCTGGCCAAGAACGCCAGGGATTTCGGCGTCGAATATTATTCCGAGAACGATATCCGCCAGGGCATCGTCCACATCATCGGTCCCGAGCAGGGCTTTACCTTGCCCGGCATGACCATCGTCTGCGGCGACAGCCACACCTCGACCCACGGTGCTTTCGGCGCATTGGCACACGGCATCGGCACCTCAGAGGTCGAGCATGTGCTGGCGACGCAGACGCTGATCCAGCGCAAGGCCAAGAACATGCTGGTGCGTGTTGACGGCGTGCTGCCGGAAGGCGTCACCGCCAAGGACATCATCCTGGCCATCATCGGCGAGATCGGCACCGCCGGCGGCACCGGCTATGTCATCGAATACGCCGGCGAGGCGATCCGCTCGCTGTCGATGGAAGGCCGCATGACGATCTGCAACATGTCGATCGAGGGCGGCGCGCGCGCCGGCCTGATCGCCGCCGACGAGACGACCTTCGCCTATGTCAAGGACAAGCCGCGCGCGCCGAAGGGCGCTGCCTGGGATGCAGCACTCGAATACTGGAAGACGCTGCAGTCGGACGAAGGGGCGCATTTCGACAAGGTGATCGTGCTCGACGCGGCCAAGCTGCCGCCGATCGTCTCCTGGGGTTCGTCGCCCGAGGATGTCGTCTCGGTGCAAGGCATCGTGCCGAACCCGGCCGACATCACCGATGAGAACAAGCGCACCTCCAAGCAGCGCGCGCTCGACTATATGGGCCTGACGCCGGGGACGAAGATCACCGACATCGCGCTCGACCGCGTCTTCATCGGCTCCTGCACCAATGGCCGTATCGAGGATCTGCGCGCCGTCGCCAAGGTGGTCGAAGGCAAGACGGTCAGCGCACATGTCGATGCGATGATCGTGCCGGGCTCCGGCCTGGTCAAGGAACAGGCGGAAGCGGAAGGTCTCGACAAGATCTTCCTCGCCGCCGGCTTCGACTGGCGCGAGCCGGGCTGCTCGATGTGCTTGGCCATGAACGACGACCGGCTGAAGCCGCATGAGCGCTGCGCCTCGACTTCGAACCGCAATTTCGAGGGCCGGCAGGGTTTCAAGGGCCGCACCCATCTGGTGTCGCCGGCGATGGCGGCGGCGGCGGCGATCGCCGGCCACTTCGTCGACATCCGCGACTGGAAATAATCCCAACTTCAACAGAACCTGAGCCGCGCGGGCTCGGGTTCAGGGTTTTCCGTCGCGGCGGACGAGCTCGTGGAACTCCTCCCGGCGTCCCGGCTGGTCGGAAGCGACCACAAGCGCCAACTGCTGCTCTTCGAAAAGCCTGAACCATTCGTCCCATTCGACGAGTTCATAGCCTCCGGCATTGATCGGCCGTTCCGGCTGGTCTTGATCCTGGTAGGCATGCTGGCCAAAGACCAGCCTCAACATGGGCTGTGTTCCCGCTTCGGGCGATATATCGACGATCGCGGGAAAACCGGCTCGTCCGGCAGCCCACGAGCGGATTGCTTCGTGGTCGGTCAGTGTAATCATGTCGGCCATGGGCTGCTCCCGATTGTGACCTCAGAACGCTGGCCGCGGGTTGGGGTTCCCTGACAATATGTCGAGACTTGGCCCGGCTTAACCGCTTGTTTGGGCTTGCGCTCTAAGGTCTTCCCCGACGTCAGCGAGGGGAAGTCACCGTCCTTTGGACACCGGTCTGTTGATAGCGCTGCTCAATCCGACGATCGCGCTGGCACTCGGCGCGGCCTTCCTCGTGCTATGGGCCCATCAGCGCCATCGTCCCTATCTGGCCGTGCTGGCGATAAGTTACTGCGTCTCGGCGCCGGGCTTTCTGTTCCAGTATTTCACCTTGCCCATCGGCATCGCGCTGACCAAGCTGGTGTCCAACATCTGCTTCGCCATTGCCGGCTGCTGCCTGTCCAGCGCCATTGTCGCCCGCTACGGCCGCAAGGTGCCTTATGTCGGGATCGGCGTGCTGGCGCTTGGCGGACTGGTGTCCTTCTGTTGGTTCCTGTTCGTGGTGCCGGATCTCACCTGGCGTATCCTGGCGATGAATTTCGCCTTCGGCGGCATCAGTCTCTTGGTCGCCGCCGAACTCAGACCGGTGCGTAATAACGGCCCGACGGAAAAAATCCTGTTCGTGCTGTCGCTGCTGTCGGGCGTCAACTTCTTCGTGCGCACTCTCGTCGTGGTCATCGCGCACGGCCCGTTTGCCAGCTATGACGGGTTCTATGGTTCGTCCTACTGGACGACGGCGCTGCTGTCGCACGCGCTTTTGTCGCTGCTGATCGCGCTCTGCCTGTTCACCGCCGCCGCACTCGACGTGATGAAGGCGCTGAAGACCGAAACGTTTACCGATCCGCTGTCGGGCCTGCTCAACCGCCGTGGTTTCGAGGAGCGCGCCGCGAGGCTGCTGGAGACTTGCGCCAGGGCAAAATTCCCGGTGGCCCTGGTGCTGGCCGACCTCGACCACTTCAAGGCGCTCAACGATGTGCATGGCCATGCGGCGGGCGACCGCGTGATCGCCGACTTCGCCGCCAAGCTTCAGGCGGCGGCCGGGACGCGGGGTGCCGCGGGGCGCATCGGCGGCGAGGAGTTCGCGGTGCTCCTGCCGCTCAGCGATCTCGCATCGGCGCGATTGTTCGCCGAGGCCGTGCGCACGCTTTATTCGGCCGGCAGCGTCGACGGGCTTCCTCCGGGCACCAAGGTCACCGCCAGTTTCGGCGTGGCGGCGCGCAGCGGCGGCGAGGCGCTGGAGCCCCTGATGCGCCGCGCCGACGAGGCGCTCTACAAGGCCAAGAAGAACGGCCGCGACAGTGTGCGCCTGTCTTACGAGCGACCGGAAACGGTGTTCGTGGCGGAGCCGCTCAAGGCGAGCTGATCCGGCGCGCCCGGCCTCGCGTTAACGTCTTTTTCGCCCGTCGATGCTTAGGTGGGGCTCGGGGTTTGAAAGAAGATGAGCGGCGCCAACTTCATCCTGTTGATCAACCTGTCGGTTGCCGGCTTACTGGCGGCTGCCTTCATGGCGGTCGCGTTGCATGATGCCGGCCGCGCGCCGGCGCGCTGGTTTGCCTTCGGCTACCTGCTGGGCATGGTCTATTCGGCCATCGAATTCAGCATTCCCGCCTTCACCGATGCGCGGCTCCCGGTGGTCGCCGCCTTCGCGGTTTTCCTTGCCGCCACCATCGCCTTCAATGGCGGGCTGGCCCGCAAATACGGCGTGGCGCCGCCATGGTCGCCGATGCTGTTCTTCCTTTTCGCCACCACCGTCGCCGTCTATTTCGTCCAGGACCTGCCGCGCCAGTCGCTGGCCCGCATGATGGCCTACCAGCTTCCCTATGCCATCATGCAGTTCGTCGGGCTGGCCATCGTCTGGTCGTCAAGGCAAAGGCGTGGCCGGCTCGATCTCATATTGATGGCGGTGCTCGCGGCCAGTGGCCTGCAGTTCGCCTCCAAGCCGTTCATCGCCCATGCGCTGGGCGGCTGGGGCGCCAATCCGCAGGCCTACCTGCAAAGCAACTACGCGTTGGTGTCGCAGTCGCTCGGCACCGTCTTCGCGCTGGCGCTGGCACTGCTGACGCTGGCCATACTGGCTCGCGATGTGCTGGTCGAAGTGATCTCGAAGTCGGAGGTGGATACGCTGTCGGGGTTGTTCAATCGCGGTGGCTTCACGCGCCAGGCCGAGCTGGCGGTGCTCGGCGCCGTGCGGCAAGGCGTGCCGGTCGCCTTGGTGATTGCCGATCTCGATCATTTCAAGAGCATAAACGACGGTTTCGGCCATGCGTCCGGCGACCGGGTGATCGAGACCTTCGCCGGCCTCCTTCGAGAGGCCGCCGCCGGCCACCACGCCGCGGGCCGGATCGGTGGCGAGGAGTTCGCCATCATCCTGACGGGAACCAACCTTGCCGGCGCCCGGCTGTTCGCCGAGGGCACGCGCAGCGCGTTCGGCACGCTGCCCATCGACGGGCTGCCGGCCGACAATCGCTGTACGGCGAGCTTCGGGGTTGCCGAACTACATCCGGGCGAAACCGTTGCCGATCTCATGCGGCGTGCCGACGAGGCGCTCTATCTGGCGAAGAATGCCGGTCGCGACTGCGTACGTGTCTCAGCCGGACCCGGAGGCGAGTGGCCGGCTAACGCAATCGTCGTGAGTTCCAGATCAGGATGACGTTTGGTTGGACCGTGATCCTGATCCAACTCTTTCTTGGAGCATGATCTCTTCCGAAAACCGGTTCCCACTTTTCGGGATCATGCTCTAGCGGCAGGGGCTGAGTTCGGGCATCTCGCCTTCGGAAAGCCCGTACATGTAACTGCGACCCTTGACGAAGACCGGCGGCCGGTAGCAATCGCCGTCGCCCGATATCTCATCGGCTTCGTCCTGGTAGATCACCTTGGGCTGGCCGGCGCTGGTGTAGTCGGACAGTTGCTTGGCGAGCTTGCCTTCGCCGACGATGATGCGTTTGTAGCCGGCGGCGCTGTCGATGACGAGATTGCCGAAGGAATCGGCGTAGACGCGATCCTGGTGGCGAGCCCCCGCAAGTGCGGGTGTCGCCAGGCCGGCGACCGAGGCCGCCACGATGAGCGCCGCGAGGCGCGAGCTGCCAGAGTTGGAACGCATGGCGTCCTCCTGATGGTTAAAGGCCAAAGCGCGTCGCGACGCGCCTTAATCCTTGTTTGGATGCATGCCATTGTCCCAAAACCGCTGACGCGTTTTTGGGCGACATGCATTGGCTCCTCGAATCAGAAATTAACCTTTTCTTAACCTTTGTTAAGAGGCCGGCGCGTTTGCCGGCGATGTCTCGCCAAACATGGTTAATTTCCGACCTGAGGGTAAACCCGTGGCCATCATTCGGCCATGCTTGGCCGCACCATCGCCGCCAGCCATCGGGTCGACCTTGATCTTGGCAAAGCATCGCGGCTAGTTTGCCGCAGGGGAGGACAGCATATGGCGTTACGCCGGACGGTTTGGGTGTCCTTTCTTCCGTTGCTCGCCATCGTTGCCGCCTGTGTGCCGCAGGACAATGCGCCGAAGGCGGCCAACACCGTCTCGCCCGCGCCGGCTCAGCAATCCATGGCAGCCGTGGCACCTCCGACATCGCCAACCAAGATCACCACCGACCTTACCGCGCCGCGATCCGCAGTGGGTACGGCAACCTATGGATGCGGCAATGGCAGCGCGATCACCATTCAGAATCTCGGCTCGTCGTTGCGCGTGATCGAGCCGGATGGCGCGACCGAAGAATTCGTGGCGTCGCCTGCCAACCAGTCCAGCCGCTATCAGGAAGCCGCCACGCATAACGCAATCGTGATCGACGGGCGCGAGGCGCTGGTGATGAAGAGGGGTTCGACGCCGCGGACCTGCAGGCGATAGATCGCACGGCTAACGACTTGCGTATGCTGCACTGCAGCGACATCGAGCGCGGCGGGGGCTAGCAGCCCCTAATCGATTGAAGCCCGAGCCTGCCTTTTTGTCAGACTAAATGACGTTTCCAAAACGATTTTCTGGCTTTGACGCGGTGCAAAAAGAGCATTAGAAACCCGCTGTCCGAAGTCATACATAAGGGCGGCAAATGCCGCTTTCCATCGCGGCTCCGGACGTCGAACTGGGGGAGCCATGAGCAGATCACCAGCCACCCGCGCCAATGCCAGACGTGAACGGCCGCTGTCGCCGCATCTGACGATCTACCGGCCGCCGATCACCATGACGATGTCGATCATCCATCGCATCACCGGCGGTGCGCTCTATTTCGGCACTCTGCTGGTCGCGATCTGGCTGATGGCGGCGGCAAGCTCGCAAGGCGCCTTCGACTGGGTCAACTGGGCCTTCGGCACCTGGCTCGGCCGGCTCATCCTGTTCGGCTACACCTGGGCGCTGATGCACCACATGCTGGGCGGTGTGCGCCACCTCGTCTGGGACACCGGCGCCGGTCTTGAAAAGGACACGGCATCGAAGATCGCCTGGGCAACGCTGGCCGGCTCGATCCTGCTGACATTGCTGATCTGGGTCGCCGGTTACATGGCGCGGGGAGCCTGATCATGAGCACTGGCAAAACCGACATGCGCACGCCGCTGGCCAGGGTCCGCGGCCTGGGTTCCGCCCGCGAAGGCACCGGGCATTTCTGGCGCCAGCGCCTAACCGCGATCGCCAACATCCCGCTGATCCTGTTCTTCGTCGGGTTCCTGATCGCGCTCAACGGCGCCGGTTTTGCGGAGGTGCGGGCAGCGCTTGCCAATCCGTTCGTGGCGCTGGTGGTGGCCCTGGTGCTGGTCTCCGGGCTGATCCATATGCGTATCGGCATGCAGGTGATCATCGAGGATTACGTGCATGGCGAAGGCATGAAGCTGGCGCTCATCGCGCTCAATACTTTTTTCACCGTAGCGGTCGGCGTCGCCTCGATCTTCGCCCTGCTCAAGCTGGCATTCGGAGGCTGATTTGGCCAAGGACGCGAAATCGGCCAATACGGCAGGCTATACTTTCGTCGACCACAAATTCGATGTGGTGGTCGTCGGCGCCGGAGGGGCTGGCCTGCGCGCCACGCTCGGCATGGCCGAACAGGGCCTGCGCACGGCCTGCATCACCAAGGTGTTCCCGACCCGCTCGCACACGGTGGCCGCGCAAGGCGGCATTGCCGCTTCGCTCGCCAATATGGGCCCGGACAACTGGCAATGGCATCTCTTCGATACCGTCAAAGGGTCGGACTGGCTGGGCGACATCGACGCGCAGGAGTATATGGTCCAGCAGGCGCCCGCCGCCGTCTACGAGCTCGAGCATTACGGTGTGCCGTTCTCGCGCACCGAAGAGGGCAAGATCTATCAGCGGCCGTTCGGCGGCATGATGATGAATTTCGGCGAAGGCCCGCCCGTGCAGCGCACCTGTGCCGCCGCCGACCGAACCGGCCATGCCATGCTGCACACGCTATATGGCCAGTCGCTGAAGCACAACGCGCAGTTCTTCATCGAGTATTTCGCGCTCGACCTGATCATGGAGCCGGACGGCACCTGCACCGGCGTCGTCGCCTGGAATCTCGACGACGGCACCATCCACCGGTTCTCGGCCAAGATGGTGGTGCTGGCAACCGGCGGCTATGGGCGCGCCTATTTCTCGGCGACGTCGGCACACACATGCACCGGCGACGGCGGCGGCATGGCGGCCAGGGCCGGCTTCCCGCTGCAGGACATGGAGTTCGTGCAGTTCCACCCGACCGGAATCTACGGCGCCGGCTGCCTGATCACCGAAGGCGCGCGCGGCGAGGGCGGCTATCTCGTCAATTCCGAAGGCGAGCGCTTCATGGAGCGCTACGCGCCGTCGGCCAAGGACCTTGCCTCGCGCGACGTGGTGTCGCGCTGCATGACGCTGGAAATCCGCGAGGGCCGCGGCGTCGGTCCGAAGAAGGACCATATCTTCCTGCATCTCGACCATCTCGACCCGGCCGTCCTGCATGAGCGGCTGCCCGGCATTTCGGAATCGGCCAAGATCTTCGCCGGCGTCGACCTGACCAAGGAGCCGATCCCCGTGCTGCCGACGGTGCACTACAATATGGGCGGCGTGCCGACCAACTATTGGGGCGAAGTGCTCAATCCTACCGCTGAAAACCCGGACCGGGTGTCGCCCGGACTGATGGCCGTCGGCGAGGCGGGCTGCGCCTCGGTGCACGGCGCCAACCGGCTGGGCTCGAACTCGCTGATCGATCTGGTCGTGTTCGGCCGCGCGGCCGCGATCCGGGCCGGCCAGGTCATCGACCGCAATTCGGCGATCCCTTCGCCCAACGAAGCCTCTGTCGAAAAGACCATGGATCGCTTCGACCGGCTGCGCCACGCCAACGGCTCGACGCCGACGGCGGTGCTGCGGGAGAAGATGCAGAAGGCGATGCAGGAGGACGCGGCGGTGTTCCGCACCCAGGAATCGCTGGACAATGGCTGCAAGCGCGTCTCGCAGATCTGGGGCGAGCTCAAGGACATAAAAGTGTCCGACCGCTCGATGATCTGGAACTCCGACCTGGTCGAGACGCTTGAGCTGGAAAATTTGATGGCCAATGCCATCACCACGGTCTATGGCGCCGCGGCGCGCAAGGAGAGCCGTGGCGCACACGCCCGCGAGGACTTTTCGGCGCGCGACGACGTGACCTGGCGCAAGCATACGCTGGCGCGGCTCAACGAAGCCGGCGAGGTGACGCTCAGCTATCGGCCGGTGCACACCGAATTGCAGCGCAAGGAAGCCGACGGCGGTATCAACCCGGCTAAGATCGCGCCAAAGGCCAGGGTGTATTGACCATGGCGCTGGTGGCAGCGGGATATTCCGGCACGCCCCTTCCGGCCAAGCTCGGCCTGAAGGACGGTATGACCGCTGCCTTCATCGCGCTGCCGCCAGAACTCGACGACTTGGCTGACGCCGTGGCCTTTGCCGAGGTCGACCGGCTTGCCGAATGGTCCGACATTTCGGGCAGCCATCAAAGATACGACGCCGTCCATGCCTTCACCCGGCAGCGCGCCGAGATCGAGGATCGCCTTTGCGATGTCGAGGCGGCGATCAAGCGCGGCGGCATGGTCTGGGTGTCCTGGCCGAAAAAAGCGTCGAAGGTGCCGACCGACGTCACCGAAGGCGTTGTCCGCACTGAAGCGCTGAAGCTCGACCTTGTCGATGTGAAGGTCGCCGCCGTCAATGAAATCTGGTCCGGGCTGAAGCTCGTCATCCGAAAGGACCTGAGGTAAATGGTCGAACTGACGCTCCCCAAGAACTCGAAGATCCAGCAGGGCAAGACCTGGCCGAAGCCGGAGGGTGCCACCAATCTGCGGGAATACCGCATCTATCGCTGGTCGCCCGACGACGACGAGAATCCGCGCATCGACACCTATTTCGTCGATATGGACGATTGCGGGCCGATGGTGCTCGACGCGCTGCTGTGGATCAAGAACAAGATCGACCCGACGCTGGCCTTGCGCCGCTCCTGCCGCGAAGGCATTTGCGGCTCCTGCGCCATGAACATCGACGGCTCCAACACGCTGGCCTGCACCAAGGGCTGCGACGACATTTCCGGCGCCGTGAAAGTCTATCCGCTGCCGCACATGCAGGTGGTGAAGGACCTGGTGCCCGACCTCACCAATTTCTACGCCCAGCACGCCTCGATTGAGCCATGGCTGAAGACGGTGTCGCCGGAGCCGGCCAAGGAATGGCTGCAGAGCCATGAGGACCGCGAGAAGCTCGACGGGCTCTACGAATGCATATTGTGCGCCTGCTGCTCGACCTCGTGCCCGAGCTACTGGTGGAACGGCGACCGCTATCTCGGCCCGGCAACCCTGCTGCAGGCCTATCGCTGGCTGATCGACAGCCGCGACGAGGCCACGGGCGACCGCCTCGACAATCTCGAGGATCCGTTCCGGCTCTATCGCTGCCACACCATCATGAACTGCGCCCAGACCTGTCCAAAGGGGCTGAACCCGGCCAAGGCAATCGCCGAGATCAAGAAGATGATGGTGGAGAGACGGGTCTAGGCGGAGGTCAGTCTCGACGAAATTGTCGTCCGTAGCGATCCGTCACACCCCCCTCTGTCCTGCCGGACATCTCCCCCGCAAGGGGGGAGATTGGCCGTCATCTCGACTTTCGCTACTTTCCACCGTTGCAAGAGTGGATGGACAGCGCTGAAGCTGTTGATCTCTCCCCTTGCGGGGGAGATGTCCGGCAGGACAGAGGGGGGTGCTGTCCCTCGACCTCAAAAAGGATACTCATCCAATGAGCGAAGACCTTCCCATCCTTTCCCCCATCGAAGCCCGGGTGCTCGGCTGCCTGATCGAGAAGAAGGAGCTGACGCCGGATGTCTATCCGCTGACGCTCAATGCCGCACTTGCCGCCGCCAACCAGAAGACGGCGCGCGAACCTGTGATGGCGCTGGAGCAGACAGAGGTGCACCGGGCATTGAAGCTGCTCGAGCAGAAGGGGCTGGTGCGGCAGATGTTCGGCTCGCGCGTGGAGCGCTACGAACATCAGATGGCGCAGCGCTTCTCGCTGACGACGCCGCAGACCGCCTTGCTCGGCCTGCTCCTGTTGCGCGGGCCACAGACGGCGCATGAACTCCTGGCGCGGACTGAGCGCATGGCGCGGTTTTCGTCGATCGAGGATCTGCGCGGTGAACTCGACATGCTGATCGGCCGTCGCCCGCCGCTGATCCAGGAAATCCCGCGCGGGCCAGGCCAACGCGAGGACCGCTATGTGCATCTCCTCGCCGGCCCGGTGGACGTTGCCGCCCTTTCGGCCCAGCGGAGCGCGCCGGCCATGCCTGCCTCCGACCTGGAAGCGCGATTGGAAGCACTGGAGCAGGAAGTCGCCGCACTACGCGCCCGGCTTGATGCGCTGGGCGGTTGAGGCTGCCAGAGCGGCGGTTCACCGTTTCACGAAAACGGCGAACCACTCTAGTTTCTTGTTTTGACGCAATTCCGGACGGAAAACCGTTTCACACTTTTCCTGGAATTGCTCTGATCCCAGGTTGCCGCGCAGGGGCGTCGGCGCCTGTACTGAAAACGCCGGCTCTCAGGCCGGCGTTCGTCATCTCAGGTCACGTCTGCTCAGCCGAGCCGGGCGTCGAGCGATACGTTGATGGCGCCGAGTGCCTTCGAGACCGGGCATTCGGCCTTGGCTTTCTCGGCCAATTCCCCAAATTTCGCCGCATCGATGCCCGGCACCTTGCCGACCAGCGTGATGGCGCTGCCGGTGATGCCGGTGCCGGGAGCCAACGTCACCACGGCCTTGGCGTCGAGCTCGGCGGCGGGCGTGCCGTTCTCGGCCAGGAAGTGCGAAAGCTGCATGGCGTAGCAGCCGGCGTGGGCCGCCGCGATCAGCTCTTCCGGATTGGTGCCGGATTTACCGCTCTCGTCCTCGAAGCGCGCCTTGAACGAATAGGGCGTGCCCTTGAGCGTCCCGCTCTGCGTGTCGAGCGTGCCTTGGCCCTCTTTCAGATTGCCTTTCCAGACGGCGTTTGCAGTGCGGTCCATGAAGTCCTCCTTGGTTGCGGTGGCCGGTTGTCTTGGCTGGTTGCCTGGGTGAGCCCGGCGTCAGGTCAACTATAGCGCGCGCGGACACGAAGGCCACTGTGCTCTTTGGACATTGCGCGGTGTTGGGCTGCGACGGTTTCGAACTTTTTGAAAAAAGTGCGTGCAAAAATGTCGACTTCCATCCGGCCCGACCGTCCTGCGGGCGGCCACGGGGTTGTGGCCGGATGGAGGTTCACATGGACAACCTGTTTTTCGCACAGTGGAAGAGCCCGGGCCGCAAGGCTCAGCGACGGCAAGACTTGTGGCTGGATCCGCCGGCGTCCGGTTTCGGCAGGCTGCTGGCGGCTATCGCCATCATCGCGGTCGCGGCGTGCTTTCTCGACCATGCGGCGGCGGTCGACAGCAAGGCTGACATGCTCGTCGCGGCATCCTATGATTCATCCCAGCACGGGAGTTCGAAATGAAATATGTCTGCCTGGTCTATGGTGAGGAGAAGGATCTCTACGCGCTGACCCCGGAGGGGATGGCCAAGCTCGATGCCGATTCGCTGGCCCATGACAGGTCCTTGGATCAAGCGGGCAAGCTGATCATCGCGCAAGCGCTGCAATCGGTGAGGACGTCGAAGTCGGTGCGGCGGCGCGAGGGCAAGCGCCTGATCACCGACGGCCCTTTCGCCGAAACCAAGGAGCAGCTGCTCGGTTTCGTGATGATCGAAGCCGACAGTCTCGAGGAGGCGCTGGACATCGCCGGCGACATTCCGCTGGCTGAACTGGGCACCATCGAGGTGCGCGCGATCTACAATGTGCCGGGATCATAGGCAGGATTGTTTGCCTGCGGCCCAACGGGATAGAGCAGTCCACCGTTTAACGGAAACGGTGAACTGCTCTAACTCTTTGTTTTGACGCAATTCCGGACGGAAAACCGCTTCACACTTTTCCTGGAATTGCTCTAGGTGCCTGGCGGAGCCGCCGAGATTTCTTCGCCGTTGAAGCAAGCCGAGAGTTCTCCTATCGTCGCCGGGATCTTGGGGGAATCCGACATGCCTTTCCTGATTGCCGTTCTTGGCGTGCTCGGAGCAGCGGCGCTCTGGTGGTACCGGATGAAGGCCATGAACGAGGCCGCGCGTGACGTTGCCGATGTGATCGGCCGGGTCCAGGGCTCCGTGCGTCGCAAGAAACTGCGCAAGCAGGCGGCCCTGTCGCCGCTGACGGCGATCGACGACCCGGTGGTGGCGGCGGCAACGCTCATCACCGCGATCGTCTCCGAGAATGGGCCGGTGCTGCCGCAGCGCGAGGCAGTCATTCGGTCGGTGATCTCGGAAATCGCCGACAAGAAGAAGACTGACGAGGCGGTGATCTACGCCAAATGGGCGGCCTCGCAGATCGACGACACGACGATCGTCATCGACAAACTGGCGCCGTTCCTGCGCGAGCGTCTCGACGTGTCGGAACGCAACGATCTCCTGCAGATGGTCAACCGCGCCGCCCAGGGCGGCGAGAAGCGCCTCGAGATCGCCGACCAGCGCATTTTGCGGCTGCGGCAGAAGCTCGGTTTCGAGGTCAACTAGGCTTGACCGCACTCTCTGGCGTGTCCGTCCGTGAGATGGTCAGATCGCTTCGCCCTTCAACAGGCGCGGCGTGCCGGCTGACAGTCCCGACGCCTGCCGGATAAAAAAATCCTTCAGGCGCGGCATGCGTTCGACGAGGCCGAGGCCGATGTCGCGGACGGTGCGCAGCGGGGCGATGTCGTTGGAAAACAGCCGGTTCAGCACATCCGTCGTGACGCCCATCTGCAGCGTGTCGAAGCGGCGCCATTGCTGGTAGCGCTCGAGCACGTCGAGCGCGCCGATGTCCCGGCCGAGCCGGTCCGCCTCGACGATCACCTCGGCGAGCGCCGCCACATCCTTGAAGCCGAGATTGAGCCCCTGGCCGGCAATCGGGTGGATGCCGTGGGCTGCGTCGCCGGCAAGCGCGATGCGCGGGGCGACGAAGGCACGTGCGATAGTGAGGCCGAGCGGCCAGGCGCGCGGTTTGTCGGCGACGCGGATTTCGCCGAGCTTCAGGCCGAAGCGCAGTTCGAGTTCGTGCTCGAAGACGAGATCGTCCCCTTCCACGAGCGCCTTGGCATCCTCCGCGCGTTCGACCCAGACGATCGACGAGCGGTTGGTGCCGTCCTCATCGGGTTTCAGCGGCAAGGTGGCAAACGGGCCGGCTGGCAGGAAGTGCTCTTCGGCGCGGCCATTGTGCGGGCGTTCATGCGCCACGGTGCAGACGATGCCCGACTGGCCATAGTCCCATTTCACCGTCTTGATGCCGGCCATGTCGCGCAGCTTCGAATTGACGCCGTCGGCGGCAACCAAAAGCCGTGCCGTCAGCGCGGCACCGTCGGCCAGATGCACCGACATGCCGGCGCTATTGGTTTCGAAGCCTTGCACGGCAACACCTTCGATGATGTCGATGCCGAGCTTTTCGGCCCTGGCCCGCAAGGCGCCGTTCAGCGCCCGGTTGGCGACCATATGCGCGAAGGGCTCGCCAGGCGCCACTTCGCCGCCGAAGGTCAGAAAGACCGGGCGCACCGGATCGGCGCTGCGCGAATCGGTGATGATCATTTCGGTGATCGCCTGGGCCTGCGGCGCGATCTCGGCCCAGACGCCGAGCTGATCGAGCATGCGGCAGGCGGCCGCGGCGATCGCCGAGGCGCGGCCATCCTTTTGCCAGGCGCCGGCGGGCGCGGCATCGACCAGCGCCACGGCAAGGCCCGGACGGGCCTGCTTCAGCGAGACGGCGGTGGCCAGGCCGACATAGCCGGCGCCGGCCACGAGAACATCGAGCCCGGATCTGGTCTTGGCGTCCGCCTTGCGTTCCATGTCTTGGCTCCTTGCGCGTCGACCGGGGCTTGCGCCCTTGACGGCTCGTTCTTCCTGTCGGAAACCGCCATAGCAATTTTGAGGCGAGGTCACAAAACATGACGGCGGCCATGGACGAGCTTCTCGGCATTCTCGACCTCGAGAGGCTGGAACACAATCTGTATCGTGGTCGCAGCCCCCAAGTGGAGTGGCAGCGCGTGTTCGGCGGCCAGACCATCGCCCAGGCCCTGGTGGCGGCGCAGCGTACGGTGGAGTCCGACCGCTTCGTGCATTCGCTGCACGGTTATTTCATGCGGCCGGGCGACATCAAGGTGCCGATCATCTACGAGGTCGACCGCATCCGCGACGGCGGTTCCTTCACCACCCGCCGCGTGCTGGCGATCCAGCACGGACAGGCGATCTTTTCGCTGGAAGCCTCGTTCCAGGTCGACGAGAAGGGGCTCGAACACCAATTCGCGCTGCCCGACGACGTACCGCCGCCGGAAGGTCTGCAGACGCAGCGTCAGTTGCTCGAAAAAGCCGAGCGCGTGCCGGACGCGGTGCGCCGTTTCTGGGCGCGCGAGCGGCCGCTGGAGCTCAGGCCGGTCAATCTCCAGCACTATGAAAGCCGCGACAAGCTGCCGCCCCGCCAGAATGTCTGGATCCGCCTTGCCGGGCCGGTTCCCGACGACCGGGCGCTGCAGTCGGTACTGCTCGCCTATCTCTCCGACATGACGCTGCTCGACACCTCGACCTTCGCGCATGGGCGCGGCCTGTTCGATCCCGATATCCAGGCGGCGAGCCTCGACCATTCGATGTGGTTTCACCGGCCGCACGCGCTCGACGGCTGGCTGCTCTATGCGCAGGACAGCCCGTCGAGCTCGGGATCGCGCGGCTTCAGCCGCGGTACGCTCTATGCACGCGACGGCACGCTGATCGCCTCGATGGCCCAGGAAGGCTTGATCCGGCTCAAGCGTTGAGCAATGCGAGTCTTGTTTGAGCAGGATCTCTGGACAAACGAAAACCGTTTGTCCGCGAAAACCGGCTCCGTGTTTCGGTCCCATGCACAAAGCCGGCGAAATAGGCAATTTCGAAAAATTGCACATTTTTTGTGCATATGCTTTGGCGTGCCTGCGTGCACGAGGCGGCCGACAGCCTCTCAATCCTTTTGTTTACAACGGGTTAATGTTCTGCCTCCGCAATTGGCATGAAGCTTGAATCCTTGTTGGCACTCTCCGGCTCTTTGGGATCGGTGAAGTCGTGCAAACGCGGGTCACCGCAACAGCAAAGGGTGAAACCTTATGAAAATCGTGATGGCAATCATCAAGCCGTTCAAGCTCGACGAGGTACGCGAAGCGCTGACCGCCGTCGGCATCCAGGGCCTGACCGTCACCGAAGTCAAAGGCTACGGGCGTCAGAAGGGGCATACGGAAATCTATCGCGGGGCGGAATACGCGGTCAGTTTCCTGCCGAAGATCAAGATCGAGGTCGCGGTCAGTGGCGACATGGTCGACAAGGCCGTCGAAGCCATCACGGCGGCCGCCAAGACCGGCCAGATCGGCGACGGCAAGATCTTCGTTTTCGGCATCGATCAGGCGGTGCGCATCCGCACCGGCGAAACAGACACCGACGCGCTCTGAGCGGCGAACACGTATTCCAATGGAGAGTTCAATGAATATTTCTTCTACCTTGAAGACGACGGGACGCGCCGCCCTTTTGGGCTCGCTCGCTCTCGCAGCGTTGGGCAGCGTCGCCGCCTTCGCGCAGGAAGCGGCTCCGGCCGCGGCGGCCGCCGCGCCAACGCCAGTGCTCGACACCGGCAACACCGCCTGGATGCTGACCTCGACGGCGCTGGTGCTGATGATGACCATCCCCGGGCTGGCGCTGTTCTACGGCGGCATGGTGCGCAAGAAGAACGTGCTTGCCACCGTCATGCAGAGCTTTGCCATCACCTGCCTGGTGACGGTGCTGTGGTTCATGTTCGGCTATTCGCTGGCCTTCTCAGACGGCGGCGGCATGAACAGCTATATCGGCGGCGCCTCGAAATTCTTCCACCACGGCATCACGACCTCGTCGTTGTGGCTGCCGGGGGTCGCGAACATTCCCGAGTTCGTCTTCTCGATGTTCCAGATGACCTTTGCCATCATCACCCCGGCGCTGATTGCCGGCGCCTTCGCCGAGCGCTTCAAATTCTCGGCACTGCTGATCTTCATGGCGCTCTGGCTGCTCATCGTCTACGTGCCGATCGCGCATTGGGTCTGGGGCGGCGGCTTCCTCGGCTCAGCTGGCGTGCTCGACTTCGCGGGCGGCACGGTCGTCCACATCAATGCCGGTGTCGCGGGCCTGGTCTGCGCGCTGGTCCTGGGCAAGCGCGAAGGCTACGGCACCACCAACATGGCGCCGCACAACCTGGTCTATTCGGTGATCGGCGCCTCGCTGCTGTGGGTCGGCTGGTTCGGCTTCAACGCCGGTTCGGAACTGGCGGCTGACGGCCTTGCCGGTGCGGCCATGCTCAACACCCAGGTTGCCACCGCCGCGGCGGCGCTGGCCTGGATGTTCGCCGAATGGATCGTCGCCAAGAAGCCTTCGGTGCTCGGCATCATCTCGGGTGCCGTCGCCGGCCTCGTCGCGGTGACGCCGGCTTCCGGCTTCGTCAACCCGACCGGCGCCTTCATCGTCGGCATTCTTGCCGGCGTCATCTGCTACATCTCGGCGGTCAAGGTGAAGCACATATTCGGCTATGACGACTCGCTGGACGCCTTCGGCGTGCACGGCGTCGGCGGCGTGGTGGGCGCTCTGCTCACCGGCGTGCTGGCCGATCCTGCGATCAACAGCCTGTCATCGGGCGCTTCGCTCGGCAAGCAGATCTACGGCGTCGCGGTCACCATCGTATGGACGGCCGTCGCCACCTTCGTGATCCTCTACGTGGTCAAGGCACTGGTTGGGCTGCGTCCGACGACCCAGGAAGAGGTCGAGGGCCTCGACATCTCCCAGCATGGCGAAGTGGTGCCATAAGGCCTGCTTGGCCAACGGGACCGGCGGATCCTCCTCCCGCCGGTCCCTTGCCTGTTCCACGCAGTCGCGGGCGGCAAGGCACTGGCACCCTGGAATTGCTTCGAAGAAAATCCCGTCGTGACACTCCCGAAAGGAGTTCACGCCTTGAGGCCCGGATCGCATCCGGGCCTCTTTTTTGGTGCAGGCATTCTGTCGCTGCCGGGATTCACGAAATCACGTTCGCGTGAACAAGCTTTTCGAAGAAACATTGACCGCCCTGGCCCCGAACTATGGGGACGATCGCCGTTCCGACGATCGTTTTTTTAAACACAGGGAAGGAATTTTCACATGAACTTCAAGAATATCTGCCTCGGGGCACTCGCGCTTTCCATGGTCAGTGGCGTGGCACTTGCCGGTGCTCTCGACGAACCGGACAACATGGCGCCGTTCTTCACCGATTCCAGCATGAAAACCATGAAGCCGATGGAAGAATTCAAGGCCGCCTTCATGGCCATGCCGAAGGAGAAGCAGGACGCCATGATGAAGGAATGCCAGGACGCGGCGATGAGCAAGCCTCATGCCGAGTTC
Source organism: Mesorhizobium sp. B1-1-7 (assembly GCF_006442705.1). Classification (NCBI taxonomy): domain Bacteria; kingdom Pseudomonadati; phylum Pseudomonadota; class Alphaproteobacteria; order Hyphomicrobiales; family Phyllobacteriaceae; genus Mesorhizobium; species Mesorhizobium sp. B1-1-7. Next base: position 6,885 of record NZ_VFWQ01000006.1, on the reverse strand, counting down.
TGCGCCAATGTGAAGGCGCTTGGCGGGGCCAACAAGTAACGCGCTGCCCGATCCCAAAACGAATGGATGGCGGGCCAACGCGCCCGCCATTTTCATGCGGCTGGGTTGGCCGGAAGATTTTCATGCAATGGGAGTGGCTCCACCGGCCTTATAGTTAATGCAGCCTTAACCTTCCCACGGCTAGTCTGGCCTCCGAATCTGCCGGAGTGCGTCATGCGCTCGGGCCAGGCAATCACTGACGGGGAAGAGCATGCGTTCAGGGGCTTCAGCACCGCTCGCGATGGCCGATACGGGGCACGGCATCCAGGCTTTCGCGCGACGCCAGGTCGGTCGGCTTGTCGGCGTCGGCCTGTTCCTGACTGTTGCCTTCGGGATCGCCAGCCTCGCCACCTGGAACGTTGCCGATCCAAGCTTCTCGCACGCGACGAACAACATCGTCACCAACGCCATGGGCTATGCCGGCGCGGTGTTCTCCGACCTTGCCATGCAGTTTTTCGGCCTCGCCGCGGTTGCCGCGCTGGTTCCGGCGGTGATCTGGGGGTACCTGCTGTTTTCGGCGCGCGGTGTCGACAGGCTGCCCAAGCGCGGTCTGTACTGGTTCGGCTTCGCGCTGCTTTGCGCCGCGATCGCCGGCTGCATCGTCCCGCCCAAGACCTGGCCGCTGCCGACCGGCCTTGGCGGCGTGTTCGGCGACATGGTGCTGAAGATTCCCGGTGTCCTCATCGGCGGCTATCCGACCGGCCTGATCGCCAGCGTGCTTGCCGTGCTTTTGGCCGCGCCGGCGCTCTGGCTGTTCGCCTACGGCGCGGCGCTGACCGGACGCAAGAACGGCTTCGCCGTCATGGAAGAGCCGCCCGCCGCTGACCCGCGCGAGGACGAGCTTTTGTTCGACAATGACGAGGATGAGGGCGACGAGGGCATATTGGCACTCGGTGCGATCACCCATTGGTGGCTCTCGTTGCGTGCATGGATGCATCGCCGTGCCGTGCGCCGCCAGCGCGAGCGGGACGAGTACGAGCCGGAGATGGAGCCGCGCGCCAGCGCCTGGCGCCGTGCCGCCGAACGGGTCGAATCGGCCGAGTTCGCAGAATCACGCATGAGCCAGGACGGCCGCGCCCGCGTCGAGCCTGAATTCTTCGCCGCCATGGTCAATGACCGTAGCGTTTCCGTCGATCCCGACGATGACGACGTCTTCGACCGTGACGACCGGGACATGGATTTCGACGACGAGCCCGTCGCCCAGCGCCGTGCCGCGCCCACGGCCAAGGTGCAGCAGTTCCGTTCCGATGCCGCCACCCGCGTCGAGGCGCCGGCGCCGCGCCCGGCCCCGGGCGCCCGCGTCCAGCGCGAGGCGCAGACATCGATGATCGGCTCGGACACGTTCGAAATGCCGTCGCTGCATTTCCTGTCCGAACCGAAGAACGTCGCGCGAGACCCAAGCCTGTCCAAGGACGCGCTGGAACAGAATGCGCGCCTGCTCGAAGGCGTTCTGGAAGATTTCGGCGTCAAGGGCGAGATCATCGCCGTCCGCCCGGGTCCCGTCGTCACGCTCTACGAGCTCGAACCGGCGCCGGGCATCAAATCGTCGCGCGTTATCGGCCTTTCCGACGACATCGCCCGCTCGATGAGCGCGATCGCCTGCCGCGTCGCCGTTGTGCCGGGGCGCAACGCCATCGGCATCGAACTGCCGAACGCCAAGCGCGAGACGGTGTATCTGCGGGAAATCATGGCCAGCCGTGATTTCGAGACCACCAAGGCCAAGCTGGCGCTGGCGCTGGGCAAGACCATCAATGGCGAGGCGGTCATCGTCGACATCGCCAAGATGCCGCACGTGCTGGTCGCCGGCACCACCGGCTCCGGCAAGTCGGTCGCCATCAACACCATGATCCTGTCGCTGCTCTACCGGCTGACGCCGCAGGAATGCCGGCTGATCATGATCGACCCGAAGATGCTGGAACTCTCCGTCTATGACGGCATCCCGCATCTGCTCACGCCCGTCGTCACCGATCCGAAGAAGGCCGTCGTGGCGCTGAAATGGACCGTGCGCGAGATGGAGGACCGCTACCGCAAGATGTCCAAGGTCGGTGTGCGTAACATCGACGGATTCAACGCACGCGTCCAACAGGCCGAGAAGAAGGGCGAGAAGATTTCGCGCACGGTGCAGACCGGCTTCGACCGCCAGACGGGCGAGGCGATCTACGAGACCGAGGATCTCGATCTCGAGCCGATGCCCTATATCGTCGTCATCATCGACGAAATGGCCGACCTGATGATGGTCGCCGGCAAGGACATCGAAGGCGCGGTGCAGCGCCTGGCGCAGATGGCGCGTGCCGCCGGCATCCACGTCATCATGGCGACGCAGCGCCCGTCGGTCGACGTCATCACCGGCACCATCAAGGCCAACTTCCCGACCCGCATCTCCTTCCAGGTGACGTCGAAGATCGACAGCCGCACCATCCTGGGCGAGCAGGGCGCCGAACAGCTTCTCGGCATGGGCGACATGCTCTACATGGCCGGCGGCGGCCGCATCCAGCGCGTGCACGGCCCCTTCGTCGCCGACGAGGAGGTGGAGAAGATCGTTGCGCATCTGAAGTTGCAAGGCGTGCCCGAATATCTCGACGCGATCACCGAGGATGACGACGAGGATGATGACGAACCGTCCGGCAAGGGCGGATCTGGCGGCGGTGGCGGCGGTAATTTCGAGGATTCCGACGACCCCTACGATCAGGCGGTCGCCGTGGTGCTGCGCGATGGCAAGGCGTCGACCAGCTATATCCAGCGCCGTCTCGGCATCGGCTACAACCGCGCCGCCTCGATCATCGAGAAGATGGAAAAGGAAGGCATTGTCGGCCCGGCCAACCACGCGGGAAAACGCGAAATCCTGGTGCCGACCGAAGACGACAAGTTCTGACGATGGGGCGTTCGCGGCAACTTTGAACTTTCTGGCGCGTTCATGGCGGGAGGCAGCGTTCGCCTGGTCAAACTTAAGCCCAACTGGGGGTCCACCACAGCCACCAAATCAGGAATCAGACGAGAGTGACCGATATGAAAAACGATCTTTCAGTGCTCAGCGATCTTGCCCCGACGCGCCGCCAACTGCTCGGCCTTGGCCTTGCCTTCGCGGGTGCCGCCGCCATCAATTTGGTGCCCGGGTTCCAGCTGCTGGCCTCGGCGCAGGCGGCCGTGCCCGCTGCCGCGCAGAAGATCGCCGACCATTTTTCCGCAGTCAAATCGATGAGTGGCGAATTCGTCCAGTTCGGCCCCAAGGGCGAGCAGACCGGCGGCAAGTTCTTCCTCGAACGGCCGGGCAAGATCCGCTTCAACTATGACGGCTCGTCGAATTTCAAGGTGATTTCCGACGGCAAGTCGGTGGTCATCCTCAACAAGAAAATGAACACGTCCGATCTCTATCCGCTGTCGAAGACGCCGCTGAAACTTTTGCTCGACGACCGCATCGACCTCTCCGGTGATCGCGTCAAAAGCGTCAAGCAAGAGGATGATCTCACCACCATCCAGCTTTCCGACAAGTCGGTGTTCGGCAATGCGCGCATCACCATGATGTTCGATCCGAAAACCTATGATTTGCGCCAGTGGACGATCACCGACGCCCAGGGCAAGGACACCACGGTGATGATCTTCAACACCAAGGAAGGCGTCAGCTTCGCTCCCGACACCTTTGCCATCGACTATACGGCCAACCGCGAGCTCAATACGAAGACAAGGTAGTTTCCGTCGCAGCGGCAAGTTTTTTGGGCGCTAGCGCTGCCCCTCATCTGGCTGCCGCCATCTCTCCCCGTGAGCGGGTGAGAAGGACGCTGTCATCGCCGATTTCGCTAGTTGCAAGCGTTGAAAGAAGGCGCTGCGGCCCGGCCAGCTTCTTTCTCTCCGTTTACGGGGAGAAATGCCCGGCAGGGCAATGAGGGGCGGCGCTGAGATTGGCGGTTAGCACCCGCTTGTTTTTATATCGCGCGGCTGGCAGTAGTTCGGGAACCAACTTCATAGGGCACAATGTCCTGTCGGGCCGTCCTAGAGCTGGCGGGGCTTGCTCTGCCCCGGACTGGATTCCCGCGCATGCCCTTTTCCATCGCCACCTGGAACATCAACTCCGTGCGCCTGCGGATGCCGATCGTCGAGCGCTTGCTGGTCGAGCAGGAGCCGGATGTGCTGTGCCTGCAGGAAACCAAGGTTCCCGATGAGCTGTTTCCGGAAAAGGCGTTCCGCAAGCTCGGCTACGAGCACATCGCCTTCCACGGCCAGAAGGGCTACCACGGCGTGGCGACGGTGGCGCGGCGGCCGATCGCGGTGGTCGAGAAGCGCCGCTTTTGCGACATCGAGGACAGCCGGCATCTGTCGGTGACGGTGCGGGCCGGCGGCAAGACGATCCTGGTGCACAATTTCTACGTGCCGGCGGGCGGCGACGAGCCAGATCCCGTGATCAACAAGAAATTCAAGCACAAGCTCGATTTCGTCGCCGAGATGAACGCCATCCGCGCCGAGCATGACGAGGTCTCGGCTTCGGTCCTGGTCGGCGACCTCAACATCGCGCCGCTCGAACATGATGTCTGGTCGCACAAGCAACTGCTCAACGTGGTCAGCCACACGCCGGTCGAGACCGAGAACTTCGAAGCGATGCGGCTGGCCGGCAATTGGATCGACCTGATGCGGCTCAACGTGCCATCAGAACAGAAACTCTACACCTGGTGGAGCTATCGCGCGCAGGACTGGGAAGCGTCGAACCGGGGCCGGCGGCTCGACCATGTCTGGTCGTCGCCGAACCTGGTGCCAAGCTTCACCGGCTACGAAATCCTGCGCCTGGCGCGCGGCTGGGAACGCCCGTCGGACCACGTGCCGGTGATTGCGCGGTTCGACCTGGACTAGCTCACTCCGAAAAGCGCGGCGCCAGTTTCTCGATGCGGCGGATCATCGCCTGGAATTCCTCGGATATGCGGTCATGCAACTTCACCGCGACTTCCGGATATTCCTCCAGGATGCGGCGGAACATCTTGCGGCTGAGCCGGATCACTTCCGAGTCGATCTCGGCCGACGCGCTGGTCAACCGGTTGGTGTCGGCGATCAACGCCAGTTCGCTGAGCATGGTACCGGGGCCGACCTTGCCGATCGGGATGCGTTCACCGTTCTGTTCGCGATAGAGCACGATGAGGCCGCTGACGACGACATAGGCCGAGTCAGCGACGTCGTCTTCACGGTAAAGCTTGTGGTTGGCCTGCAAAAAGGTGGTTTCGGCGCCGAAGGCGAGTAGGCGCAACTGTTCCTGCGTGAAGCCCTCGAAGAGCCTCACGGCGGACAGGATGCGGATGTCGTCATCCAACGCCATCTCTAGCTGCGTCCCCGAACGGTCAGTCCAATCCCTCCTTCACGAGCAGACCCTGAATCCCCTCCGACAGGATCGTACCCGAAAGCGGTCCCGCCCAGACCGCTCATTGGATAATGAAATGTTTAAGGAACCAGCTTGTAGCCACCGCTTTCTGTCACAAGAATTTCCGCATTGGAAGGATCGCGCTCGATCTTCTGGCGCAACCGGTAGACATGGGTTTCCAGCGTGTGCGTGGTGACGCCGGAATTGTAGCCCCAGACCTCTTCGAGCAGCACGTCGCGCGTCACCACCTTCTGGTCGGCGCGATAGAGATATTTGATGATCGAGGCTTCCTTTTCCGTCAGCCGCACCTTGGCGCCGCGCGGGTCGATAAGCAGCTTCTGGCTGGGCTTGAAGGTGTAGGGGCCTACCGAGAAGGTGGCGTCCTCGCTCTGCTCATGCTGGCGCAGCTGCGCGCGGATGCGTGCCAGAAGCACCGCGAAGCGGAACGGCTTCGTCACATAGTCATTGGCGCCGGCCTCGAGACCGAGAATCGTGTCCGAATCGGTGTCGTGGCCGGTCAGCATGATGATGGGCGCCTTGTAGCCGCCCTTGCGCAGAATCTTCACCGCCTCTCGGCCATCCATGTCGGGGAGGCCGACATCCATGATGAGCAGATCGATGAGGCCGCCGCGCGCCGTGTTGACGCCTTTTGCCGCAGTCGATTCCTGCAGCACGTCGAATTCCTCGTAGAGGGACAATTGCTCGACCAGTGTGCCGCGCAGGTCGTCATCGTCGTCGACGATCAGGATGGTGCGTGAAGTCATGGATCAATCCGTTGTTTTGAAAAGTGAATTCAGTTGACCGCTGCGTATTTATGCGGAAGCTGGCCGGCACAACAGCCGATCACAGTGATTTGTTCCGTGGCACGATCATACAAGAAAAAACACGATCGCAATGCAGCCGGCGCAATTTTGGTAAAACGGCTGCGTGTGCTGACCGTGCGGGCGAGGCCCGGGCACCCAACCCAGGGCCTCGTGCAGGCCGGAAACACGGTGTTTGCCTGCGCGCTGGGGCGTGGCGGCATCTCGGCCGACAAGCGTGAGGGCGATGGCGCCACGCCGCTCGGCTCGATGCGGGTGCTGTCAGGCTATTTCCGGGGGGATCAGTTTGCCGGCGCGCGCCGGACCCGGCTGGCGATGACGCCGATCGGGCCCGATCTCGGCTGGTGCGAGGTGCCTGATGACCGCAACTACAACCGTCCGGTCAAGATTCCCTATGGCGCCAGCCACGAGCGCATGCGGCGCGACGACCGGCTCTATGACGCCTGCCTGGTGCTCGACTGGAACATCGCCCCGCGCCGCCGCGGGCGCGGCAGCGCGATCTTTTTCCATCTGGCGCGGCCAGGCTTCACGCCGACGCAAGGCTGCGTCGCGGTGACGGCGCGGACCATGGCGCGGCTGCTGCCACTGCTGTCGGACAGGACGGTGGTCAGGGTGGTGAGGTAGGCAGTAGGCAGTAGGCAGTAGGCAGTAGGCAGTAGGCAGTAGGCAGTAGGCAGTAGGCAGTAG